>NZ_JAUXXZ010000015.1 GCF_030684675.1 Daejeonella sp. | reverse complement strand
AATACCGTCGTATCATGGCAGGATAAAAACAAAATTAAGGTGATGGATCTCAAAAAAGACAAGATCACTGAGGTAGGAAATGGCATTTCTCCACGTGTTTATACTTTGGCTAATGGCAAAGTGATTTGTGTTTGGGAAGATAATAAGATGGTTAGGTATAAGCTAATCTAAGTTGAACGAACTGTAGCCTATGATAGAATCAATAAATTTAGAGACAACAATTCGATGTCCTGAATGTGGTTTTCAAAAAGAATGAAACGATGCGTACGGATGCCAGTACTTACTTTTACAAATGTTCGAATTGCGATACAGTTTTGAAGCCTAAAAAGGGTGATTGTTGTGTCTTCTGCAGTTTTGGCTCTGTTAACTGTCCCCCGATACAGGCAGGCATATCGTGCTGCTCGTAATAGTCAATTATTTTGGCAGATAATACCAGTCCGCCTATCACTTCAATGAGCATCAATCTTTTGAATTATAAGCAGACCCCTTTGAGATATAAATATCAGGCTTAACTTTTATTATTTATAGTTTATTAATTTTTTAATAGCTATTTTAGCCCGAAATAATTCAAGAATTTGAAGATCTTAAGGCATATTGCATTTTTTCTATCGATTTTTGTGATGATGGGTCATGATGTAATACCCCATTTTCACGATTCCGATCATGACTTGCCGGAGCTAAGCGCTACCCTACCACAATCCACTGGTGACGGTTTAAAAGATCTGCAAAATTCTTTTTCCGAATTCCAGCATCCCACAGCAGAACATAACCTTGTTTATTTGGTTTCTTTGGAGAAAACCAGTAATCTTCTAAGAAAAATTCATTACAATGCGCCCATAATTTTCACGGCTGAATATCGCCCGGCATGGTATGCCAATTTTAAAAAACAACGTTTCAGGGAAGATATTCATATTTTAGCAAGTCTTGAAACAACCTACTTTTCCCTCAGGGCACCCCCGTCCTGTTAAATTTACTTTGTAATCGTATTAATATATACCTCCGAAGATTTATATATTAAACTGTTCCCCGGTAAATTTTGTTATTACTAATACCCATGTAGGGTAATCTACTTAAACTTCCGGCATTTGCTAACCAGGTCTTTTAAAACCCTGTGGCGCATCTGTTACTATTAAATTCCATTTAATTAATTCATACGAATGTTAAATAAGATCATTCACTTTTCGATAAAGAATAAACTAATTATCGGATTATTCACACTAGCTTTAATAGGTTGGGGCACCTATTCACTAACAAAGCTCCCGATTGACGCCGTACCTGATATTACCGATAATCAGGTCATGGTTATCACGGTCAGTCCAGCTCTAGCCGCACAGGAAGCTGAACGGTTGATCACCTTCCCGGTTGAGCAAACTATGGCCAGCATACCCGGAATTAAACAGATCCGGTCTTTTTCGCGCTTTGGTTTATCCCTGGTAACTGTTGTGTTTAACGAAGATGTCGACATCTACTGGGCTCGTCAGCAGATCAATGAACGTCTTGGCGATGCTGCCAAACAGATACCTGACGGTGTAGGGAAGCCTGAAATGGCTCCTGTTACAACAGGTTTGGGAGAGATTTACCAATATGTGATCCATCCAAAAAAAGGCTATGAAAAGAAATACGGCCCGATGGAGCTTCGTACTATCCAGGACTGGATAGTTAAGCGACAGCTTTTAGGTACACCCGGCGTCGCAGAAGTAAGCGGGTTCGGAGGATATGTGAGACAATATGAGATCGCTGTAAATCCGGATCGGCTGCGCAGCTTAAATATAAGCATTTCAAATATTTTTGATGCCTTAGAAACCAATAACCAGAATACAGGCGGAGCTTATATAAACAAGTCTCCAAATGCCTATTTCATCCGGAGTGAGGGTCTTGTTGAAAATATTGAAGATATCGAAAAGATCGTTATCGAAACAGATAATGCAACACCTGTACTGATCAGGGATGTGGCGAAAGTGCAGTTTGGAAATAGTGTACGCTATGGTGCGGCAACCCGGAACGGGGAAGGAGAAATCGTGACCGGTATTGTAATGATGCTAAAGGGAGCTAATTCATCAGAAGTGGTCAATAATGTTAAAGCCAGGATTGAGCAAATTAAGAAAACCCTGCCAGAAGGAGTAGATATTGAACCTTTCCTGGATCGTAAGAAATTAGTCGACAATGCGATCAGTACGGTTTCTACCAACCTTATAGAAGGTGCATTGATTGTTATTTTTATCCTGATATTATTTTTGGGGAACCTCCGGGCAGGCCTGGTGGTGGCTTCAGTTATTCCTCTGTCAATGCTTTTTGCCATTTCCATGATGAACCTTTTTGGTGTATCAGGGAACCTGATGAGTTTGGGAGCGATTGATTTCGGCTTGATTGTAGATGGGGCTGTCATTATCGTAGAGAGTGTGCTGCACCGGATCAGCATGAGCAAGCATCACCATGTGGGTTTGAAAAGGCTTGATCAGGATCAGATGGATACGCAGGTTTATGAAAGCTCAAGTAAAATGATGAATTCAGCAGCCTTTGGCCAGATCATCATATTAATTGTTTATTTGCCTCTTTTAGCCCTGATAGGTATTGAGGGCAAAATGTTCCGGCCTATGGCTCAAACAGTAATGTTCGCTATTATAGGTGCATTTATTTTGTCGCTAACCTATGTTCCCATGATGTCGGCCTTAGGTTTAAGTAAAAATACTACTCACAAAAGGAATTTTTCAGACCGCATGATGGATTTCTTCCAACGGGCTTATCGGCCGGTTATCAGTCTGGCTATCCGGCAGAAAATTAGTGTTGTGGTTATTGCCGTGGGATTGTTCCTGGTCAGCCTGTTTGCTTTCACACGCTTAGGGGGCGAGTTTATTCCTCAGCTCGACGAGGGTGATTTTGCAGTTGAAACACGGGTGCTCACAGGAAGTTCCATTGATCAGATCATTGATGCTTCGACCAAAGCGCAAAAGATTATTCTGGCACAGTTTCCTGAAGTGAAGCAGGTGGTCAATAAGATCGGATCCGGCGAAATACCCACAGATCCCATGCCTATTGAAGCCGGAGATATGATGATTATCCTGAAAGAAAAGAGCGAATGGACCAGCGCATCCTCCAGGGAAGAGCTTGCTGAAAAGATGCAGAAAGCCTTATCAGTTATCCCAGGGGTAACTTTTGGATTTCAACAGCCCATTCAAATGCGTTTTAATGAATTAATTACAGGTGCTAAACAGGATGTGTCGATTAAAATTTATGGTGAAGATCTGGATGTCTTAACCAGTGAAGCTTCCAAAATCGGAAAGCTAATTAAACCGGTAGAGGGTGTTTATGATGTCTATGTGGAAGAAGTTACGGGCTTACCCCAGATCAGGATAAAGTATAACAGAGACAGGATAGCCCAGTATGGTCTGAATATTAGTGCGATCAACAGAACGATTAAAACAGCCTTCGCCGGGGAGGCGACCGGTGTAGTGTATGAGGGAGAAAAACGTTTTGACCTCGTTGTACGGCTGGACAAAGAGGATCGGCAGAGCTTGCAGGACGTGCGAGCTTTATATGTAACCACACGAACAGGTCAGCAAATACCACTGGAAGAAGTCGCATCTGTTGATTTTGTAAACGGCCCTAACCAGATCCAGCGTGATGATACCAAAAGGAGGATAACCGTAGGGTTTAACGTCCGGAATCGTGACGTAGAGAGCATAGTCGAAGAGATCCAGAAAAAGCTGGACAGTAAATTGAGGCTGCCCCCGGGTTATTATACAACCTATGGCGGGCAATTTGAAAACCTGAAAGCGGCTAATGCGCGGCTTGCGGTCGCCCTTCCGGTGGCGTTATTTCTTATCCTGATATTGTTATACTTTACATTCCGTTCCGTCTCTCAGAGCCTGCTCATCTTCACGGCAATTCCTTTATCTGCTATTGGTGGTGTTTTCGCTTTGATGATCCGGGGTATGTCATTCAGTATTTCTGCAGGCGTGGGTTTTATCGCACTGTTTGGAGTAGCCGTTTTAAACGGGATTGTTTTAATAGCGGAATTTAATCGCTTGAAAAAGGAAGGCATAGCCGACGTGAACGAACGGGTATTGACCGGAACAAAAAGCAGGCTGCGCCCTGTATTAATGACCGCGGCAGTAGCCTCATTAGGATTTTTGCCTATGGCTATTTCCAATTCATCCGGCGCCGAAGTGCAAAGACCTTTAGCCACGGTAGTTATCGGCGGACTGATCACCGCAACCCTTTTAACCTTAATTGTGTTGCCTGTTTTATATATTTTATTTGAACGTAAAAAGAAATCTGCAGAAGTGAAACCAAGACTCAATGTCTTATCTGTTATTTTGATTTTACTATTCGGGGGGATGTTGCTCCCGGTAAATTCCTCTGCACAGAGTGTAGCGGCAAGAAAGATTACATTAGATCAGGCAATTGATGAAGCCGTAAAAAATAACAATAGCCTGAGAGCTGCGATATATGAAATTGATTTGCAAAAAAGCCTGAAAAAGGGATCTGTCAATCTTGACAGAACGAGTATCACCTACCAGAAGGGCCAGATCAACAGCAGTAATCAGGACAATCATTTTCTTATCTCACAAAAAACAGAGTTCCCCACGGTTTACAGCAGTCAGTCTAGACTGGCGGATCAGCGGATTAAAAGCAGCGAACGATCTTTTGCTATCACGGAGAACGAATTGATCAGACAGGTGAAATCAGTCTATTATGAACTGGTGTATCTTAGAGGAAAAGAAAGGCTTTTTTCGTATCAGGATAGCTTATACAGTAACCTTGTTAAAGCCAGTGATCTTCGCTACCGCACCGGAGAAAGTAACCGGCTGGAAAAGGTAACCTCCGAAACCCAGCTGATGGAGCTCAAAAATGCTATCATTCAAAACCAGGCTGATATCCTGATCGCTCAAAACCGGCTGCAAACGCTGCTTAATACCAAAGAACGGTTGAATGTTGATGATCGCTTAGTTAAACGTCCGCTTGAGATACCACAAGACAGTTCTGCGATCGCTCAAAATCCATATTTGAAATTTTTAGAGCAGGAGATCAATGTCCGTCGCAGTGAAACCAGTTTGCAGAAGGCAAAACGCTTGCCAGATTTCACTGCAGGATATTTCAACCAGTCTTTTCAGGGACTACAAAACGTAAACGGCATACCGCAGAATTTTACCCGAAAAGATCGTTTTATGGGTTTCCAGATTGGAATTGGAATTCCTATTCTGCCAGGCGGGAACAAGGCGAAGATCAATGCTTCTAAGATCAGCGAGCAAAGAGCCGCTGCTAACCTCCAATACCAGCAAACCAATTTACAGGGTGAACTGCAACAATTAATACAACAATACAATAAGCATAACAGTGCGCTTGATTATTATGAAAAAAGTGCTTTAGCCCAGGCTGAACTCATCATTCAAAATGCGGACAAGGCTTTTAAAGGGGGTGAGATTGCTTATTTACAGTACCTGCAGAGCATGTCAATATCTATTAAGATAAAATCTGATTATATGCAGGAGCTTTTTCTGTACAATCAATCTGTATTGGAT
The DNA here is from genome assembly GCF_030684675.1 of Daejeonella sp. Classification (GTDB taxonomy): domain Bacteria; phylum Bacteroidota; class Bacteroidia; order Sphingobacteriales; family Sphingobacteriaceae; genus Daejeonella. The sequence goes on along the minus strand of NZ_JAUXXZ010000015.1, from coordinate 14,983 downwards.
ATAGAAAATATTATCGGTAAAAAATAAACGGATCAAAAGGAAATTTTAAATATGAAACCTGCATGAGCTTACCGCTCGCACAACGACATGAATATAAGCTCATGCAAGCTTCATCACCATTAAAAACAAAATTATAAACAGATGAAACATTTTAATAAAATAATATGCATGGCTATGATCGGTTTAACTGCCATAGCTTGTAATCAAAAGAAGGAAGAAAAATCTGCAGAGACAGAAGTTGCCGTAAAACTAGCAGACGAAGTGAGCCTCACAAAAGATCAATATAAAGTAGCCGATATTCAATTAGGTAAAGTTGAAATGCGTAGCCTCAGTAATGTGATCAAGGCAAGCGGCCAACTGGATATGCCTCCTGAGAGCATGGTATCAGTATCCGCTCCCCTGGGAGGGTATGTCAGAAGCGCTGGGTTATTACCAGGACAGTCCGTCCGGAAGGGTCAGGTCGTTGCTGTGATAGAGAACCCCGATTTTATTGATATTCAACAGGAATACCTGGAAAGTAAGAGCCGAATGGAGTTCCTGCAATTGGAATATAAACGTCAGGAAGACTTGCGGAAAGAAGATGTCAACTCAGCTAAGACCTTTCAGCAGGTTAGTTCTGAATTAAAAATAATGAGAGCCAGAATGAGCGGTTTGCAGCAGAAGCTGTCGTTGATAGGTATCAGCATAAGCAGTCTTCAGGCCGGCAGAATATCCCGAACCAGCAATCTTTATTCACCAATTAATGGATATGTCACCGTTAGTAACGCTAATAAGGGCAAATATGTCAATGCAACTGACGTACTTTTTGAACTGGGTAATAAAAGCGATCTTCATTTAGCCCTGAACGTGTATGAGAAAGATGCCTACAAAATACGGGTAGGTCAGCCGATTCGTTTCGCGTTAGCAAACGCTGTTGATTATAATAGGGTGGCTAAAGTATTTTTAATTGGGAAATCCACGGGGAAAGAAGGAACAGTACCTGTTCATTGTCATATCGAGAATGCAAGCGATCCTGTTTTAATTCCGGGAATGTATGCCAAAGCCTTAATTTCTGTAACGGATGATGAAGTATCGGCTGTACCCAGCGAAGCTATTGTAAATGCAGATGGAAATGATTACTTGTTCATTCAAACAAAAATCAACGCTAATGGATATGCTTTTAAAATGATCCCGATTAAGCGCGGAATTGAAGAAGGGGGCTATACCGAAGTCGTGTTGCCCGAGCAATTTGACAAAAGTGCGCAGGTAGTATCAAAAGGCGCTTATGCACTGCTGTCTGCCATGAAAAACGTGGAAGAATAGAATCATTATTTAAAATTTCAGATGCAGGTGGCAAATAAATTAAAAATTCTTACCGAACCGTTTGAAGTTTTAAAGAACGGAGTTTTCGCCAGGCTTTACCTGGCGCAAACGATCAGCCTTTTAGGCGATGCCTTTACCTGGATAGGACTTGCACTGATCTCCTACCAGTTTGGGAAAGAGAACTCAGCAGTGATCCTGGCATCAGCTCTCACGTTAAGGGTTACTGCTTTTATCCTGTTTTCTCCCTTTGCAGGGGTATTAGCAGATAAAATTGACCGGAAGAAGATCCTCTATATTACCCATTTTATCAGGATGGTTATTGTGGCCTGTTTCCCATTCATAACAGAGCAATGGCACATCTATGTTCTGGTTTTTCTGCTGAATGTTTTTAACGCATTTTTTACCCCTACCTATAAAGCCATCATTCCACACATTGTTGATAAGGGAATTTACCGTCAGGCTGTAGGTTTATCTACAGCAACATACCAGTTATTAGGTTTTTTGGGGCCGGCACTGGCCGGTATCATGGCGATCTGGTTTGGTGCAAGGCAGATTTTCTTTATTGATGCAGCTTCTTTTGTAATAGCGGGAATATTGATAATGACTTTGCCGGGGAATATTATGCAAGGGCCTAGATCTTCCGGAAAACAGCTTTCTACCTGGGACGATGTGTTGAAAGGTGTCAGGTTGTTATTTGGAAATAAATTATTGCGATTTGCACTTTCAATAGAATTTATCTCCGCTATTGCCGGTGCACAAATCCTGGTAAATACTGTTTCACATGTAAAAACAGGGTTACAGCTAACCGACAGCCATTATGGCCTGGTCATGGCTTTTTTTGGGATTGGTGCCTCGGTAGCTGCTTTTTTATCAGGCAGCATAGATAAGTCCAGGTCAAGAAATGTTTCTTTAATTACGGGGGCGCTGTTTTTAGGGTTGGCAATAACAGGGGCAAATTATTTAAGCTACTATCCATTGTTATTTTTATGGCTCATTGCGGGCTTAGGTCAAAGTCTTGCCGAGATTCCTTCCGAGACTCTTATAGGGGAAAACATTAAAGAACAGGAACAAGGGAAAGTGTACGGGTCCCATTTTGCCTTCTCCCATCTTTGGTGGGCGATAGCCTATCCGATTGCCGGATTCCTGGGAACATATTATCCAAACTCAAATTTTTTAATAGGAGGGCTTATGACAATGGCATTGTTGACTATAGGAATTTTGTTTTTCAGAACCAAAGGGAATTCTCAAGGACTCAGATGAAAATGAATAAGTGGTTTGCATTATAATACTTATTTTTAAATCACATATAAACTAAATTTAAAAATTATGAATCTCAACCCTGCACACTGGCACCTGATCGTTAATCACCTGCCGATCACCGGAAGTCTTATAGCTGTTCTAATATTGTTATACGGCATTTTGCGAAAAAACGAAGGCGTCATTAAAGCGGCCTACTGGCTGTTTGCCTTAATGGCTGTATTTGCTGTTGTAGCTACGCAAACAGGCGAAGGAGCTGAACGCTTTATACTGGATGCAAAGCTAGCCGATGAAGCTATTATTGAGCGGCATGTAGAGGCCTCCAATATCGCGGAGTGGGCTATGATTGTTGTAGGAGTAACTGCTCTTGCTGCTTTGTTTATAAACCGCTTAAAAACTTTGCGGGTGATGCCGGTAATAGTATTTATTCTTGCGCTTATTGCTGCAGGGTTAATGGCCTGGGCCGGGCTTCTTGGCGGAGAAATTATGCACAAGGAAATTCGTTCGGACAATAATGTTGTTTTACCGCGATAGTTAATATTGTACCCTTGGAAATAAATAATAGATGCATTTGAATGACGGGGATATTGTTTTTAAGAGAATATTTTTTTTGTCGATGATAAAGGTTAAAAAGCAGTGGTTATGGATTATTTCTGGAGCACTTTTCGGGCTATTGGTGTTTGCTCCATTAATAATGATCTTATTTGAATATCATTTTGGTAAGCATCAACTTCCTTTTAAGGAGGTTGCCATTAATTTTTACCGCGAGGCAATTGACTTTGTAAGCGGAGCTTTGCTCCTATTATTTGTTTTTATGGGGGGCATGATGGGCTATTTAATATTTCGTTTAAGGGCAGATAACCACAGAAATAGTTCGGACGCAACCATTTCGGATCTTTTATTAAAAGGTGAATGTAATTCCATAGAGTTTAAATCTTCTTTTCGGTGGGATTACCGCTTACAAAAAACAAGTAAAGAAATTGAGTTTGCCGGCTTAAAAACAATAGCAGCTTTTATGAATTCTACTGAAGGAAATTTATTGATCGGTGTAGATGATGATGCTAAAATTGTAGGACTTGATAAAGATTATGAAACCCTGAGGAAGTATGGCAGGGATGGGTTTGAACAGTATATTATGCAATCCGTTTCATTACATCTGGGAACTGAGAACTGTAAAAATGTACGTGTTTCATTTGTAGCCAGCAATGAGAAGGATGTATGCTGGATTAAAGTAAACAGCATTAAAACACCTGTCTTCCTAAAGCATCAGCAAAACACTCATTTTTTTATAAGAGCCGGAAACGGCACCCGGGAATTGAATATTCAGGAGGCCCTGATCTATATTAGAGGTACACCCAGAATATAAATTTTCTAAACCAGCAGTAAACGTTCTAAAATAATAAAGGCAGTAACATGAAAAATTACTTCTTTTAACAGCACTTAATATGAAAAAACTTCTTCTTATAATAGCATTAATTCCTGGTTTTGGCCAGGCACAACAGCGTGGCATGCAAAACATGAACATGTCAAAATCCGCGGACACCGGTTCAGGTAAACGTGTTGAATACTTTCTCAATGTTACTGACACGATGGTTACGTTTGCAAAAGGTAAATTAAAACCCGCTATATCGATTAATGGTACAATACCTGCGCCTACGCTTTATTTTACAGAAGGAGATACGGCCGTTATTCATGTAAAGAATCTCATGCAGGTAGAGACATCCGTGCATTGGCATGGTTTGCTGCTTCCTAACGTGGCAGATGGTGTTCCTTATCTTACCACACCTCCGATCGAAGCAGGAAGCACATACACTTTTTCTTTTCCTGTGATTCAAAACGGCACCTATTGGTATCATTCCCATACGGGGCTTCAGGAGCAGGTAGGACTCTACGGGCCTATTGTGATCTATCCAAAGAACAAGCGGGTTGAAAAGGAAAAAGTGATTCTTTTTGCAGACTGGACCAATGAGAGTATGTCGACCGTAGTTCGGTCATTAAAAGCAAATTACGAATGGTATGGCATCAAAAGGAAATCAGTGCAAAGCTGGGGAGAGGCTTTGGTAAAAGGCTATTTGGGCGATAAGGCGAAACAGGAGTGGAGCCGGATGCCGCCAATGGATGTCTCCGATGTGTACTACAATGCCTTTCTGGCCAACGGACGGCAGGTAACTGAGTATCCTGAATTTAAGGCTGGGGAAACCGTCAGGCTTAGGCTTATCAATGGGGGTGCTGGCACTTATTTCTGGGTGCAGTTTGCAGGCGGGCCAATGACCATTATAGCAGCAGATGGAAAAGATGTGGAGCCCGTAAAAGTAGATAAAATTGATTTTCCGATTGCGGAAACCTATGATGTGTTGATCACTATTCCGGCTGAAGGTGCGTATGAACTAAGAGCCACCTCTGCTGATATTTCCGGACATAGTTCTGTTTATTTTGGGAGCGGAAAAAAGATAGATGCACCTGACATTCCTAAGCTTAATTATTTTGCCATGCTACGGGAAAGAAATAAAATGGACATGGGAAGTGCCGGCAAAGACGGCTCCATGCCAGGAATGGATATGCAGCAGCAGAAGGACAGCACCAAAAAAATGAACGGGATGGACATGGGCGCTAAAAAGGAAAGCCCATCCATGCCGGGAATGGACATGCCTGGAATGAAGATGGAAAACGAGAAAAGCGCAGGCGCGCTTACCTACGATATGCTGCGATCTGTAGAGCGTACAGCTTTTGACAAAAACTTACCGGTGCGTGAAGTTCCTTTAACACTTACCGGTAATATGCTGCGCTATATCTGGTCGTTTGACGATAAGCCTCTCTCGAAAGCCGATAAAATAATGATCAAGAAAGGTGAGGTTGTGCGTTTTAAGATGTTCAACAACACCATGATGCGCCATCCTATGCACCTTCATGGCCATTTCTTTCGATTCTTAAATGCCCAGGGCGAGTATGCGCCACTCAAACATACTTTTGACATACAACCAATGGAAACGGTTACCATTGAGTTTTTAGCTAATGAAGAGCAAGACTGGTTCTTTCATTGCCATATTCTATACCACATGGCTACTGGTATGGCCCGCATTGTAAGCTACGAAGGTTCAGAGCAAAATGAATTTGCCAAAACCGGTTACAAAGTGTTGAAGAAAGAAGACAATTTTATTTCGAAATGGGCCGACCTGAATGTGCTGTCTAATGGCGCCTGGCTCGAAGGCTTTGTCTCCAACAATAAAAACCAGCTTCGCTTTGATGGCCGGGTAAACTGGAAAGGTGATTACGAAACAGAAACCCACTTGTTGCGGTTCTTAGATAAAAGAGATTATCTGGCCGCTTTTATAGGCTATGATAACCGTTTGAATGGAGGAGGAATTAAAAACACAAAAGATAACCGGAAGGCGTTTGAAGCTGGGTTATTGTATTTACTGCCTTTTTTCATTGAAACAGAATTACGGGTAGATCAAACGGGCCGCCTGCGGGCACAATTGCAACGCAGGGACATGCCAATTACTACCCGTTTGTTTTTTGACGGCCGGGTGAACACTGACAAAGAATACACGCTGGGATTACGGTATTTTGTTACCCGTACTTTCTCAATCAGCACTTTGCATGATAGTGATTACGGAACCGGTGCAGGCATCAGTATTCGTTATTAATTATATGCAACTATTCAAACTATATAAATTTGGTTTTAAAATTCAGCATAGGGCAAATACCTGCCCGGTCAATTTATTAACAGAGGGATAATGTGTCATAAACTATCAAAACAGATAATCAAGAAATATAAAGTATCGTACCCATGAAAAACAAAAATATACAGACAGAAATTGATGCATGGTTTCTATATCAAAAACTTGCTGAGCATGAGCCTGATGCGACGATTGCAAATGTTTTCAGACAAATGAGCGACATTGAGAAAAGTCACGCAGAGGCTTTTGCAAAAAAAGAGAATATAAGTTTTGAGAACCTGATGCAACCTTCCTGGAGAGCAAAAACGTTAAATACTATTGGCAAAATATTTGGGTATGACTACGTTTTAGGGGTTTTAATGGATACGGAAAAAAGCATAGCAAATGCTATTATTGCCACAAAAAACAAGAACAAACAAGAAATAACAGGTACAGAAACAAATCACGTAAAAATACTTCGGACAATCCTTGAGAAGGAGACAAAAGTGAATGGCACACAACTTTCAAGATTTGAAAGCCGACACCGTTCAGTTGGGGGAAATGCGATCAGAGCCGCAGTATTGGGAGGAAATGATGGGTTAGTTTCCAATTTTAGTTTGGTAATGGGAATAGCGGGAGCAACTGCCGGACAACAAGAAGTTTTATTGGCCGGGCTTGCTGGCCTATTAGCAGGAGCGCTATCTATGGCGTTGGGGGAATGGATCTCTGTAACCAGTTCAAAAGAGTTATATGAAAACCAAATGCAAATAGAGATGGATGAGTTGGAAACTAATCCGGAAGGGGAATTAAAGGAATTAGCTTTAATATACATTGCAAAAGGTATTCCCGAAGAGCAGGCGCGTCAAATGGCTGCTGATATTATGAAGGATAAAGATCATGCTCATGAAATATTAATTAAAGAGGAATTAGGGATTAATGCAGAAGAGCTGAAGGGCTCAGCTTTTGAAGCAGCTGTTTATTCTTTTATATTATTTTCCATTGGAGCCGTTATTCCTGTTTTGCCATTTATGTTGTTCAGTGGAATACAAGCTATACTAATTAGTGTTTCAGCGAGTGCAATCGGCTTATTTTTAATTGGAGCCGCCATCACCTTATTTACAGGGAAAAATGTTTGGTACTCGGGATTTAGACAAGTGCTCTTTGGTTTGATTGCTGCTGCAATTACATTTGGTATTGGCAATCTGATAGGAGTATCCGTTAACGGATGATTTAGATGAGATCATCTTAACCAGAACAACGGTTCCTAAAAAAAAAACTATTTGCGGAAATATTAAATTATCATCATCGCTCATTTACTTTTATTATCAATTAAATTAAATCTTAAAAAACAAACACATGAAAAAACTATTCCTTTTTACAACAGTAGCTTTAGGCTTATTTACAGCCTGTTCAAGTAACACTGAAAAGAAATCAGACGCTGCGTCAGATACAGCAATGCAACAAATGGAAATGTCTGCCGATACCGCTGCTTCCACTATGGCCGATAGTACAAATGCTGCCTCGGATAAAACGGCCAAAGATAGCGCAGATGCAGCTCACGGCCATTCACATTAAGGAAATTCAATCTCTTCTTCCCTTCTTAAATTACCAGGGGGGAAGGAGCTGATTGTTGAGCGGAAGATTATGAATTTTAAAAAAATAGCATCAATAACTGTATTGCTTCTTTTATATAGTATCAGTAATAACGTTTCGGCACACGGCGTCGATGGCGATACACAAACTTTTTTATCTGGCAATGAGGGAGTAGCCTTTGGTCCATTTCTATATATCGGCGCCAAACACATGATAACAGGTTATGACCATTTGCTGTTCCTGGTAGGGGTTATTTTTTTTCTGTATCGTCCCAAAGAAGTATTGCTGTATGTCAGCTTTTTCACAATCGGACATAGCTTAACCTTGCTTTTGGGAGTCATGGCAGATATTTCTATCAATGCTTTTCTTATTGATGCCATTATTGCTCTTTCAATAGTTTATAAGGGCTTTGATAATTTAGGAGGTTTTAAACGGTTTTTTGGAACTCAACCCAACACAAAGGCGGCGGTATTGATCTTTGGATTATTTCATGGCTTTGGTCTGGCCAGCAAGCTCCAGGAGTTCAAATTTGATAAAGAAGGACTCTTTACCAATCTAATAGGCTTTAATATTGGTGTGGAAATAGGCCAGTTTATCGCTCTCGCTTTTGTGCTGATCATCATTAGTGTATGGCGCAGACATTCCAGTTTTATGAAGTTTTCTACCCTTACCAATACGATGCTGATGGCAGCGGGGTTTTTGTTACTGGGTTACCAGTTAACCGGATATTTTACATCTTAATTATTAGATATCATGTCAGAAATGAATCATCCTGTTTTAGGAAAAAATGCAATTATTAAATCGACAATTATCGCTTTAGTTTTAGGAATTACGTTATTAATTACAGCTGTTTTGCCCGCAGAATATGGGATGGATCCAACGGGTGCGGGTAAGCTGTTTGGTTTTAGCAGACTTTATGTTGCCGAGGAAGCCTTGGGCGATGCAGGATCATCCACCCAGACTGTCCAATCCAATCCTTTAATCAAGTTAGAAAAAGCAGGCTCTGGTCCTGATGTGCCAAGACCTGCAGAGGCCAACAACCCAGCTCCGGTTCAACAGTTTACCCTTAGAAATGACAGTGTTCAAGTGACCGTGCCTGCCGGGAAGGGAATTGAATACAAAATTAATATGCTGAAATACGGTACAATGAAGTACGAATGGGTCACTGACACGGGGACGGTTTATTTTGACTTTCATGGAGAGGTAAAACAGGGTAAAGAAGCTAAAGCGGTTTATTTTGAAAGCTATACAATCGCTTACTCTAATAATATGGTAGGTACCTTCCTCTCACCTTATGAAGGTAAACATGGCTGGTTTTTCCGGAATAATAGTGATAAGGATATCGTTGTTACCCTGAGATTACAAGGCGAGTATACCTTGTGATCTCCGTGAAAAACCCGGACAAACGAGTGCGTTAGTCGAGAGCACTCAAAAATAGAGTGCACAATCGGACTCCCTTTTTAAAAAGGGAATCCCGATCTTTATTTGCTAAAATCCAATTTATGAAAAATGCCCTGATATCAACACTATCCAGAAGAACATGGCTCAAAGCAAGCGCGCTTCTTACTGGAGCAAGCGTTATTGATCTGAAAACCGCCGACGCTTCCTTTCTTGAAAAGGCAAAGAAGACTCCTCAATTGACACCAGCAGAAATAACATCCATTGAAGCTGCGATAGGAAAGAAAGGAACATATAAAGAGGCGGAAGCAACTCACACCATACCTTTGCCAAGAAACGATTTAAAGGTTACCATGAAGGGCGAGGCTGTTCCTATTCCATTTGGTTTTGGAGGTTGGGTTTCGATTAAAAGAACCCTCAATGGTAGATCTGCAGTTCTAATGAGTGACTGTGTTCTTCTATAGGAAGAAGTGAATCAATTGATATCTGCTGCTCATGCAAATGGTTTGGAAGTAAGTGCGATACACAATCATTTCTTTTACGAGGAACCTCGAATATTTTATATGCATGTGCACGGAATGGGCTCCCCCGAAGAACTCGCAAAAAAATATGCAAATGCCATAGCACAGACCAAAATCTCACCAAGAAATCAACCTCCGGCAGGACCTCCTCCCGCGAAAATGGGTAGTGATATTTTCAACGTAGCACAGCTTAACGGCATCGTAAAATACGACGCAGCAGTAAATGGCCCTACAATTAAATATACAATTGGACGGGACGATCTGACAATAACTGCTATGGGAGCTGAGATGACAGCAGCTATTGGTTTAAATTCGTGGGCATCGTTTACGGGATCTATGGATAAGGCTTATATAGCCGGTGATATTGCAATGCAGGAACATGAAGTTAACGATGTAGTTAAATCGCTTCGGTCGAATAACATTGAAGTTGTTGCTCTTCACAATCATATGCTGGGCGATAATCCAAGAATGATATTCCTGCATTATTTAGGCTCAGGACAAGCGGCTACTTTGGCGCAAAGCTTTAGAACCGCCCTTGATCAATTGGGCAAAAGAAAAGCAATGAATATGATGCACTAATTATTTTCAATTTTTTTGTAACCCTTCTCCGATTAGGGGTGTCGAAATGACGGTAATTTATATTTCCCGTCTTTTCGACGAGCCACCTGTAAAGCCTTGTGAACACGGAATTTCAGGCGAGGAGAAATCTGCCCATTAGAACTCCGGGTTTAATCAACAACAGATTTCTCCACGCAAATAAATTTGAATACTGTTCAAATAATAGCCAGCGTGTCGAAATGACGGTAATTTATTACTTTTCTGATGCCATTTCCCGGTTTTAAGTGCCAATCGGTCTGACCTTGCCCTGAAAGATAAAAATCAGAACAAAAACCATTATGATATGTCTATCTAAAGACGCTGTTCTAATCATAAAATTTTGATATAGAGCAAAGCCCTCTTTAATATTGTTCAATCAATTCTAATTATCAATTATGAAAACGAATTCGTTAATTATTGGTGTATTTACACTCACACTTAGCTTTTCAGCATGTCAAAATAATGCCTCTAAGACTGAAAAAGATCATTCTTCCATGGATAGTAATGATATGGGCATGGGATCTATGTCGATGAGTTCCGGGATGAAATCCGGAATGGACAAGATGATGATGGATATGCCTGAAATGGATCAAAGTGCTGCAACCGACAAGCACTTTGTGCAGACGATGATTCCTCACCACGGCGGTGCCATCATGATGGCGGAAGGATTCGTTCAATTTGGAAAAGATCCGGTACTTATTGCAATGGCCAGAAAAATTATAACTGATCAGAAAATGGAAATTGAGGAGTTTAAAAAATGGAGCGAATAAATTACAATCTCAGATCGTGGAATTATGTCACACCATAAATTTCAGGACTGTGGGGATAGGAGCTCTTCATATTATGCTTTCTTCTTCCATTTCCATAACAAAAAACCAGAGATGGAAAGAACAGGCCCGGAAATCCCCACCAGGCAGAAGAAGAGCTTTATCCATAGGTTTCCATATTCAACAAAATGAATACCTCTCACCAGGCTTGATAATGATTTGGTTATCTGCAATGCACTCACTTCACCGGAGACGGGACTCACACTTACCGTATTGTAGAACTTGCTGTATAGGATAGCTTCATCAGTTACTTTCCCGGCAATGATGATTGGATTTCCTTTTAGCGTTGGAAACCTGATATATGAAGGATTGAAATCGGGCTGCTTCATATGCAGCTCTTTTAAAATCTGATCAACCGAAATGCCTATTTTCGGAGTATCTGGCAAGGATGTAATTGCAGATTTGTTTTTTATTCCGCTCTTTACAATTTCAAAACTGATAACGGTTCCGGTTAAAACAATTAATAAATTAAAAACTAAAGCCCAAACTCCGACATATCGGTGAAGAGATGATACAAGTGATCTTTTCCTCTTTTTAAGAAACCTTGTTTTGAAAGTTAGTATATCTAGCAAAGCCTTTCGATAAACAATAAGCCCGGTTACCAGGGAAAGGATGAAAGTTAGTCCCACCAGAAGGATAAGGGATTCGCCAATTATGCCCGAATGTAATGAGTAATGTAATTTTAAGATCCAATACACCTTACCGTCTTTCTGATCCATCACTTTTATGATATTTCCTTGTGAGGGATGGACAAAAATGATTAATCGGGCGTCAGGCCTTCGTAGCTGGAAAATCAGTGTATGAGTTGGACGGGATGAAAAGCGTTGAAGCCGGATATCCCAGCCGGGGAATTTTGCTATTACGGTTTTTAGCGCCCGATCAATTCGTACAGCCTTGTTGTTTGGGATCGTCCATTCCTTGCGGTACTCTAATGCTTCAAGCTCTTCATGAAAAACAAGAATTGATCCGGTTACACCCATCAGCAGGATAAAAAGTCCGGCTAAAAGCCCGCTCCATTTATGAATCTGATAAACCTTTTTAGCGCTCATGGGAATAGCACCCTTCCGGGCGCGATTTGATATATGTTTAAAATTGAGCAGCCAGTCCCATAGTAAAGCTCAAACCCCTGCCTTTTACATAGTACTGGTCCAGGCTGGGCCAAAGTGACCGGGCAGGGAAATAGTCTGCATTCAAAAGATTCTCAATACCCAATTTAAGAGTAGTTGACTTAGTCGTCTTGTACGAGGAAGACAGGTTAATAATTTCATAAGCATCAACTTTGCCTTCGTAAGTTTTATAAACTCCGGTAGCATTTGGTACAAATCGTTCACGCGCACCTGAAGCTATGAAATCTGTTCGGATGTTCCATCGGGACCCGGGGGAATACCTTAAATAAGTGGTGTATTTAGGTGGGGTAATCCGCTCACCGCCAAGATAGGTATCCTGTGCATCTGTGTACCGATCGTTATTATTGCCATCACGTTTGCCCTCAACAAAGCTGTAGCTTGCGCCGAAAGTAATGTTTTTAGTCGCAGTTACATCCGCGGCCAGTTCAAACCCATGGACCCTCTCCGGTTGCCGGGTAATGACGTAAAACCCATTTTGTTCTATAAAACTGGAACCCAGTTCCGATTTGCTTATATAAGCCGAGGCCTCAAAGCGAAAAGCCTTAAATTCGCTTGCAAAGCCGGCTTCATAATTATTGATAATAACGGGTTCAGTTTGAATCCTGGCAATATCGTTCACTCTTGCGCCCCTCAGTAGAAGCCCGAGATCTGCAACAGAAAAACCCTGCGAGAAATTCAAATATGGCTTAAAAAATTCAAACCTATTATATCTCAATCCGCTGTTGAATACCAGATTATTGTAATTAATCTCTCCTCCCTTTACATTCACGCTGGTTCCAAATGTTTTAGTCTGTGCGTTGTAAGGTTTTAAAGTCGAATAGTCTTCAACACCTATATTCATACTCTCATAGCGTAAACCCCCGTTAATCACAAAATCGTTGAACAGGGTTGCCTGCAATTGCATAAAAGGAGCTTTACTTAACATGTCCATTTTAGGAACCCAGGTTCTTCCATCCAAAAGGGGCTGAGAAGTCACATCGTTTAACACATCTAATCCATAAGTTACATCTGCAACAAGGTTATGTTTGGAGGCCAGTGGAGTGTTGAAATCTGCCCGGATACCCTTTTTAGAGGACTGGATAGTTGATTGTCCTCCGTTTTCGAAATTAGTACTATAAAAAAATAAGGTGTTGAAATCCTGAACATAGCTATTTATAGAGAGGCTGGTGTGGCCGGGTAAATTATTATTGCTGTAATTTAATAAAGCATTATGGTTCCAGCGTGTACCCGGCGGATCGCCCGGTGTTGTACCGTCAATTGCCAACGTTTTTCTTCCATCTCTGCGGCTTCCCATAATTTCTTTAAGATTAGTTTCTTCCAGGCTGCTAAAAAAATTATAGCTTAATTGTAAGCGCTGATTGGTGTTTATTTGATAGCCCAGTTTGGTAAAGGCATTATAAATCTTGTTATTACTTAAGCCATAAGTTGGACCTACAATGTCTCCTTCAGAATCTTTGGCTTTCCCGGTCTGCTCATAGCTGCCACTCACAGTGTAATCAAACTGCCCTGTTTTACCAAATACCGATTGGTTCAGGCGCCCTCCAATAGTACCATTAGGATTAACCAGAGATCCCGTGGAGGCAATTTCAGTTTTAAATCCAACTTTTTGAGTGAGATTTTTATTGCTATTGGTGATATAGTTAATGATCCCGCCAGCGGCTCCATTGCCGTAGATTGAATTCGCGCCTTTAATTACTTCGATGCGTTCAATAACACCGGGGTCAATGGTTCGCATATCAACAGAACCGTTTCTCAAAGGGGTAGACTGGGATACACCATCAACCAGGATCAGAACCTGTCTGCCCCTTAAGTTTTGCCCCCAGTTACTACTGGACCCGGACGACAGCCCCAATCCAGGAACGGCAGCAGCAAGAATATCACTGGCATTATTGCTTACAGTTTGAAGTTCCTGAATAGTTTTGGTATTCACTACAGTAACGGCCGATGTAAAATCTTCTTTAAGTTGTTCCCTTTTCCGCGAGGTTATTATGATCTCATTTAGAAATGATTCCCGGCTTACAGCCAATGCCAGGTCAAGAGACTTTGTTTCCCCATCTGTAAGTATTATCGTTTCTTCCTTAGGCTGAAAACCCACACTGGATATGGTCAGTTTATAATTGCCCGGTTTTAGGCCACTTATCCTAAACTCGCCCCTGGAGTTCGTAATGGACGTTTGACTAGTGTTCAGTTTGACTGTAGCAGAATTAACGGGAGAGCCGCCGGGGTCTTTTACTATTCCAGTGATGGATGAGGTCTGCCCATGTACAAATTCAATGGTGCAGAACAATGCGAATACGAGTATATATTTCTTCATTTTCTCTAGGTTTGAGGCAAAATTAATACTTATTTGTATTAAGTCCAAATAAAAATAATGAGAAAAGTGTCTGATTATTTTTATCTTGATTTTTAGTATACACAAACAAAAGGCTTTGTATTTATCAGTATTGATACTAAATTTACAATTCAGGTATGCTTTAATCTTGTTAGAAGAAGGTATCTTTATAAAAATTAGACACCTATGCTAAAATTCATTCTATTTTTCTTTTTGGTTATCCCATTTGCAACTGAAGCTGCAGAAATACGCGGTCAACAACCCAATGTTGGTATTGATACAAAGGGCATAATACGAATGGTATACGGTGAGGGGGAAAAGATTTACTGCATTACCTCCACTAACAATGGAAACAATTTTTCTAATCCGG
>NZ_JAUXXZ010000014.1 GCF_030684675.1 Daejeonella sp. | reverse complement strand
GAAATAGCCGCGCAAGTTAGTGCCTGGCAAAATCAAAGAAATAATAAAATCTGTAAAATAAATTGGCAGTTCACAAATAAAGAAGCACGAGTGAAATTGAAAAGACTTTATCCGTCAATTGAGAATTAACATAACACTAGTCAATTTTTCCGGGCTTACCATAGGTACAGAAGTTTTTTTAGAAAGCAAAATATTTAATAATGCCGGCAAAGCACAAGGCAAACAGGGATTTAAAATTCTGAAATTTAAAATAAACCGAACTGTAAGCGATAGTTTTTCCGTACCGGTTTCACTTTCATCTATCGGTACAGTCTCTCCCACATCTTCTTCGAAAACAAGAAATTTCCTTTTAAGTGCAATGAAAATGGGCGGCAGTATGAATATGACGGGTATGCATCGTATCAATGGAAAAACCTATGATAAAAGCAGGATTGATGAAACTGTTGCTGCCAATACCACGGAAATTTGGGTATTTGATAATTCGCAGGGCGATGAACCTCATCCCATGCACATGCATGGTGTACATTTTCAGGTATGGGAAAGAAGCGGTGGCCGGGGACAACTTATTCCATCCGAAAGTGGCTGGAAGGATACTGTTTTAGTGCTGCCCGGTGAAATAGTAAAGATCCTCATCCCATTTTCAACATTAACCGGAGTCTTTGTTTTTCATTGTCATAATCTGGAACACGAAGATGATGGCATGATGCTACAATATAAATTGACTTAAAATGATTTTATTATTTCATCAGTTTAAATTTAAAAAAATGATTCAATTCATTGGAAAAGGCCCCAATGGCATAAGTTATTGGTTTGAAACTGGTGGTATGCAATAATATGAGTAGTATCGATTTAATAACCAAATGGAAAAACATCAGCATCATATAGAAATTACTCCTAAAGAAGAAAAAATGGACCATTCTAAAATGGATCACAGCATGATGAAGCATGGTTCTAATCCTTCAATGGGGCATGAAGGCCACAATCATGCCATGATGATCACTGATTTCAAAAAACGGTTCTATGTCGTGCTCGCACTTACCATCCCCATTATGCTTTTATCGGAAATGATACAGCAATTCATTGGTGTAGACTGGCAGTTTAGCGGTTCTTCGTATATTTTATTCGCCTTATCATCAGGTGTATTTTTTTATGGTGGATGGCCATTTTTAAAAGGGTTTGTGAATGAGGTAAAAACAAAGAGCCCGGGTATGATGATTTTGATTGGCTTTGCCATCACAGTGGCCTACATCTACAGCGTAGCCATTGTATTTGGTTTGCAAGGCATGGATTTTTTCTGGGAATTGTCAACCCTGATTCTCATCATGCTTTTGGGGCATTGGATCGAAATGAAATCTATTGCAGGAGCATCTAAAGAGCTGGAATTATTAATACAATTAATGCCCGCTGATGCTCATATGGTGATGCCCGCCCGTGCCGGTTCGGACGGGCCGGATATGGTACATGATGTAAAGACCGAAACGCTGAAAGAGGATGACATTATCCTGGTTAAACCCGGCGAAAAAGTGGCAGCAGATGGAGTAGTATTAGAAGGGGAAAGTTACCTCAATGAATCCATGCTGACAGGTGAATCAAAGCCTGTACAAAAAGGTAAAGGGGATAAAGTAATTGCAGGCGCAATTAACGGGAATGGTTCCATCAAGGTTACCGTATCACATGCTGCCAAGGATTCTTATCTCTCGCAAGTAATAAAGTTGGTAGATGATGCGCAAAAATCAAAATCCAAAACACAGTTGCTTGCAGATAAGGCAGCAAAATGGTTAACTGTAATTGCTCTCGTTTCCGGTATTAGTACATTTTTATATTGGTATTTAACTGGACAAACCTTATCATTTGCTATGGAAAGAATGGTCACGGTCATCGTAATTTGTTGTCCGCACGCTTTAGGATTGGCAGTGCCATTGGTGGTTGCAAAATCAACGGCTCTATCCGCAAAAAATGGCTTACTGATCAAGAACAGAACAGCTTTTGAAAATTCAAGAAAAATCACTACCATCGTATTTGATAAGACAGGTACGCTTACGGTAGGAAAATTTCAGGTATCAAAAATAGTTCCCCTCTCCTTTGGAGAGGGGTTAGGGGTGAGGCTTCCTGAAAACGAGATCATTCGTTTTGCATCTGCTTTAGAACAACAATCAGAACATCCTATAGCAACAGGCATCCTGCAGAAGGTAAAAGACTTATCCCTCACTATTCCTGCGACAGAAAATTTTAACGCCATCACCGGTAAGGGTGTTGAAGCTACAGTAGAAGGCAAAAAGGTCTTAGTAGTAAGTCCGGGTTATTTAAAAGAAAATAATATTACTATCCCCGATGGTTTTGCGGCTAACGATACCGAAACAGTTGTGTTTGTACTGATCAATAATGAATTGGCAGGGTATATCGCATTATCAGATGAAATACGGCCTGAATCAGCAGAAGCCATTAAAACCTTAAAGCAGAACAATATCAAATCCATTCTCCTTACAGGTGATAACGATAAAGTTGCTAAAAGCGTGAGTGAAACACTGGGAATGGATAGTTTTATGGCCCAGGTATTGCCTCACCAGAAACTCGAAAAAATAAAGGAGCTGCAAAGTAAAGGCGAGTTTGTAGCTATGACAGGTGATGGGGTGAATGACGCGCCTGCTTTAGCCATTGCCGATGTCGGTATTGCCGTAGGCAGCGGCAGCGATATAGCCGCTGAAACTGCCGGAATTATTTTGGTTAATAGTAATCCCAAAGATGTGGTCAACCTGATTTTGTTCGGCAAGGCCACATACCGTAAGATGATTCAAAACCTGGCTTGGGCCACTGGTTATAATGTGATAGCATTACCTCTGGCGGCGGGTGTATTATACAATCAGGGGGTTTCGTTAAGTCCGGCTGCAGGGGCAGTACTAATGACAATTAGCACCATTATTGTAGCAATTAATGCAAGTATGTTAAAAGTGAAATCTTAATGTGTTTATGCTGAACTTATAGATATGTTTCATATTGTTCTCCATTTCCTGGTTCCTGCAATAATTGCAGCTCTGTTTTACAGAAAAATGCTTCTTAAAGTATGGCTGATCATGATTGCAACCATGATAGTTGATCTGGATCACTTACTGGCTAATCCCATGTATGATCCCAACCGATGCAGTATTGGATTTCACCCTTTACATTCTTACATGGCTGTGGTTATTTATGTAGGATTGTTATTCGTTCCCCGCGTGCGCTTAATCGCTATTGGTTTAGTTATACACATGGCCCTTGATTATGCGGATTGCTTTATTTGAAGTATTTAAACTATAACACTGGAGGGAAAAATCAATCTCTCTGGTCAGTAGCAGGAATATTTTCATTAGTTTCTGAACAACCGGATTCACCTTTCTTAGCTATAATGCCTCTTAAACTGATGTATGAAATGCTTCGAAAGAACCTGCCGTGCGATGAATTTATGGATTAGAATTGCAGCAAAAAAGTGATTTAACTGGAGCAACAGCTCATTTTGTGAACATCCATTGTAAAAGATAATGCTGCCAGTTTGATGCCCTCACTAAGTGTTAAATAAGGATGGAACATACTAACCAATTCATGCACCGGAATTTTATATTTGATAGCCAAACTTATTTCCATTGCCAGTTCGCTGCCTTCCGGGGCTACAATTCTTGCACCGATCAGTAAGTCAGTTTCCGTATTTCTAATAAGTTTTATAAACCCTCTTGTATCTAATGCAGCGATGCTTCTTGGAACTTCTGTTAATGGTAAGGTTGTTGCCTGAAAAGGGATATCTTTTTGCTCTGCTTCCTTATCATCTACTTTAACGCCTGCCTTATCCTGCTTTAACCTGTCGGTATTCGGCTTTGTGCCGGTAGCCACCAATAGATGTGATGCAGTAATGGTTACAACAGTACCCTTATGGCAATAATTAATTTTTATTGTTTCTCCATCTTTCCATACTTTATTAACAGTGGTTTCCGTTTGAATCGTCAGACCATCATCACAAAGATGTTTTGTGAGTTCATGTGATACATCTTTTGATTGTTTAGATAAGATAGCCGCAGAACGCTGAAGAATAGTAACCTGAGAGCCAAGTCTGTTATATGCCTGAGCAATTTCGAGGGCTATGTAGCCCGCACCTAAAATGACCAGTGACGCAGGTAATTCTTCCAGTTCAAATAAGCTGATGTTAGTGAGATAAGGTACGGTATCCAAGCCTTCAATAGGTGGTATGGAAGTAGATGCACCTGCAGCAATAATCACTTTCAGCCCTTCATATTGTTCACCTTCTACTTCTATGGTATGATCACCTATAAACTTTGCAAAACCATCAATAACTTTTACAAAAGGTAAACCTTCCAATAGGTCCAAATACTTCCGTTTTTGCATATCAGCAACCAGTTCTTTTGTTTCCAGGATAATCTCCTTGAAGTTGACCTGAGGCTTATTAGGCATTATTCCTCTGAAAGGTGAGTGAGAAGCTTTATGAATAGATTCCCCCGCTCTTATTAAAACCTTTGAAGGCACACAACCTACATTAACACAAGTTCCTCCCAAGGGAAGTCCACCATTTACAATTAATGTTTTCAGTTCCTGGTTATTAGCTTTGATAGCCGATGCAAAAGCTGCATCCTGTAGCATTAATTGCTTTAATGATAGCGTTTTTATCGATTTTAGATGGATCATATTTAATGCTTGCAGTACCCGAATCATAGTCTGCTTTTGTTTCCACAACTCCGGGAAGTAAATTAACACTATGCTTGATAGTTTCTTCACAACTGGCACAGGTCATTCCGCTTACTTTATATGATACCTGCTGCAACTTTTTGGATGATACAATTACTGTTTGTTTCTCCGGTTGGGGATAAAATATTTTACTGTAATAAGGGAAAGCCATTAATCCTATGGCAAGAATGGTTATAAAGGTCAGGAAGGTTCTTGATGCCAGAAAGCTTTTATTTTCAATCTTACAAACACCATCAGGTTCACATTCCACATTATGGCCAGTACTGAATGATTTGTACCAGGCATAGCTTAATGCTACCACGGCCAATCCAATCAAATATGGACGGGCAGGATCCAGCCAGGAAAAAGCCGAAGCCGCACCACTTGCACCGGCCAGGAGTGCCATTACTGGTGTTATGCAACAAAGCGATGCCGCTAAAGCAGCAAACACACCCAAACCTGTAAGTGCTTTTGAATTATTTTCTGTTTTCATACTTTTTCTGTTTTTCCTGCCACCAATGTAATGTGCTGAAACAGGGGCTTGATAACTTCTAAATGCTCTTGTTTAAACGAATAAAAAATGGTTTGGCCCTGCCTGCGGGGCTGAATGATGTTGGCATCTTTTAATTTTCTTAGATGTTGTGAAACGGCAGGTATGCTCATTTCTAAAATATCAGCCAGATCACAGACACATAAGCCGCCTTCTTCCTCTTCAAGCAGGTAAAGAATTTTTAAACGAACCTCATTGCCTGCAAGACTAAGGATCTGACTGAGGCTATTAAAAGAAACCTTAGCACAGAGTAATTTATTCTTACACTCTTTTATAAGGGCTTCATCGGCGAAGAGGCGGATACAATTCTGATCGGTCATATAACTATTTTTAACAAACATCGGAAATTTTATTTAAGTAATTGCTTAAATAAGTAAATAAAGATATCGGGAACCTAATTTTGTTCGGCAAGGCCACTTATCGTAAGATGATTCAAAAACTGGTTTGCGCCGCGGGGATATCATGTTTATACATTGCTCTGGCGGCCGGTGTCCTTTATAACCAGGGAACGTTACTAAATTCGGCTGTAGGAGCTGTATTCATGAGTTTAAGCACCATTATAGTAGCCATTAATGCCCAATTATTAAAAAGAAAGCTAGGTAAGAAATAATAGGCAGAAGAAATTAATGAAGTTGAATCCATAATTGGAAACAGACTCAATGTCTATGTTTTAACAATGCTGGCATAGTATTTGAACTTTATGTTGTCCGCCGCCTTTAGAAATATTTGATAAATGGTACGTACGTGTTACAAGCTCAACCAGTAGAGATTAATCAATTATTCGATTAGCAATCCGAACTTCTATAAAAAACAAAAAATAAACAGATGAAAAAGTATTATGAATTAACAGGAATGAGTTGTGGAGGCTGTGTAAACAGCGTAAAGCAAGCATTGATGGAACTGCCGGATGTTACAGAGGCTGAAGTACAATTGAAACCTCAAGGGGTATTACTTACCCTGAATGAATCCATTGATACAAAGGTATTGCAAGCCCAGCTCGATAAGGCGGGTCATTATACAATTTTAAACTCTCATGGAGATGGAAATGATTTTGATGATGATACTCCCGTAATAGAACGCAATACTAGTTTCAGCAACTCTCATCCTGAAAGGAATGCCAGACCTTTCGGAATAGACCATGAGCCAGGCGTTAAATAGATTATTGCGTTGACTTTACTTCTATAGTACTTAAACACTTAAGTATCCTTTTTATTCATGTTAATTACTGCATTAATTATTGCTTACTCAATTCTAATGATTTATGAAAACAAACACATTAATAATTGCTTCACTTGCACTGACACTTGGTTTTTCAACATGTCAAAATAATGCCTCTAAGACTGAAACAGATCATTCTTCTATGGATAGTAGTGACATGGATATGGGTTCAATGTCGATGAATTCAAGCATGCAGTCTGGAATGGACAAAATCCTGACAAGAATTACAATCCTGTTATGAAAGATGAGGGATTTTCCAAAGTGATGGACCAGAACATGACCATGATGATGGATATGCCTAAAATGGATCACACTACTTCAACCGATAAGCATTTCGTCCAGATGATGATTAGGTTCCTTCTTCTTTTCTTTTTAACTACCTCGTTCGCAACAACTGAAGCTGCAGAAATACGCGGTCAACAACCCAATGTTGGTATTGATACAAAGGGCATAATACGAATGGTATACGGTGAGGGGGAAAAGATTTACTGCATTACCTCCACTAACAATGGAAACAATTTTTCTAATCCGG
>NZ_JAUXXZ010000013.1 GCF_030684675.1 Daejeonella sp. | reverse complement strand
GAAGATGATTGAATGGGTGTATCTCGCAGTATACGTTTAGCTCTCTGACTCTCCGGGCAATAAGCTGTGTGTATTGCGACCCGAAGTCAAGAATGATGATTTTTTCTTGCATGGGCAAAGATAACTTTTTTGTACAGAGGCTGAAAGTATTATATAAGCTTTTAGTGCATTTATGTCCAATGTAATTAAATTGATAAATTAGCTGCATGATTAGGCCACCATCCCCAGCTGTTTCTTTTTTTGCTCATTTAGAGCATGTTGACGGACCCATGGTACACCATGTCATTATCATTCCTGACGAGATCTCCAAACAGTTTATCAGTGGGAAGGGCTCGGTTCGCATTTTATGCAAAATCGGAGATAAACCTGAGTTTCCCTGTGCCCTGGTTCCCCGACATGGCCGGTATGTGGTAATTGCAAGCCTGAAACTGATCAAAGAGAATAATCTTTTAATTGGTTCGGCGTTTAATATGTCTATCCGTACTGACCCCGGCAATGGACTGGATCTTCCTGAAGAATTCAGTGAAGTTCTTGCTCAGGACGAATTTGCTTACCAGGCATTCATAGCACTTAAAGATGGGGGGAAGCGGGGTTATATCTATTATATCAGGCAAGCGAAATCAATTGAAATACGTATTAAAAGGAGTTTTGAGATTGCTGAAAAGTTGAAGGAGAGATTTTAAAAAGCTGAAAGGGTAAAGCTGAAAGCTAAAAGGTGTAAGTTAATATCTGATCAATTTAAAATATATAAAACTATCAGCAACTGCTTGCTAAACTCATTATCGGCAACCGTCAATAAAAAATCGAAAAATGATTGGACAGGTTTTTGCTGGTATAAATTCATGAAGTCAATGATTTTAAACGCTTTACTATTTTTATTGCTGTCCTCTTGTGATATTCCATCAGGGGATCATTACATTCCACCTCCTAAGTCAAAGGTAGTACCGGCCAGTGATATTGCTGTAAATAAACCAGAAGAAATAATTAAATCCGTTACCGACACACTGGCTTCAGAAGCTATTCATACTAAAAGAACCAGAGCAGATGAATTGGTTGGTTTTGCAGAAACATTGCAAGGTATTCCATACAAATATGGCTCAACCGATCCCCGCATAGGCTTTGATTGTTCCGGCTTTATCAGCTATGTTTTTAACCATTTTGGAATATCTGTACCAAGATCATCCATAGAATTTACTCATATTGAAAAAGAAATAAATCTTAAGGAGGCAAAGCGGGGAGATATTATTTTATTCACAGGTACTGACAGCACCAAACGTGTTGTTGGCCATATGGGAATCATTACTTCTGATAAAGGAAAGAGCCATGAATTTATTCATTCCACTTCCGGAAAGGCCTACAGCGTTACCAAAACACCATTAAACCGGTATTATCAGGGTCGTTTTGTGAAAGTAATCCGGATTTTCAAGGACAATGAGATCTGAGTTCAGAATATTGTTCTAAATAATTCCATATAGCGAACCACCCTTTTCTCCGAGTCTGTCTACTCTTTCTTCTACCTTTTTGTCCTTAATGAGTTCAGGTGCATGGTGCTTTTTCATTCTGGCATCAATAATCATAGGCCCCCTGCATCCCCAATGCTTATGTTCAGTGAATGAATTAATCCCATAAATATCATGTGAAGGATTACTTCGCGTAAAGCTAACCCATACAAAATTATTTATAGTATCAGCAAGAAAGCCGGCATCATCACATAGAACAAATAAAGGCAGACCATCCAGATCTTTGGATGATAACGCTGCATTCAAAATCTCAATTTCAACTTCAGTCTGCTGATAGCTCTCAAATTCAGGCGACTCAACAGCCAGCACCCCGGGCATTACCATTTTATAATTAGCGAAAGGCCCCGGAAGGGAAAAAGAATGAGGCAATTCCGTCCAAAGATTGCGTTTTTTATCCCCAGCAGCTGCAATGGCAACTTTCGACCCGGAGTTTATATCAGTTCCGCTATAATCAAGAGTATCAATCGTGGTTCTGGTATAAAAATGCAGGTCACGGCTGAGATCAATCCGTTCCAGGATATGCTTAAAAAATCCCTGAATATTGCTGGTTTTGAGCGATGGATCATCCTCTTTACTGCAAATGAATAGGTATTTTGCAAGGCTTAGCTGACTTTTACCCAGGATATGATTTGCGATAGTCAGGATCTCCTGAGGCTTCTTTTCTTTCAGATAAGGTGTATATCGCTCACTGCCGATTGCAAACAATAATGGATGCACTCCTGCTGCATCAACTGCATTTACTTCATGCAGACCCGGGATTTCCTTTGGAATAGCCGATCCGGTAATCTCGTGGATCAGTGCCCCAAAGCTTGTATCTTCCTGAGGAGGCCTTCCAACAACAGTAAAGGACCAGATGGCATTTTTACGATGATATACATTTCTTACCTTCATCAGAGGGAAAAGATGCTTCAGACTGTAATAACCAAGATGATCGCCAAAAGGGCCTTCAGGTTTATTCTGACGAGGTTCTACTATACCTGTAATTACAAAATCTGCATCAGAAGAGATGCAGAATCCCTCTTCATCATAGAAATATCTGAACCTTCTGTTTCCCAGGGCCCCGGCAAAGGTCATCTCTGATAAACCTTCAGGTAATGGCATCACAGCTGCCAGAGGATGGGCAGGGGGGCCACCAACGAATATACTTAACTTCAGGGCCTCACCCCTGGCATTTGCCTTAGTTTGATGTACTCCAATACCACGGTGCAATTGATAATGCAAGCCGATTTCCTGATCCTGGATATAATCGTTTCCACCAAGCTGAATCCGGTACATCCCGAGGTTTGCATTCATAATACCCGGCTTATCAATATCTTCAGTATAAACCTGTGGCATAGTTACAAATGGTCCGCCATCCATCGGCCAGTTAACTATCTGTGGCAATGCCGAGATTGTTGTTTTACCAAATTTAACCGGAGAAAACATTTCCTTATTCCATGGTAATGCCGAAAATGCAGTAAGACCGGATCCGGCATATTTAAATGGATTTTTAACTGCCTTTAGGGGATCAGATTTGAGATCTACCAGCGTTTTTATCGCATCAAGAGTATCCCGAAACATAAATTTCGATCTCTCCAGGGTGCCGAATAAATTAGATACTGCCGGAAACTTGCTTCCTTTGATATTTTCAAACAGAATCGCAGGCCCTTCATTTTCGAACACCCGCAGATGAATTGCAGCAGCCTCCAGAAAAGGGTCAACCTCTTCCTTTATTCTGATCAGATGACCATGTTTTTCAAGATCTGAAACACATTCTGCTAGACTTTTATAACCCATGGATACAATTCATTGGAATAAGGCTGCAATTTAAGAAATTGCAGCCTGTGAAGCATAAGAGATATCCGGGATATTGTTAAAGAATTGCAATCTTCTCAAAACTTAAGACATTCTACACCAAACCGATTCAAAAAATCGACTCCTTCGTCTGAAGGAAGACCCTTATATTCAGCGTAAGATGCTTTGTACCAAACCTTTTTAATCCCTGAGGAAAATATGATCCTGGCGCAGGCAATACAGGGAGAAAGGGTAAGATAAAGGGTTGAACCTTCGAGTGTGGAACCGTTCTTTACGGCATAAAGAATCGCATTCTCTTCGGCATGAAGTGCAAGGGAACAGCTATTCTTTGAATCACGAGGGCAGCCCGTATCCGGCCATTCTTCATCACAATTATGAGTACCTGCAGGTGGCCCGTTGTACCCTATTGAGATAATACGGGTATCTTTTGTTAAAACAGCACCGACCTGGGCTTTCACGCAATGTGAGCGTTCGGCCAGGTCGCTTGCCAGATCCATAAAAATCAAGTCGAAACTTGGTTTAACTTTCATTAATGAGATACCTCTGCGTCCAGTTCGTTTACGTCTATACCTTGTTTTTTCAATTCAGAGCTTACTTTTATTGCAAAATAAACCAGGTAGACAAAGCAAAGGAATGGAACGATATATGAAAAGTGAATGCCACTTGTATCAGCCAGAATTCCCTGTACCGGTGGAATGATTGCTCCACCCAATATCATCATGATCAGGAATGCTGAGCCCTGAGAGGTATATTTACCTAAACCCGTAATGGCAAGTGCAAAAATACATGGCCACATAATCGAACAGCAAAGTCCACCACTTAAAAACGCATAAATAGCAACCTGCCCTTCAGTCATTAGTCCGATGATCATTGCAATGGATCCCAAAACGCTAAAAGTAAGTAAGGTCTTTGCGGGTTTATCCTGACTATAAAAGAATCCGGCGATTAGAATCACAATACATACTCCGTAAATAAGGAACTGCTCAATAGATGCACCATTTAAATGATTTGCAAGCAGGATAACCGCAAAGGCAATAAAAGGAACGACTATAGTCAAAATAGTTTTCGTACGTTTTTCAAGTTTAAAGATGCTCACTGCACCTGCCCAGCGGCCAATCATCATACTTCCCCAGTAGAGTGAAATAAATGGTGCGATTTCAGATCCGGTCAGTCCGCCAAATTCGGGTAGCGCCAGTAAGGCTCCCATATTACTTTGAATCGTTACTTCCACCCCTACATAGGTAAAAATAGCGATCATTCCGAGAATAAGCTGTGGATAACCCATTGCACCCCAACCTGTTTTGTCCTTCCCTGCAGACCTAAGTGCTAAAAGTAAGGTAGCTACCATAATGAAAAGTGACAGATAAACAAATATATTCATGGCTATACCTGTCGCTGCGGCAATTGGATCAGCTGCTAAAATCAATAAGAAGGCTACAAAAATAACGAATAGTGGCATATTGGTCTTGCCACTTGATTCAACCTTTTCATCGCTGGTCACCTTAGGTAATTTTGCCATCCAGAAATACAATGCAACTGCCAAAAACAACCCTGCCAGGATATAGTATAGCATATTGATCGACTCTATTTCAACTTCTTTTGGAGCTGCACTTGTAGCTGTTCCGAAGAGAATAATACTGACAGCGATCGGACCTAAAATTCCACCCAGATTATTAACACCTCCGGCCAGATTTAAGCGATTGGCACCCGTTACAGGACTTCCAAGAGCAACCACAAAGGGGTTTGCTGCTGTTTGCTGAAGTGAAAAGCCAATTGCAACCACAAAAAAGGCAGCCAGAATGAAAGCAAAAGAACCTGAACCTACAGCAGGAATCATCAACAATGCTCCACCGGCAGATACAACAAGTCCGATAGCAATACTGTTCTTGTATCCCAGATAATTCAGAATATCAACTTTAATGATCTTGGATGCATAAAATAAAATAAGGGAACCTATAAAATACCCCCCATAAAAAGTAAAGTCAATCAATTGAGACTCAAATTGTGTCAAATCAAAATGTGTCTTACAAAAAGGAATAAAAATCCCATTACTGGCAGCCAGAAAGCCCCAAAAGAAAAACACTGTAATCAGTGTATATAAAGCCGAGGAATAATTTTTTTGCGAATTGTTATCCATAACAGGTTTCTATTGTTAAATAATTATCTAACATAAATTAAATTTCTCACATCTCTAAGTTTTAAATGTTTTTATCAATCTTACTATATATTTCTTTGTTTTTAGGTTAATTTGCGAAACTAACTTATAGGAATATATATTCGGAATGATAGAATCAATCGTTTCAGGAATAGGATTGGGATTTGTGCTTTCGTTTCTAACCGGACCTGTATTTTTTGCTCTGATAAAAACCAGTATTGAAAAAGGGTTTGCTGCGGGTGTTTCACTTGCAGGTGGTGTGGTTCTCAGTGATGTTTTTTATGTTGGCATCAGTTTGTACGGCACATCATTTATAGCACTTGAAAACACCTACCGACTTCAAATAGGAATTGCCGGCAGTACGATTCTGTTCGCAATTGGACTTTATTATCTTTTTAAGAAAGTAAAAGTGAATTATGAGCAGACAAGCTCTAAACGGAAAAACACTGGTTATTTTATCAAAGGATTTTTGATGTGCATTTTCAACCCGGCTATCCTGCTTTACTGGCTGAGCGTAACCAGCAGCGTTATATCGATTTCAGGAGAAATTAAATCATCTGAAATTATTCCATTCTTTGGGTCAATTCTGATCACTCAATTTAGCCTGGATGTGTTAAAGGCATACTATGCTAATAAGCTGAGATACAGGATTAAGGAAAAAAATATTGCCCGACTAAATCGTATTGCGGGAGTATTGATACTAATCTTTGCTGCCCGTTTGATTTATAATCTGTTGACAGGGCACTCACTTATTTAGTTGAGAGTAGAGTATTGAGTAGTTAGTATTGAGTATTGAGACTAAATTCGGGTTCAGCTAAAATTCCATTTTAAAGAAGCTTGTGAAAGAAAGAATCTTAATTTCAATTGAAAGAAATAGTTCTACTGAAGTAGTTTTATCAATTCTCAACTTTCAATTCTCAATTATCAACTTCTTTAGTATGCCCGTTGATTCTTCCCCTCCATCCAATTCATAAAGGCTTTATTTACTACCTTATTACCGCCAGGTGTTGGATAATTGCCAGAGAAGTACCAATCTCCAAGATGAGCTGGAATTGCTTTATGAAGATTGTCTAGTGTTTGGTAAATTACCTTTACTTCTGTTTTTATTTCCTTTGGAGTGATGATTTTGGCAATCCTGTCAGAAATTTCCTGATCAGTAAACTGGCTGTAAATTTCCTGAACAAAATTTTCAGTCTGCATATTCCCAAGTTTCTCAGATTCAATACAATTCTGATAAACCCTGTTAATAATATCTTCCCGGCCAGTTTCCCTCAAAAGTGAAATGGAAGCCTCAAATGCGACAAACTCACCCATTCTTGACATATCAATCCCATAACAATCAGGATACCTGATTTGAGGTGCTGAAGAAACAACGATAATTCGTTTAGGGCCTAGTCTGTCAAGTATTTTAAGAATACTCTGCTTTAAAGTGGTTCCTCTTACGATAGAATCGTCTAATACAACCAAATTATCAGCCCCCTTATTGATCAGGCCATAGGTAGTATCATAGACGTGTGCTACCATATCCTGCCGGTCGGCATCCTGGGTTATAAAGGTGCGAAGCTTTACATCTTTTATCGCAATTTTCTCGATTCTGGCCGACATGTTCAGCACTTCTTCAAGTTCGGCATCCGAAATTTTATCTGCCCGGTTTAAAAGAATATCCTTTTGATAATCCCTGAGGTATTTATGAACCCCTTCAACCATCCCATAGAAAGCAACTTCTGCGGTATTGGGAATGTATGAAAAAACGGTATTATTCAGATCATAGTTAATCTCATTGAATATTTGCGGACAAAGGAACAGTCCGAGTTGCTTTCTTTCACGATAAATGTCAGCATCACTTCCTCTCGAAAAATAGATACGTTCGAAGGAACATGATTTTTGCACTTCCGGTTCACGGAACTGCTCTTCAGTTACATTTCCGTTCTTTTTTATAATGAGGGCATGCCCGGGCTTAATCTCCTTTACCAATTCAAGAGGAATATTAAATGCGGTTTGTATGGCGGGGCGTTCAGACGTAACGATCACTATTTCATCATCATGATAATAAAAGGCTGGTCTGATACCAACCGGATCACGCATCACAAAAGCGTCTCCGTGTCCCAAAATACCACTGATGGTATATCCTCCATCCCAGGTCTTTGCTGAGCGGCGCAGGATCGACGCCACATCAATATGCTCAGCGATCTGGTGACTTATTTGCTCGTTAGAAAAACCTTCATTTTTATATTTATCAAACAACTCCTGATTTTCTGTATCAAGAAAGTGTCCAATCTTTTCGAGCACTGTAACAGTATCCGTTCTTTCTTTAGGATGTTGTCCCAGTTCAAACAACTGTTCAAGCAATTCATCAACGTTGGTCATATTGAAATTACCACTTACAACCAGGTTTCTGGTCATCCAGTTATTCTGACGTAAAAAAGGATGGCAGCTCTCAATACTATTTTTTCCATGAGTACCGTAACGTAAATGTCCCATCAATACCTCACCGGTAAAACTCACATGTTCTTTCAGCCAATCAGTATCCTGTAATAATTCGGGTGATTCATTGTGAACATCCGCGAATTTTTTTTGAACATATTCAAAGATCTCTGCTACTGCATTTGCGCCCATCGCACGATGACGACTTATATAACGCTTACCAGGCTGGACATCCAGTTTGATCGTAGCAATCCCGGCACCATCCTGCCCCCTGTTATGCTGCTTTTCCATCAGCAAATACAATTTGTTCAGCCCATAAAGTGCTGTTCCATATTTTTGCTGATAATAAGATAAAGGCTTTAAAAGACGGATAAGTGCAATACCACACTCATGTTTGATCGAATCACTCATAGTAAGTTCTGAGATTGCAAAAGTAGCTATTTAATACCTAAGAAGCCAATGAAATCATTCTTAAATCTTCAGGAAAATGCCATATTTACTAACATTGTACCTGAACTAAATAAGTTGCTCAAGCATTGAAGGAAAGACAATCAAAAGCAGGAGCAGAAAAGCCAGAAATATACCCATATATACTTTTGCAGACCGGATCGAAAGCTTAACCGGATCAGGCGATTCTCTTAAAAATGCATTCAGAGGAACCTTGAAATAATAAAACAGTGATACTACAGTGCTTAACGATGCTATCATGATCATGATCAGCAGAATTGCTGAACCTGACAAATTATAAGCCTCCAAAGCCGAAGAGAATACTAAAAATTTCGCCGTAAACCCAACTGTTGGTGGCAAACCTGTCAGCGATATCAGAATAATCAGCAAACTGATCATCAGTAAGCTATTCTGTTTCCCCAAACCTTTATATTCATCAATATTTTGCTTTCCTGTTTTTTCTTCTATTTCATCAACTATCATAAATGCAGCCATATTCATGATCACATAAATGGCCATGTAGAATATGATCGCTTTAAATCCACTGGTTGAAAAAATAAATAGCGCCATCAGCATGAACCCGGTATGACCAATTGATGAATAAGCTAACATGCGTTTAACATTATTCTGCCATATAGCTACAAAATTCCCGAGCAGCATACTCAAAATAGCCAGAAATGCAAGGATATAATTCAAATCCAGCATAGAAGAACTCAATGTCTTTGATCCCGGATCATAGAATATTTCCAAAAACTTAACCAGAACAGCAAATCCTGCAATTTTTGGTGCAGTTGACAAAAAAGCAGTGACCGGTGTCGGGGCTCCTTCGTAAACATCAGGCGACCAGAAATGAAGGGGTACGAGTGATAGTTTAAATGCTATTCCAATAAACACCATGATAAGGGCAAGGCCAGATGCCATTACAGGAACGCTATTCAATCCTGAAAGAAATGCTGGATCGTTTAAATAAAGTGTGCCCGTAAATCCATACAGCAATGACATTCCATAAAGCATAATGGCTGAACAAACAGCACCAAACAAGGCATATTTCATCGCAGCTTCTGTTTGCCGCTGCCCCGTAGAAAGATAGCCTACCATCAAATAAGATCCAAGAGATACCATTTCAAGGGATAGATATACCATCAGCAAATTTGCTGACATAGCCATCAGATTAAGTCCCAGATGAACAGCAAGCAGAATAGCATACATATCTCCAAAACCCTTATCATGATTCTGGAAAGCCCGGTTAAACCGGATAAATAAAACAAACAGTATACTGGCCAGACAAAAGAGAAGCTTAAATAGTATGGACAAATGATCCATAATGATCATTCCTCCGAACATCGGAGTGCTGTCAATTTTCAGAAATCCGCTGCTTTGATAGGCGACCAGTAATAAAGTAAGAAGTGCGAGGATAAAACTTAGCTGGGGATATCGTTTGCTAAAAAAGAGATCAGCAAGAATTACCAAAAGGAAACCCAAAATCAAACTAATCTCGGCGCTAAAAAAAGACAAACTTGCTAATGAATCCCTGATGGATGATGGAATATATGGAATCAGATCATTCATTATCCGGTAATTAACTGAACTAATGCCAGAACTGAAGCATTCATTTTATCAAATAGAAGGGATGGAAATATCCCCAAAAGCAGAGCAAGCACTGCCAGGGGTACCAATGCAAATTTTTCTCTTGTATTAACATCTACAAGCTGATCTTTCCAGGTATCTCCCCCCTTCAAACGGACCTGACCGAAGAACATCCGCTGCAATGTCCAAAGGAAATAGGCAGCACTGAGTAAAATCCCGACTGAAGCTCCTATTGCCATCCATCTTGGTAAAAGACCATTTACATCCTCTGATGTAAAAGCACCAATCAGGCTGAAAGCTTCGGCCATGAATGCAGAGAATCCCGGCAAACCAAGAGAAGCAAAGAAAGCAATCATCACAAAAAATGTAAATTGAGGCATCAATTCTGCTAAACCTCTGAAATTAGAAATTTCACGGTCATGAACCCGGTTGTAAATCATTCCTACGAGAAAGAAAAGCATAGCCGACAGCGCACCATGGCTAATCATCTGAAGCATCGCACCACTTAGTCCTTCGGTTGTTACCGAAGCAATACCAAGCAGAACAAAACCCATATGTGAAATAGAAGAATAGGCAATCAGTCGCTTTAAATCAGTTTGAGCCAATGCATTCATGGCTCCATAAATGATTGAAATAAGTCCGATCAGGCCAATCCACCAGGCCGATTGAATGGCGGCATCAGGAAAGATACTAAAGCATATCCTGAGGATACCGTAACCCCCTACTTTCAGCAGCAGACCAGCCAGAATAATTGAAACAGGGGTTGGAGCCTCCACATGGGCATCAGGTAACCAGGTATGAAGCGGAACGATAGGAACCTTGATCGCAAAAGCAATAAAAAGCACGATAAAAGCAAGTAATCTGGCAGATATACCCAAAATGCTTTGCCCTGCCATTGCTGAAAATACTGAACCATTGATGTAATTCCCCGGATCCATCATCAGCACCATGTTAAAAGTATGGTTGCCGGTAGCAGGATTCAATACAGAGAAGTACAATCCAATAATTACAAGCAGCATAAATACCGAACCGAAAAGTGTATAAAGGAAGAATTTAATGGCTGCATATTCTCTCCTGGCACCACCCCACATCCCAATCAGGAAATAAAGAGGTAAGAGCATCAATTCATAAAAAATATAAAAAAGGAAAAAGTCGAGGGCACAAAAAACTCCCATTACTGCCGTGTTCAGCAATAGGAACAAGGAGAAATATGCTTTTAGATTCGTTTTAATTTCCCAGGATGCCAGGGAGGCTACAAACATGACCAGGGCACTCAGCATTAAAAATGGCATAGATAAACCATCAATACCTAAGAAATAATCGATCTCCAGTTTGCCGATACTTCCAAGGTCGAGACGGATCCAGGGTAATTTTTCAATAAGTTGAAACTGTTCTTCCCTGTTTATTCCTGCTGCAGTGTTGTTGAAGTGGGTATAGATAAAGACACTTAATACAAATTGGATCATACTGACGCCAAGACTAATGTACTTAAACCTCTGCTGAAAGCCTGATGGAAGGACCAGAATCAGCAAGGCTGCTGCAATTGGCAGGAATATGAGTATTGAAAGCAGGTTCATATTGACCCTCCCCTTAGCCCTTTTGCGGAGATGAATAATTGAATTAATCTCATATCAGATAGCTTAAAATAAAAAATGAGAGCACAGCAAGCAACATTGTCGTAAGATAATGCTGTAATCTGCCCGATTGAAAATTTCTGAAAAACCGACCAATGTATTTTGAAAATGAGCCGGTAGCATTGACCAAACCGTCAATGATTTTTCTGTCAAACCAGTCGATAATAAAAGATATTGTTGTTGTTAATGTTGCCATACTGATAACCAAACCATCAATTACAGTACGGTCAAATCTATAAGTGAGCAGGGAAATCCTTTCAACAGATCTGATGAACATAAAATTATAAATCTCATTAAAATACCATTCCCGGTTTGAAATGCGATAAAACCAGGTTCCTTCGATTGATTGGAGTCCTTTATCAAGAACATAGATTTTGTAGGTGATAAAGATCAATACGAAAGATCCAAAATTCAATATCAAAGGAACCATCCAGTGAAAAATACTGATCTCTTCAATCACTGATACCTGGAAGCCTTTCCAAAGCCAGGACGACTCGAAAGAGGCAGGATTAAAAGCAAAGACAATAAAAGTGCAAAAAAATGAAAGTATGAGTAAAACATACGTCATCTGAACCGGCGAATCATTTAGGTGGCCAAGTTTATCCTCTTTAATCTCTCTGGATTCTCCAAAAAAGACTTTAAAAACCAATCTGAAAATGTAAAAAGCAGTTAACCAGGATGTTAATACCATTAGCCAGGGAAGGATCACAACTACCCCTTCACGTGTAGCCGCCCATTCAAAAGCTCTGATTAATATAGAATCTTTTGACAGAAAACCTGAAGTCAAGGGTAATCCAACCAGAGCCGCTGAAGCAAGACACATCCCCAAAAATGCAAATGGCATTCTTTTCCTCAAACCGCCCATCAGGCGGATATCCTGATAATCGAAATCATGACTATTTTTTTCACAATAATGGTGGATCTGATGAATCACAGACCCTGCGGCAAGAAACAATAAACATTTAAAGAACGCATGTGTAGTTAAATGAAAAATGCTTTCAGAATAAGCCCCGATTCCGAGAGCCATAACCATAAAGCCTAATTGCGAAATTGTGGAATAGGCCAATATCCGTTTAATATCATTTTGGGTTAAAGCAATTGTTGCAGCCATAAAGGCCGTAAAGGCACCAATCCAAACCATTACATCCAATACCAGCGGATCAAAAACAGGATAGATCCTGGCGATCAGGAAAACTCCGGCAGCAACCATTGTAGCGGCATGTATCAGCGACGAAACTGAAGTAGGCCCCTCCATCGCATCGGGAAGCCAGGTATGTAATGGGAATTGTGCAGATTTAGCCATCGCCCCCAGGAAAAAAGCGAATCCCGCTATACTTAGCCAGATTACCGGCATTTGTTGAGATCCGCTTATCCATAAACCATTTTCAACTGAAGAAGTACTTATCAGACCCCCATCTCCAAAAAGTCTGGCCAAATCAAGTGTCTGAAACTGGGTGTAAATGATCATTATTCCAGTCAGAAAACCCAAATCACCAATTCTGTTTATGACAAATGCCTTCTTAGCAGCCTGTGATGCTGCATGTTTGCTAAACCAGAAACCAATCAGGAGATAGGATGAAAAACCAACCAGTTCCCAGAAAAGATAGATCAATAATAAACTGTCTGAAATCACCAGGCCAAGCATGGAGAAGCAAAACAATCCCAAATAGGCCCAATACCTGTGAATATTGAGATCGCTCTTCATATACTCACGTGAATAAATATGAACCAAAACTGAGATTCCGGAGACCAGAACCATCATCAAAACGCTAAGATTATTCAAAAGTATCCCTGCATAAAACTGAACTTTACCAATCAGAAACCAGGACAATTGCTTATGCTCAGGCTCTGCATTCCAGACCTGTGAGAACAGATAAATTGACAAAAGGAAAGACAGTGAAATAGTTGACAATGCGAAGTTGGCACCCCCACCCTTTTTCGAAGCAAGAATAAAAACAAAAGAAAACAAGGGCAATATCGCAGCCAAAAGTGCAATCAAACTTCTATTTTCTGTAAAGTTTAGTCCTTCCATTAATCCCTCAATGTATCGGTTTTAGTCGGGTTTATCGACTTGAAATATTTATACACATTTAAAATGATCGCAAGGGCAACTGCAACTCCTGCTGCTGCAAGAACAATTGCAAATAAAGCAAACATCTGACCTCCACCTGATATTTTATCATACCTCCCAAAAGCGACAAAATTCAAAACTGCAGCATTGATCATAAACTCGATACCAATCAGAACCTGAATTGCATTTCTCCTGGTTAATACTGCGTAAAGTCCGATACAAAAAAGGCCTGCACTAATTAGCATAAAGTGAGAAATTGGAATCATGCCTTATTCCCCCTTCTGGCCAGATGTGCTGCACCAATCAATGCCATCATCAGAAATACCGAAAGTATTTCAAAAGGAAGCAGATAAGTTGTCATTGTATGGATACCTATCTGATGCGTTGTGTTATCACTTGCATTGATTGGCACCCTTTCCTGCATCCAGTCTAATTGATTGAAATCAATTTTAATTATAACAGTAAACAATATAAAAAGGAATAAAAGACTGATTAAAATTCCGGCAAAATGATTAATCTTAAAGCCTGAAGCTGTTGGTTTGAGACTATTGAGCAATTCCCTGTTGGATAACATGAAGGCAAAAAGCATAAGTACCAGTACTCCCCCGGCATAAATAACTACCTGAGCCAATGCAATAAAATCAGCCAGTGCAAATAAATAAAGAGCCGCAAGTGAAAATAGAGTTACAAAAAACAGAAAAATACTTCTGACCAGATTCTTCATAACTACCACACATAGCGCAGAAATGAGTACCGAAGCAGCAAAGAAGTAAAATATAATCTGTTCCTGTCCCATAATCAATTTTGAGTTTTCTGTTGCATTGCAGCTTCTTTTGCAGCCAATCGTTCTGCGTTAAGCTTTTCCAGGGCTGCCCGCTTTTCTTCAGCTTCTTCCGGCTTCATGTCCGAAAATTTATAGATCATTTCTTTCAAATCAGGCATACTTCTGTCGTAAGTATCTGTCATGACAATGCACTCAGTAGGGCAAACTACGGTACACAAACCACAATACATGCATTTTGCCATATCGATATCAAACTTTGCGGCATAGAGACGCTTAGTTGTACCATCTGAAGTTTTTCCAATAGCCTCAGTTGCTTTTATACTTTCAATCTCAATACAATCAACCGGACAGATCTTGGCACATAGATCACAAACAATACAATCATCCATTTCCACATCCAGCTGGTACCTTCCCAACTCGGGTACAGGTAGTTTCTGATGAGGGTATTGGATGGTTGTCATGCCACTGGTTTGAGCAAAATAATCCTTATCCGTAATAGAAAGTACTTTCCTACTCTCTCTTGCTGCAAAGAAATGACCCATGGTCAGGCCTAAACCTTTAAATACAGTTTTGAAAGCATGTAATACCTTTTTAATCATCTTATGACAGGATATATCTGCATTTTCTTCTAAAAATCATATTATTGCATCACACCCAGCCTCCACAAGCCTGAGATTAGCATACATAAAAATGCCAAAGGAGTTAAAACCTTCCAGCAAAAGCTCATAAGCTGATCAACCCTTAGTCTTGGAAGGGTCCACCTTATCCAGATCTGTACTGCAACAACTGCCAGGGTCTTGATCAGAATCCAGAAG
Organism: Daejeonella sp.; assembly: GCF_030684675.1. Lineage (GTDB taxonomy): Bacteria > Bacteroidota > Bacteroidia > Sphingobacteriales > Sphingobacteriaceae > Daejeonella. Next base: position 46,350 of record NZ_JAUXXZ010000013.1, on the reverse strand, counting down.
ATCCCCCATCCTATCCCGCTGGTCCATATTGCCAATTTAGCAGTACCAATATTAGGCAGAGGAGTATTCCATCCGCCAAGAAACAAGACTACACCGATCATGCCGACAAGAAACATCATCGAATATTCGGCAAGAAAAATGAAAGCAAACCTCAATCCTGAATATTCAACATGGAAACCTCCAACAAGCTCTGATTCGGCCTCCGGAATATCAAATGGAGCACGATTGCATTCAGCCAGTGAAGCAATAAAATAAATAATATAAGCAAGGATCAGATGTGGTGCCTGAAAAATATTCCAGGCAAGGAAACCGCCAATAGACTTCACTTCCCAGATTCCAAGAAAATAAACATGCTCTGTAGTTAGAATCCCCTGCTTGACACTGATTTCCTGGAGATTCAGACTTTGTGCGATCATAACAGCAGAAATCAATGCGACACCAGCAGGAATCTCATAAGAAATCATCTGAGCCACAGAGCGCATGGAACCTAAAAGGGCATATTTATTATTTGAACCCCAGCCTGCCATTAATATTCCAAGAGTTTCTATTGAAAGTATCGCAAAAATGTAAAAAAGGCCCAAATTAAGTGAGGAAGGAATAATTCCCGGTGCCCAGGGCAATGCTCCAAAACCAAGGTAAACTGAAACGAAAATAACTATAGGAGCGAGTATAAATAGAATTTTATCAGCGGCTGTCGGAATAATAAATTCCTTTTGAAGCATCTTTATGATGTCGGCAAATGCCTGGAGGGTCCCATATTTGCCAACCTCCATTGGCCCGATGCGATCCTGAATGAATGCAGAAATTTTTCGTTCAGAATATAAAGCAAACAGAGTAAACAGGGCTGTAAATGCAAATAATGCCGTAGCAACTAGTACATATGTCAGATAGAAAGTCAATTTACCGGGCTTATGTACGCAAACTTAAGTATTATGCTTATAAATGCAGACTAAATCTATCTATTATAAAGAATTTAATTTAATCCCAGATAGGTTTATAAGAAAGATGAATCTTCTCTCCAAAAAATAAACGGGTACTTTTTGCGAAAGAAGGGGTATAATCTGAAACAAAAAACTGATGGCGTTTTGCAGGACCATCATTTAGTAAATCAAGCTTTGTCAGACGTTCTTTAAGGTCTTCGGCAACTATTTCTGCAGTATTGATAATATCAACCTTACCGCCGTAAAATGAAGATATTTCGGGCTTTATCAAGGGGTAATGTGTACAGGCAAGTATCAGGCTATCAATTTTCTTGAGTTTTGGAGAGGTCAGGTATGAATTGATCACTGTTTTACTGATATTATTATTAAAAAAACCCTCCTCGATCATAGGTGCCAGCAAAGGAGTTGCCAGTGAAGAAACCTCAATATTGGGATCTATTATCTTAAATTTTTTAGCATAAATATCAGAGCGTATAGTTGATTTCGTAGCAATTACCCCTATTTTTTTATACTTCCCCTTACTAAGCATCGCATTTACCACCGGATCAATCACATTGATGATAGGCACTCTGTCGCCAAGAAAATGCACAAGTTCATGATAGGCATGAGCTGATGCTGTATTGCAGGCAATAAGAATGAGTTTACAATTTTTATCCAGCAGGAACTTAGCAATCTTCAGGCTGTAGAATTTAATTGCTTCGGGTGATTTATCACCGTATGGCATATGAGCGGTATCACCAAAATAGATGATCTGTTCATTTGGTAAAATTTTTCGGATAGCATTTGCAACCGTAAGGCCTCCGATTCCGGAATCGAAAATTCCAATGGGAAGTGCTGAACTCATATTTCAAAAATAGAATAATATTTCGAGCAGTTGTGTTGAATTGTTTGAACAAAAAAAATGCGAAGCATTTAGCTTCGCATTAGATTTCATTTTAAATTAAATCCTTATTTAGCTGCAGTTGTGATACCTAATTTAGTTTTCACATCATTGATCAGATCAGTTCCTCCATCAAAATAAACTACACCCGGTTGAGAAACATCGAAAACATAAGCAAAGCCTTTTTCTTTAGCTACTGCTTTAACTGCATCTTCTGCCTTTTTAAATACAGGCTGATAGATTTCGGTACGCTTGGCAGTTAGCTCTTCCTGAGCCTTTTCCTGAGCATCTGTAATACGTTTCTCAAGATCCTGGATACTTGCTCCAAGTGTGGTTAATTCTTTCTCTAAAGTAGCTCTGTTAGCCTCGCTAAGTGTTTTATATTTTTCTTCGTAAGAAGTAACTAATTTCTGACGTTCTGCGCCCATCAATTCAAGAGATGTTTGTTTTGCCTTTGCAAAGGTCTGGAAAGTTGCATCAGCTGTTTTCATTTCAGGCATTGATTGCAATAGATCAGCAGAATTGATGTGACCAAATTTTTGCTGAGCATTTGCAGTACCTACTGCAAGAAACATTCCAAGTGCAACAACTCCTATTTTTAATAAATTTTTCATTTTTTCTTGTATTCTGTTTTTTGTTTATAATTTGTGAGAGATCTTATTTATTTATTGTTCCGGGTTTATAACCTAACCTGGTAATTACATCATTACTTTTGTCTAAACGCGGACTTGCATACAATAGTGTAATCTCGCTGTTTTTATCAAATATCATATCCAGTTGTTGAGCGTCTGCAACAGCCTGAACTGCTTTAGAAACACGATCCTGGATAGGTTTTATCAATTTAGTCCTGACCTGAAAAAGTTCACCTTCAAAGCCAAATTTAAGTCTTTGAAATTCCTTTGCTTCCTTTTCCTTTTCAATTATTTCATTTTCCCTTGTCTTTCTCATCACTTCGGTGAGTAAAACCTGATCGGCCTGATAAGCTTTAAAAAGTCCTTCAATCGCGATAAACTTTGCATCCACCTCCTTCTGCCATTGTGCAGAAAGTGCATCTAATTGCTTTTGAGAGGAATTATATTCAGGGATATGCTTCAGAATATAATCGCTATCCACATAAGCAAAACGCTGTGCAGATGCCTCTAAGCCCGTAAAGACCAATAATAACGCTATAATAAGAATTCTTTTCATATTCCTTAATTAAATCCCCCATTTAAGGCCTGTGAAATACTGAATGTAAATGGATTTCTTCCACTATCCGGCAAACCAGGTATCTTATCGAAGGCGATGCCATAATCAATCCCAAGAAGCCCAAAAATAGGTAAAAATACTCTTGCTCCAACTCCTGCCGTACGTCTGATGTTAAATGGTGCGAAATCACGGAACGAATTCCAGGTATTTCCGCCTTCAGCAAAAGCCAGTACGAAAATGGTTGCAGTCTGACTGGCGGTAATCGGATGCCTTAATTCCAGAACATATTTATTAAACAAGGGACTTCCTGATCCTTGTGCAATCGTTGGGTTAGATCCGGCAGGAATAATGGCATTGTTTGCATAACCACGCATTGCAATGATCTCAGATCCCTGAAGGAAATCAAATCCCTGCATACCATCCCCACCAAGTTTAAATCGCTCGAAAGCCGACTGCCCGACCGCCTGATTGTAAATACCAAGGAAACCGAATTGAGCCTGAGCCTTAAGTATCAACTTACCATAGATACGCTGAAACCATTGAGACTCAAATTTCCATTTATGATACTCAGTGAATCTGTATTTTTCCTTATCTGTTGCGATTGCATAATTCTTATTATTCAATAATGAATAAGGAGGGGTTGCCTGAACAGTTAATTTTAAATTTGAACCTGAAGTAGGGAAGATAGGTGCATCGACTGAGCTTCTGCTAATCTCCTGAGTTAAGTTAAAGTTATAGGAAGTACCTGTCGAAAAAATGAATGCATTATAATTGTTAAGGATGTATTGCTGTAGATTAATTGAGGTATTCGCCTGAAAATAATCATCCGGCCATTTTAAACGCTTACCCAAACTATAGGTCATACCATTCATGCGAATCTTCTGTTGATTCGCATCCCCGTTTCTAAGTCCGTTGGATTGTAGGGAAGTAAAGGCGCTTATACCAAAATAAATAGGCTTCTTTCCACCCAACCATGGTTCAGAGAACGAAAAACTATACGACTGATAGAATTTACCATTGGTTTGTCCCCTGATGCTCAACTTTTGACCATCTCCTTTAGGTAATGGCTTCCATGCACTTTTATTGAAGAGGTTGCGCGCAGAGAAATTATTAAAAGTTAAGCCTAAAGTACCGACCACACGTCCCCCACCGAAACCTCCGGACAATTCAATCTGATCAGAAGGTTTTTCGACTACATTATATTCGATGTCAACCGTACCATCATTAGGATTGATATTGATAGGTTTAGGGTCAGTTTTAGTATCGTCAAAATTTCCTAATTGTGCAATTTCGCGTGTACTTCTTACAATAAGCTCTTTGGAAAATTTCTGGCCTGGTTTGGTCCGGATCTCTCTTAAAATTACTTTATCATTGGTTAGCTCATTACCCTTGACCTTAATATTGTTAATGGTGTATTGCGGACCTTCGTACATTCTCATTTCCAGGTCGATGGTATCACCGTAAACCTTGGTTTGAACCGGATCCACGTTGAAAGTAAGATAACCATCGTTCATATAAAGTGAGGATACATCGTCTCCTCCCGGACTACTGGTAAGTTTTCTTTGAAGCTTTTTCTCACTGAACACCTCTCCTTTATTGATTGCCAGAATTGTCTCCAGAACTTTGGTAGAATACTTCGCATTTCCTGCCCATGTTATATTCCCGAAATAATACTTAGGTCCCTCATGCAGGTCAATTTTGACACCAATGGTACTTTTACCGGTCCGGTAAGTGGTGTCTTTGACTATTTCAGCATCGCGATAGCCCTTTTCATGCATCTTAGATATAAGGTTCAGCTTATCCTCATCATACTTATTCTGCAGAAATTTACCCGACCCGAATACCTTGTAAATAGCTTTTTCTTTGGTCTTTTTGAGATATTTCTTTAAACTTTTGTTTTTAAAGTCTTTATTCCCGGTAAAGACGATTTCACTTATTTTAACCCGGTCGTTCTTTTCAACTGTAATATCCAGAATCTTATTATTCGCTTCCGAAGTATCCTTTCTTTCGGCAATCAAAACATCCGCGAAGAGATAACCCTTTTCAGTAAAATGCTTCTTGATAATATCAGTAGTTGTTTTTAATAAATTTTCATTGACAACTTTTCCTGTTTTATCATTTAATTTTTCGCGGACATCCGCTACTTCGCCTTTTTTTAGCCCGATCAATTCGATTCTCGTCAAACGCGGGCGTTCCACAACCTCGATCTCAAAAAAGATCGAATCAGACCTGATTTCGGCAATATTTAATTTTACGTCATCAAATAATCCCTGAGCCCATAAATTTTTAACTGCATTGGAAGTAGCATCTCCCGGCACGGTTATCCTGTCGCCCTTGGTTAATTTAGAAATGGTAATCAAAACATCCTTATCCAAAAATTCTGTTCCTAGAATAGTTGTTCCGCCGATAACGAAATCTTTAGGATTCAGATAGCTAAGTTCATCATTAGATGCAGCAGGTCTCGCTGGTGTTGGAGTTCCAGTTCTCCCAAACTGGGCCATTGCAGAAGTACCGGATATAAGTAGTAAAAACAGTATGAGAATGCGATTCATTTGGTGTATTAAAGGTGCTAAATTAAGCTAATAGCTTGTTAAAAAGTGTTAAAAGTGAAAATTAGTTCAACTGTTCACTTGTCATCCCGAATCGTCTCTCGCGTTTCTGATAATCTAATACGGCTTCAAAGAGATCCTGCCGTCTGAAATCAGGCCATAATTTTGAAGTAAAGTACAATTCAGCATAAGCAATTTGCCATAAAAGATAATTGCTGATCCTGTGTTCCCCGCTGGTCCGGATCATCAGCTCCGGATCAGGAATACCAGCTGTATTCAAATGAGAGCCAAAAATGTCCTCGGTAATTTCCTCGGCTTTTAACTCACCATCCCTGACTTTTACAGCTATTCTTTTGGCTGCATCGGTAATTTCCCATCTTGAACTGTAGCTGAGCGCAAGAGTGAGTGTGCAATTTGTATTTAATGCGGTCTTCTTTATTGTCTCAATTAATTGTTTTCGGCATTTTTCTGGCAGAGAAGATAAATTTCCAATAGCATTTAAACGCACCCCATTATCCATTAAAGTTTTAGTTTCTTTACTTATAGTTGAAACAAGCAGTTCCATCAAAGCCATTACCTCAAGCTTTGGTCTGTTCCAGTTCTCGGTTGAAAATGCATAGAGTGTCAGATATTTGATACCCAGTTCAACTGCACCTTCTACCGTATCGCGAACGGCAACAACTCCATTCTGATGACCGAATACCCGCAGTTTTCCCTTTTCCTTTGCCCAACGGCCATTTCCATCCATAATTACTGCTACATGTTGTGGCAATTTATCCTTATCTATCTGTTCAATCAGGCTCATTTACTAAGTTTAACATTCAAAACCGGAACAAATTCTATATGCTTAATCCCGAAAAATTGTTCCAAAATTTCGCGATGCAAAGTTATGACTTAATTGCGTTAATCTGTTACAAGAAATAAAACAGATTTTCATTGGTAATAAATTGTTTTTAATGACCAAAAAGCTTAAAAGGTAGGACACTTAATCGGGATGAAGGTATAAGTAAGTCCAACACCTGCAAACATATACGTATCCCTTGGCCTGAAGTCACCCCTTTGTGTTCCCGGCGTTCCAATTTGTGGAACAACGATCGAGCGGTCAGCCAAAGCTTGTGTTAAAGAACTCGCAGGAGAAACAACATTAAAATCAATATATCTGCCACTGATATCATCCAGATAATCTGTAAAAGCTGTACGATAGCCGAGCTCGGCAATGATTGTCCATTTTCCGCTAATGTTATATTTCACCCCTGCTCCATAAGGCACACTGATTGCACTTTTCTTGTAAGCAACATTCTCAGTCTGCAGAAGCCGGAGTTCAAGCTCATCACCATTATAATTAGTCAGGGGATTATAAGAAAAGGAAGCTACACCAGTAAATAGATAAGGACTCAATTTTCTGGTTGCATAACCAAAATCCGCACCAGCCATATATCTGAATAGATTGAATTCTATCTGCATGGATAACTCAGACACCGGGGAATGAAAATCAAGATTCCGCTCAATCTGATAGGTATTAGAAGAAGAAGCATCACTTGCCCGAACCTTGCCATACATGTAATTCAGCTTTGCGGACCAGTAACCATCAAAATTTCGTTTGATCTGAACACCAATGGCCGGATCTGTTAGTTTATATGCTTTAACAGGATTAATATCGCCCATATAACCTGCACCGCCTAAAAATCCACCAAATTCCCAGGTTTGGGCTGAGCTAATGAAGCTTCCGGAAAGCAATGTAATAACAAGTACTAATCTACGCATGAATGCAAAAGCTGTTCTTAATAATTTCTGGTATCTATTCCCCAGAGCAATTTATTCCTTAACGTAGATAAATAGTTTTCATTATTTAGTCTGATCAAATTGATCCCAAAACCAGCCTTTTTCACTTTAACTTTTATGGATGTATCGATTACCTCTGTTCGGGAATCGCAGGTTAAAAGGTATTTCGAACTTCTGCCTTCGATTTCGAAAGAAAGAATATTAGTATCTGATAAGACTATTGGCCGAACATTCAGATTATGAGGGGAAATTGGGGTAACAACCATATTTCCGGAACCTGGGAATATAATAGGACCACCACAACTCAGAGAATAGGCTGTTGATCCGGTTGGTGTAGCTACGATAATACCATCTGCCCAATAGGAATTCAAAAAATCTCCATTGAGATAGGCATGCACAATCATCATGGCCGAGGTATCCCGTTTATGAATTGTTACATCATTCAAGGCAAAATTTTCATTTCCAAACAGTTTCAGTTCTGATTCTATACAAAGCTGAACGCGCTTGTCCAGTGTAAAGTCCTTGTTAACCAGACTAATCATCGCATTGGCAATATCACTCTTGTTGATACTGGCCAAAAACCCTAAACGTCCGAAGTTTATCCCGATAACCGGAATGTTTGAATCACGAATCAGGGTAACAGTATCGAGCAATGTGCCGTCACCTCCCAGGCTGATCATCACATCTACCTTCGCGTCGATAAGATCCTGAGAATTTCTAAAGATTTGAAACTTCCTGGGGAAAAATATTTTGCCTGAGATGAAGTGATTATATTTATCATAGACAAAGGCTTCAACAGCATGTTCTGCGAGGCTGTCGAAAACCTGCTGAACATGTGGTAATACAGTATTATTGAATTGCCTGCCGTAAATTGCAATCTTCATGTTGTGCTTTTAGATATCGAGATAGTTCATTAGCTGATCATATCTGTCTGAAGTACCATCGTCTGATTTGGTATCATTAAAGGTAGCCTTGACATGATAATCATATCTAAGAAAAGAAGCTATAATAGAGGATAAATCTGTACGATTGAGTTTTAATGTAATTTCAAGTTTAGTAGAATCAGGAAATGATTGAACATAAGAGCTCAGAATTTGGGCATTATCTGATTCTACAATCTGTGAAATATGCGCAAGTGAATTATTCCTGTTCGTAATCTCGAGAATAATGATCCCTCCGGGCTCTTTCACTGAGGTAATTGTGGCAACATATTCCATCATAGTATTTATGGAAATAAGTCCCTTGTAGTTTTTATTGGAATCGAGAACAGGTACCAGACTTAATTTCTGCTCATAGAATAAACGAATTACATCATAAATATGCTGTTCTTCGTATACAAAAGGATTATGAAGAGCCAAGCTTAAACTGCCCACAGGAGCATTTGAATCCTGAACCTCAACCAGGTCTTCATCCGAAACGAGTCCCAAAAATTGCTTGTCATTAACTATCGGAAGGTGATTCACACGAAACTCAGCCATCCTTTCATGCACCTTCTGAACAGTATCAGAAGTTCTTAAAGATGGGATACTATCCGATATGAGTTCGTGTGCAAACATATAGCTCTGCTAGTATATACGATCTAAAAACCTTTTTAAATGTGCATTAAATTCAACAGGCCGTTCCATCATTGGAGCATGACCACATAGATCAACCCAGTTCAATTCAGAATCGGGCAATAACTGATTAAACTCCGCAGCTACTTCCGGCGGAGTTATTTTATCATCTTTTCCCCAGATAAGGCAAACCGGAACTTTGATCTTATAAATGTCTTTTGACATGTTATGCCTGATGGCTGATTTGGCCATAGCAAGGATCTTAATCACCTTTATCCTGTCATTCACTATCTGGTAAACCTCATCAACTAGTTCCTTTGTCGCTGTAGCAGGATCATAAAACGTAAATTCAACCTTTTCCTTTATGAAATCATAACTTTCACGTCTGGGGAAAGATCCTCCGAAAGCATTTTCATACAAACCAGAACTGCCGGTCAAAACCAAAGCTTTTACTTCTTCCTGATGATTGAGTGTATATATTAAGCCTACATGACCGCCAAGGGAATTACCAAGAACGGTTATATTTTTCAGCTTTTTATATTTTACAAACTTATGAATAAACTTGGCAAGCGTTTTTACCCCTGTGGTTAGCAATGGAAGATCATATAATGGTAACAAGGGTATAATCACCCTGTAATCCTTTTTAAATTCTTGAACAACATCAGTCCAGTTACTAAGTGCACCCATTAAGCCATGAAGCAATAAGAGCACTTCTCCTTCTCCCTCTTCAATGTATTTAAAACCGTTTTCTTCTTTTATCTCGAACTCCATAGAATCTTTAAGTACATTTTTCTTTTACCTGCTAAGGTATAAGTCTAAAAGTTAAATCAATATAAAAACTTATTTTATTAGAAAGAAAATAAGCCTTAATTATCAATTCACTCCTGGATGATCCAATAATTAACCAAGAAGCTCCTTTACAAGCTCAGAAACAGTTTTGCCATCGGCCTTTCCAGCCAGATCCTTACTTACAACTCCCATCACTTTACCCATATCTTTCATGCCTGAAGCACCAGTTTGAGAAATTACTGTTTTAATAAAAGCAGTAATTGCATCTTTGTCCAACTGCTTTGGCAGATAGGCTTCAATGACCTGTAGCTCTTCCTGTTCTATCTGATACAGATCCGGTCGATTTTGAGACTGATAGATATCCGCAGACTCTTTACGTTGCTTTGCCAGCTTTTGCAGAACCTTAAGTTCTGCTTCTTCTGTAAGTACATCCTGGGCACCCTTTTCTGTTTTGGCAACCAGTAAAGCAGCTTTTATAGCCCTTAGTCCACGCAAACGGGTACTATCCTTACTCAACATGGCGGATTTAATATCCTGATCAATATTTTGTTGCAGAGGCATTTCCTGAAATGATTTTAATTTGGTTAGTGATTAATGCAAAACTACATAATCCTGACTAGTTGGGAGTAAATTTTACATTTATTCCAGCAGCATGCCTTTCCCCTATTCTTTTAAATGATGAGAAGTGCTCGCCTGTGCTGTTGGCATCACGATCATATCGTTTATGTTTACATGTACGGGACGGGACACTGCAAACCAGATAGTTTCGGCAATATCCTGTGCATGCAGAGGCTCATATCCTTCGTAAACTTTTTTAGCACGTTCCCGATCTCCATGAAAACGAACTTGCGAAAATTCTGTATCCACAGCTCCCGGGTGTACACCTGTTACTTTAATCTTATGAGGCAGAAGATCAATCCGCATTGCTTTATTCAGGGAATCAACTGCATGTTTAGTTGCACAATACACATTTCCGTTCAGATAGGTTTCCTTTCCGGCAATTGAACCAAGGTTGATTATGTGTCCGGATTTATGTTTGATCATCCAGTTTGAAACAACTTTGGTTACGTATAATAAGCCTTTGATATTGGTATCGATCATCACTTCCCAATCAGTGGTACTTCCGGCATTGATTGGATCCATGCCCTGCGATAAACCGGCATTGTTAATCAATACATCAACTTTTTTCCAATCATCCGATAAAGTCTCCAGTTTTCCAACCTCCTCTTTATTTCTAACATCCATAGTCAGTGTATTAACCCGAATACCATATTCATTAACCAGATCCTGAGCCAGGGCATCTAAACGTTCAGTCCGGCGACCGGTAATAATAAGGTCGTAATTTTGTTGGGCAAAGAGGCGGGCGCATGCTTCGCCAATTCCGGCAGTTGCACCGGTAATTAAAGCTATTTTTGACATAATTATTTGAAAACCCGAAATTAAGGAATTCTTAGGAAATGCTATTCAAAATACAGGCTGAACTGAAAATTTCGGATAAATAATTTATCTATAGGTGATGTATAGGGGTTTTCAAGTCTGTCATCATCCCTGAGTACACTTTTCATTGATTGAGCGAACTTGATCTCCGGAGACATTTTGAAAAATTCAAAGTAGAGGTCAAATCCAACTCCTGCTTCATACCAAACGGTATTTTTATTGTTTTTAAGATATTTTGCTTCGGGACTTAATGCTATATCATCTGTTTTCTTTTTCGAAGTAATATCGACTGAATATTTTGCACCGGCTATCATATAAGCCCTGAAATTCCGCCTTCTGTCTGATTTTAGTTTTATACCCAAAGGTAAATCCATCAACGTTGCCTGAACCTTTTTCTGTACGTTAAAAGTCGGATCAGCAAATTCATAATTAACAATTCTATCAGAAAATACCATTCCCGGTGTAAAACGCAGATTGGCATTATCTCCGAGTCGGTAATCAGAAACAAAGCCTAATCCAAATCCGGGAGTAACAGGAGATGAAAGGCTTCTCATTTCACTGTTTATCATTGGAAGTCCGTTAAACGGATCGATAAAAGGGCCCTTCCATTGCGCCAGCTTTAAGATTTTAAACTCTGAGGCAACGTACTGAAATGTAAAACCAAAATGCAGTTGTTCTCCATCAACACCCCCGCCCCAGCTCTCCTGTGCGGACAATCTATTTATTGAAAAAATAAAAAAAATACACAGAATGAGGGTTTTCTTCATTTGATACCGGTGTAAATGGAACAAATTCCAAACGTCAGCGGACGGTATTTCGTATTTTTGAATCCAACTTTTTGCATCAAATTGTCAAAACTCGCTCCATCTGGGAATGAAGCCACAGATTCAGGAAGATAGGTGTATGCACTGCTATCTTTTGAAAAAATTCTCCCGATTGTAGGAGTTATGTATTTGAAGTAGAAATTATATCCCTGTTTAACCGGAAATACCTTCGGTTTAGAAAACTCCAGAATCACTGCCTTTCCTCCGGGCTTTAATACCCGCAGCATATCACTAAGTCCCTTTTCAATGTCCTCAAAATTACGGACACCGAAGGCCACAGTTACCGCATCAAAAGAGTCATCATCAAACAATAGTTTTTCAGAGTCACCCAAACGAACCTCAAAAACATCCTGCATTTTCCGCTTTATAATTTTCTGATCTGCAATTCCAAGCATGCCTGCAGAGATATCCACCCCCACTACCTTTCGGGGCTTAAGAATTTTTATCGCCTCAAATGCAAAATCACCGGTGCCGGTCGCAACGTCCAGAATGTACGAAGATTTATCGCTAAGCAACTCTTTAATCGCTTTTTTTCTCCAAATCCTGTCAATACCCATTGAGAGAAAATGGTTCAAAAAATCATATGTACCTGATATATTATTAAACATGCTCGCTACCTGTTCTTTTTTGGTAGCTTCTGAATCCTGATAAGGCCTTACTGTTTTTGACATACAGCGCAAAGATAATGGAATTAAGGAAGCGTCTACAGCCAAGATTAGTCCTTCAATCAAAATTCATCAAAATCATCGAAAATATGACGCTCTGCAGATTGAATTAAAATCATGGGTTTTAAACATTGCAAGCAATGTCCTACCTTTGCAGGATGATTATTAAAAGCGCAGAATTTCAATGCAGTAATACCAGAACTGATAAACTACCGGCTCCTGAATTACCTGAATATGCCTTTATTGGTCGTTCAAACGTAGGTAAATCCTCGCTGATCAATATGCTTGTACAGCGAAAAGGGCTTGCAAAAACCTCTCAAACTCCCGGTAAAACCCAGTTAATTAACCATTTCCTGATCAATGAAAACTGGCAGTTGGTTGATCTTCCGGGATATGGATATGCAAGAACTTCTAAAAGTAACCGGGGTGAATGGTCAAAATTCATCAGCTTCTATCTCCGGAACCGTGAAAATTTGCAATGCGTTTTTGTCCTGATTGACAGCCGTTTGGATCCGCAAAAGATTGATATTGAATTTTGTACCTGGCTGGGTGAAAACGGCCTGCCTTTCCAGCTAATTTTTACAAAAGCTGATAAGCAATCGGGTGTAAAGACCGATCAATGCATAGCAAAATTCAGAAAAGCCCTTCTGGAGATCTTCGAAGAGGTGCCACGGCATTATATTACCTCTGCAGAAACACAGGAAGGTCGTGATGACCTGCTAAATTTTATAAATGATCTGAATAAGAAATTTACCCGGTAATCTCCATTAGAGGAACAAAAACTGAAATTTTATTTTCAGAATCCGGTATAAAAAAGACAGATAACCGAATGAACAAATATTTTTCCCTTGTATTATTTGCCCATACTGTTTTTGCGATGCCTTTTGCTATTATCGGCTTTTTTCTTGCCATAACTACCACAACGCATGAGTTTAACTGGCTGAAACTATTTCTGATGCTGCTCTGTATGATTTTTGCCCGCAATGCAGCAATGGCATTCAACCGCTATCTCGACCGGGATATCGATGCTCAAAATCCAAGAACTGCAATCAGGGATATACCTTCAGGGCGCATCAGCTCCAATGAAGCATTACTCTTTACTATTGCTAACAGCCTTTTATTTATCCTGACAACCCTGCTGATCAACAAGCTTTGTTTTTACCTGTCTCCTATTGCACTTTCGGTAGTTTTAGGCTATAGTTTTACCAAAAGGTTCACTCCTCTCTGCCACCTTATTTTAGGCCTTGGTCTTGCGCTTGCACCAATCGGAGCCTATCTGGTAGTTACCGGTGAATTTGCGATGCTCCCAATTTATTTTTCACTGGCCGTTTTATGCTGGGTAAGTGGCTTTGATATAATTTATGCACTTCAGGATGAAGAATTTGACAGGCAAAATAATCTGAATTCCATTCCGGCCTGGCTTGGAAAGAAGAATGCCTTAAAAGTATCGTCCTTTTTGCATTTTCTGGCTGTTGCATTTGTAAGTCTGCCCTATCTGTTTACTGATCTCTCCTGGTTTTACCTTGCCGGAGTCCTGTTCTTTATCCTGCTACTGGTCTACCAGCATCAGCTTGTAAAGCCAGATGATCTGTCGAAAGTAGATCGTGCCTTCTTCACCACAAATGGAATTGCTTCGGTAGTATTTGCAGTATTTTTTTTATTGGATGCTTATCTAAGAAATCAATTATAAATTTTAATATGAAAGATCTTAAAATCTCAAAAAAACCAAGAACCTATATCCCGGCAGAACTAAATATACAATGGGAAAATCTTGAACCAATATTTAATGAGCTGATTAACAGATCTTTAAACTCAGTTAATGACCTGGAGCAATGGCTTCGCGACAGAAGTGAAATTGAAGCTGCCCTGGAAGAGGACTTTGCCTGGAGATATATCCGCATGACCTGCGATACAACAGATGAAAAATTATTGACTGACTTTCAATTTTTCGCAACAGAAATCGAACCGAAAATTGCACCACTCAATAATGAAATAAATAAAAAATTTATTCAGAGTCCTTTTGCTGAACAATTGGATGAGGCAAAATACTATGTCTATGTCCGCGGAATAAAAAAGGCACTCGAACTCTTTAGGGAAGAAAATATACCTCTATTGACCCAAATACAGGTCGAACAACAAAAATATCAGGGAATTACCGGATCAATGTCGGTTAAACTGGGAGGACAGGAATATACACTTGAACAGGCTGCAGTATTCTTAAAGGATACCAACCGCCATGTGAGGCAGGAGGCCTGGGAAGCCATCACAGCGCGAAGACTGGAAGACAAGGAAAAACTGGATGAATTATTCAATTCATTGTTAAAACTTCGTCACCAGGTTGCCCTTAATGCCGGCTTTGAAAACTTCAGGGACTATATGTTTCAGGCTCTCGGACGTTTTGACTATACCCCCGGGGACTGTTATGACTTCCATAAAGCTATTCAGGAGGAAATCGTCCCTCTTTTAAAGCTACAGGCTGAAAAGCGTCTTAAAGCACTGAATTTAAATGAATTAAAACCATGGGACATGGATGTTGACATTTCCGGAAAGCCGGCTTTGAAACCATTCAGCAATGGTGAAGAATTGATTGAAAAGTCTATTAAATGTTTCCGGGGACTAAGTCCATACATCGGCGAAAGGTTAGAAATAATGAAAGCAAATGGCTTTTTCGATGTGGACAGTCGTAAAGGTAAAGCTCCGGGTGGTTATAATTATCCACTTGCAGAAAGTGGTGCCCCTTTTATTTTCATGAACTCTGCAGGAACATTCCGAGACCTGACCACCATGGTTCATGAAGGCGGACATGCAGTTCATACTTTTGTTTCTGCAGGACTTGAATTAAATGACTTTAAGCATCTTCCATCAGAGGTTGCTGAACTTGCTTCTATGAGCATGGAACTAATTTCGATGGATCATTGGGATAAATTCTTTGACAATTCTGAAGATCTGATTCGTGCAAAGAAAGACCAGCTAAAAGATGTCTTAAAAACGCTCCCATGGGTTGCAGTAGTAGATCAGTTTCAGCACTGGATTTATACCAATCCCAATCATACCAGTGAAGAGCGGGCAGAGGCATGGACAAAAATATTTGAACCATTTGGAAATAATTTCACCGAATGGTCTGAGCATCAGCATGCATTAGAAAACCTTTGGCAAAAACAACTACATATTTTTGAAGTCCCTTTCTACTATATCGAATATGGAATTGCTCAACTGGGAGCTATTGCTGTCTGGAAAAACTACAAAAATGACCCTGGAAAAGGGCTTTCCAACTATCTGGATGCATTAAAGCTTGGTTATACTAAAACGATTAAGGAAATCTATGAAACTGCCGGAATCGAATTTAACTTCACTGCTGCTTATGTGAAAGAACTGGCAGATTTCGTTCAGAAAGAATTGGATAAACTGGAGTAATTTTGAGCATTCTGAGGTTCTGTTTTTTGTACAGTTTCAAAGAAATAAAAGAATAGCACACTTTTTGTATCTCTTTCAGTATGAAAAAATTAATCATACTGCTCGCAATATATTTGATTCCTTTCTTATCCCAGGCCCAAACCTGGGATACTTTTAGAATTGACAGTGTCGTTTCTGTGGGGCTTCCTAAAGGGTATACCAAAACAGAAACCAGAAAGCAATTTAGCCTGGTAGCCAGAAGCTCATTTGGAACAATTTTAATATTCAAAGTCCCTGATAATCCCCAAATAACACCAGACATTGAAAAGGACAGGCATCTGAAGAACTATTACGAAAATTACATCAAAAGTGTCAAGCAATCCTCAAACTCTGGTATTATTACAGATGAAAAAGATAACCGGATTGGCGAACTAAAAGTTAAAGATTTTACACTAAAGATTGATACCGGCAGCGGGGTTTTGTTAAGGGATTTCAGAGTTTTACATACCAATGGTGCAACCTATGCTTTTGAATTTCTTCATGAGAATGTTCATAAGGAATTCGCTGTTCCTGAGCGTGAGAAATTCTTTAATTCAATTGAAGTCAATGAAACTATAAGCAGCTCAGACCAGTATACGAGCCAGGGTCCCAATTCTGACAGCCCTGACAATTCTAAATATCTCATCTGGCTCATCATGATAGGTCTATTGGCAATTGGCCTGACTATTCTGAGAATTTTGTTAAAAAAGGCTCAGCGAACTGACTTGTAAATTACAGTTATTGGGTTTTCGAAGGTATCTTTCTGTTCAAAAACAGGAACCATGTCCCCTGAAGCAAGTATCTCCTCCTCGAATTGCTTTCGTGAAATCACCAAAGCATCAGGATGCTTTTTGAGATAAATTGAGAGGCTATCCTGACTTTGAATTGCAGGCACCAATCGCTGCATATTAAAAATATAAGCTGAATTCATCATTTTATAGTAAACCAGATTCGGCTTGTTTTTTAGCAGTTCCAATGAGCCTGCCACAGGATTGATCCCATAAACCCCGGGATATGCTTTCGCAAAAAAAAGAAAATTGCTCAGTATAAATGAAAAGGCCATGCTGAGTATAAATTTGCTGATTTCATTCTTCCGCATAAAGTACCAGCCCATCAAGGCTCCAACTGGTATAGGGACAAACCAGATCCAAACACCTGCTGCATCCTGAACATTCTTATCTGCCTTAAGTCCGAAATAAACTGCCGCAGGAAGAGCAAATGCCATTACGGTGTAAAACCCAAAAGCCCATTTTACTTTTTTCAATGAAAGATTCATCCCTTCCAGTTCCGACAACAAAAATCCAAGCAGGATTGCAATGAAAGGGTATGCAGGAGCTGTATAATTCGGAAGTTTTGTCTGTGAAAATGAAAAAAAGATAATGATCCCCAGAACAATGCTCAGACAATACAATAAAACCTCATTCGCACGCTGTTTCCAGGCAAGGAATATTGCCTGAATGCAAAAAACACTTAAAGGAAGTAAGCCGGCGATGACCATTATCAATGGCAGAAGGAAAAAACCTCCATGACCTTCCATTGTGTCAGAGAACCTTTGCAGATTGTGTTTAAAAAAGAAACCCTCAGTCCAAAGTCCATTGCTTGCATTATAATTCAGCCAATACCAGGGTAATGAAATCAGCAAAACTATAATTATCCCTGCAGGAATTTGAAAAGAACGGATCATTGCCCAATTAAACCGTTTTGTCCAGATAAGGAATACCAGCATAATCAAGCCTGGCAATGCGACTGCTATTGGGCCTTT
This sequence comes from Daejeonella sp., assembly GCF_030684675.1. Lineage (GTDB taxonomy): Bacteria > Bacteroidota > Bacteroidia > Sphingobacteriales > Sphingobacteriaceae > Daejeonella. The sequence goes on along the minus strand of NZ_JAUXXZ010000013.1, from coordinate 28,548 downwards.
GGTTAATAAGCCAAGTCCGAAACATACATACATCAGCCAGATCCAAAACTTCCCTTTTTCAATCAGGAAGGCATAAAAGCACATGAAACCAGAAGTCATAAAGAATATTAGGTAGGGATCTGGCACGGACATCCGCATCTGAAAATTAAAATGTAATGAGGATAACAAAACCATCGCAGTCAGCCAGCCTGCCCTTTCCCCTAAATATTTTCTGCAGAACAAAAAACTGATCAGGATGGTTAAAGCCCCAAATACAACTGAGAAAAACCGGGCACTGAATGCCGATACTCCGAATATCTTATAAGCCAATGCCATAAAAAAGTAATGCAGCGGCGGTTTATCAGTTCTTAATTGTCCGTTAAAATAGGGCATAATATAATCGCCCGATACCAACATCTCACGGGCACATTCTGCATTCTTGGCTTCATCAAGAATATAGATCATCGGTTTATCCAGATTCTGCAGAAGCAGCATCAGACTAACAATAAACAAGAGAATACCCTTGGTTCTCAGATTAAGCCTTTCCAAACAACCTCCCTTCTAATTTTGATGAATTATACCATTTGGTATTTCCCAGCCACCAGATCATATGAAAGGTCATAAGCACAGCAATAATTGACCCCGCAACTATATCCTCCATAAAATGCTGAGCAAGATAAACCCTTGAGAATGCGGTTAAGGCAGCTAATGGTATAATTACCCAGTGGCGTTGTCTATGGGGAAGCAAATAAGTTAATACCACTGCAAGCGTAAATGCAGCAGCTGCATGTCCTGAAGGGAAACTGTTCCATTCATGTACCGGATAGCCTTCAATAGTTCGGATTGGTATTATATTTTCAAAATATTTAGCCGGTCTTGGGGCTTTGAAAAGATATTTTAGTACCTGGATAGCGAGGGAACTGTAAGCAAATGCGATGGCGGCAAGCACTGAATAACGAAATTTAAAGAAGAGTAAAACCAAAACCACAATAACCGTTATTATGCCGTCTCCTAACAAAGTGATTAGCTTAAAAAATCCATCAAAAAAACTATTGTGGTGTCGGTTGATCCATAAAAACAGTTCAGCTTTTGAATTCAATAGCAGAAGAATAAAACCAATCAGAAGCAATATCAAAAACGGGATCAGAAAGTATCGCTGAGGATAAAGGATTTCGGAGAGGCTTTTCTTCATTATTTGGTTTGGATGCGGATTCAAAACTAAATAATTTTTATGTTTGATTGCTAAACCAATCTAATTGAACGACAATATGTCAAGAAACCTTTTTAGAAAGAAATCTATTGAGTTGATCATGAAAGACCGACAGGCGGGATTTTCGGATGCCGAAATCGAAGATCAGGAGTTAAGAAGAGTTCTTTCTGTTAAAGACCTTACCCTGATGGGTATCGCTGCAGTAATTGGTGCCGGGATATTTTCTACAATTGGAAACGCAGCCTTCAATGGAGGTCCCGGGGTAAGTATTCTCTTTGTCATTACTGCCATCACCTGCGGATTTTCTGCCTTATGTTATGCAGAGTTTGCTTCAAGAATTCCGGTCGCAGGAAGTGCATATACCTATGCCTATGCTTCTTTCGGAGAGTTAATTGCCTGGATAATCGGATGGGATTTACTTATGGAGTACGCCATTGGTAATATTGCGGTTGCAATATCCTGGAGTGAATATTTCACCAATTTACTCGAGGGTTTCAATATCCATATACCTGCCTATCTGACCATGGATTATCTTTCTGCCTTCAGAGCGTATAAAGAAGTGCTGGCAGCTGGAACAGATCTGAGTGGGATTAGTGCGAAGGTTCAATATGCTGCCGGGGCTTGGGAATCGGCCCCAGGATCAGGCAACTTAAAATTCATTGCAGACATTCCGGCATTGGGCATCGTTTTTTTGATAACCTACCTGGTTTATATCGGGATTCGTGAGACAAAAAGAGCAACCAATGCAATGGTCTTCCTGAAAATTGCTGTAGTGATTGGTGTTATTGTACTCGGGTTTTTCTATGTGCAACCTGCAAACTGGAGCCCTTTTCTGCCAAATGGTTTTGAAGGGATGATGAAAGGGGTTTCGGGAGTTTTCTTTGCATACATAGGCTTTGACGCCATTTCTACGACCGCAGAAGAATGCAAAAATCCGCAAAGGGATTTGCCTAAAGGCATGATTTACTCATTAATTATCTGTACCGTCCTGTACATCCTGGTGGCATTGGTCTTAACCGGAATGGTAAGCTACAAAGAACTGCAGGTTGAAGATCCATTGGCATTTGTCTTCAAAAATGTCGGACTTGACAATATAAGTTATATCATATCAATAAGTGCAGTAATTGCAACGGCAAGTGTATTACTGATATTTCAGATGGGACAGCCGCGTATCTGGATGAGCATGAGCCGGGATGGCTTATTACCAAAGAAATTTTCAAGTATTCACCCGAAATACAAGACACCGTGGTTTGCGACACTAATCACCGGAATTGTCGTGTCTGTGCCTGCATTGTTCATGAACCTTACTGAGGTTACTGACCTGACCAGCATCGGTACTCTCTTTGCTTTTGTACTGGTCTGTGCCGGAGTCTTGCTGCTTCCCAAAGAAGAAATAAATGATTCGAACCGCAAACGTTTCCGCATCCCATATGTTAATTCGAAATACATCGTTCCTGCATTGCTTATTGTAATTTTTATAAGTTTCAGAGAGCCCATTCTATCCTTATTTGAGTACAAGGGCGACTGGCATGTGTATAAAGATAAATTACCCTATTTTCTGTTCATTCTGGCAGCAATAATAATGGCTATACTTTCGTTCAGAAAAAATTTATCCCTGATTCCTGTTCTGGGAATGCTGAGTTGTTTATATCTGATGACTGAACTGGGATATACCAACTGGCTTCGGTTTCTGATCTGGCTTGGTTTGGGTCTGATTATTTATTTTTCATATAGTTATCACAAAAGCAATCTGAATAAATAAAATCCTGATACCCACCCCGGTATTAATTTAACGAGAGTTCGATATTAAACTATCTAAAGATTAATATTTAACCACATAGATTGACTTTATTATGCTTTAAAGGAAACATAGATTGTAAATCTTATAGATTAAAGCGAAGCTTCAGGGCTATCTGTGTCTAAAATCTAGGTTAGAAGCTATAAAATGCTATGTTTCCCTGCCTGAAGCAGGCAGCTATGTGGGTTTTAAAATATTATTTCGAGTTCACCTTAATTTAGGGGAATAATCTTGGAGATTATTTTAAAATTAAACCAGACACAAACAAAAGAGGGCAATTTCCGATTAGAAAATTGCCCTCTTTTGTTTGCCTCGTCAGGCTTCACCATGATCTAAATCTAGTCTCGTCAACTCACTGTTGTCCTGAGTTGAAATAATCAGAGGTACCCGCTCGATCGTAACAAAACTAATGTCCAGGCCAAATCCGCGTTCTTCCGAAAGCGAGAATTTCTTCAGGATGAAATAATAGTCCATAATGAACCTGTCAATAAAGCTTAGGACATTTGAACGTGATATTACTTTTTCTAATACAACAAACCTGAAATCGCCGATGATTTTGTACTTATTCAGGGAAGTATATTTACTGGTTATATCCACCTCATTGTTTCTTACCAATTCTTCAACTACCTTCCTAAAGAGCACATTAATCTGTTGTTCGACGCGGAATCCCAGTTTAAAATCGATTCGGATAAGTTTATTTGGAACCAGAAACTCTACCTTATAATCTCTCGTAAAAGGTTCGTCAGTTACATCAACGTGTACCAGCCAATAAACATCCGCCCTTTTAGGCTGCTTCTGCAAGATCGAATACATGATCTTGGATTCGATTTCAGAATTAAAATTGGAACTGGTCAGATAAACCAGTTGAGAAGCATATTTAGGAACAGATTCATCCTCACTCAACTCCTTTAGAATAGGGTAGTAGGAATCAACTTCAACGAATTTTACAAAGCGATTTTTAATCTTTCTGGCAGAGTACCATGCCCACATGATTGATAATAAGAAAGATGCAAGTAAGATAGTAAACCAACCTCCATGGAGAAATTTAGCCATATTCGCCACTAAAAATCCTATTTCAATCAGTCCGTATATCGTAACAAAAATAATAATGATATAATTTGGAAATTTCTTCCGTTTAAGAAATACTGCTACCAGTATGGTGGTCATCAGGAAAGTCAGATTTATTGCCAGGCCGTATGCACCTTCCATATTCTGAGATTCACGGAAAATCAAAACTACTACAATACAGCCAATCCAAAGCAATATATTGATTGAGGGTACATATAATTGCCCCTTTTGATTACTTGGATAGTTAATTTTAACCTTTGGCCATAAATTAAGTCTTACCGCCTCAGAGATCAGGGTAAAGGAACCTGAGATCATCGCCTGACTGGCAATGATTGCAGCAGAAGTGGCTATACTGATTCCTGCGATAAGAAACCACTCTGGCATAATGCTGAAAAATGGATTATCACCCGGAGTCAAACGGCTACCCTGATGCTGCCATAACCATACTCCCTGGCCGAAATAATTTAGCAATAAACAGGTCTTAACATAGATCCAACTGATACGAATATTTGAACGTCCACAATGGCCCAAATCTGAATACAAAGCCTCTGCTCCTGTTGTACAAAGGAATACAGCACCTAAAATAAATAAGGCATTGGGGTTAGTTGAAAGTAGTGAATATGCATAATAAGGACTGATAGCTTTCAGAATCTCAGGGAACTGAATCAGGTAAAAGCCACCCAAAACCGCCATCATAGTGAACCAAACAAACATTATCGGGCCAAAGGCTTTACCCACTATGAACGTCCCAAATTGCTGTATCAAAAACAATAATGAAATGATTACAATTACTATAGGAACAGTCGGAATATCCGCATAAAATATTCTCAAACCCTCGATTGCAGCAGATACTGTAATTGGAGGGGTGATCATACCATCTGCAAGCAAGGCGGAGCCTCCGATCATTGCCGGAATGACCAACCATTTGCCTTTCTTTTTGACTAAAGAAAACAATGAAAGAATTCCACCCTCACCCTTGTTGTCTGCGCGCAACGTAATTATTACATATTTTATTGTGGTCTGCAGAGTTAGTGTCCAGAATATACAGGACAGCCCACCCAGGATTAAGTCGCTCGTAATTATACGGTCGGCGACAATCGCCTTAAACACATATAACGGAGAGGTTCCAATATCGCCGTAAATTATGCCCAAACTGATTAATAAACCAGCTGCAGAAAGCTTATGAAGATTTTTTAGATTCGACACAGTGAAAAATTTAGAGAACAAAAGTACATCTTAAAATCAATTTCATACATGCAATATAATATTGTTGAATTTTTCTCATTTATTTATAAATTTATACTAACATTTCAGGCAAACAAACGTATAGAAAGGAATTTTAGTTAAAAATTGTTAAAAAAAAGCCATCTAACTATGGGTATACATTAATATGCCTTATATTTATACCATCATCTATTTTGCGTATGATAAACTCTTACCTGAGAACATTAGTTGTATTCATAGTTTTAGGCATAACAATGTCCCTGAACAGCTATGCATATAACTCTTCTTTTTCTCAGGTATCACGCCCGGATTCGCTTAAAGCCAAAGCAAAAGTTATCACCAAGATTACAGATACCAGATTAAATAAGCCTGCAGATCCAAAAGCTGGTGTCAAATTAAGCTTTACGCCCTTTAAACCATCAAAAGAAAAACTACTGATTCAAAACAAAATTATGTCAGGGCCTAAAAACCCGCTTCCTGGTGATAAAATTCTGGCTAACGTAAAAGTTTATCCGAATCCGGTTTCTGATTATCTGAATATGACCTATTCAATCAGTAAGGATTCCAATGTAACTATCCGGATTATGGATGTTTTAGGCAATGAAATAACAACACTTTTCTCAGAAAGACAGAGTATCGGTGAACACAGTAATACATTCAGTATTTCTTCAAGGATCAGCAGTGGATTCTATTTTATACGTGTAAGTGTAGGCAGTGAGATCATTACCAAACGTATTTCCGTATTGTAAAATCTATCCCATATTCCTCTTCTTAGATTCAGTATGTTTATATTCGCGGAATGAAGATAATCGCTATAGGCCGTAATTACGCCGAACATGCCAAAGAACTGAATAATCCTGTGCCTGCAGTGCCTGTTATATTCATGAAACCTGATACTGCAATCCTTAAAGACAATAAACCATTCTATCATCCTGAATTCTCTACTGATATACATCATGAAGTAGAGCTTGTTCTGAAAGTATCAAAAGAAGGAAAACATATTGCTCAAAAATTTGCTGCTTCATACTTTGACGAGATTGGCCTCGGAATTGACTTTACGGCAAGGGATATACAACAAAAACATAAGGAAAAGGGACTTCCATGGGAACTGGCTAAAGCTTTCGATAATTCGGCACCTGTCAGCAAGTTTATCCCAAAATCAGAGTTTAAGGACCTGAACAATCTTAATATAAGACTCGACCTGAATGAAATTACTGTTCAGGATGGCAACACTAAAGACCTTCTTTTTTCGTTTGAATATATAATTGCCTTTGTTTCCCAGTACATCACCCTAAAAAAAGGTGACCTGATCTTTACCGGCACCCCAAAAGGAGTAGGTAAGGTAAATATTGGTGATCATCTATGCGGCTATCTCGAGGATCAAAAATTACTCGATTTTTATATCCGATAGAAATCCATTTCTATGCTCAAATACTTCTTTACCTTATCCTTACTGACCTTACTATGCACTTTTGCCATGGGCCAGGAAGTAACATCACCCCAATACCCGCAAAATTATTTCATTCGTCCTCTTGACCTCCCTCCTATTATTTCAGGAAACTTTGGCGAAATAAGAACGAATCATTTTCATTCCGGGCTTGATCTGAAAACTAATCAGCGGGAAGGTTATCCGGTTTATGCAAGTGCAGATGGTTTCATATCCAGAATAAGGGTTCAGATTGGAGGCGGAGGGAATGCTCTGTACATCAGCCATCCAAATGGCTACACGACCGTCTACATGCATTTAAGGAACTTCAATGATCGCATCAGCATGACTTCAAAGACCTACCAATACCGGATGCAAAAGTTCGATGTCGATTTTCCTTTACTTTCAGTTGAAATCCCTGTAAAAAGAGGCGATATAATCGGCTGGTCAGGAAATACCGGTAGCTCCGGGGGACCGCACCTTCATTTTGAGATTCGCGATACAAAAACAGAGGAACCGATCAATCCCCAGCTTTTCGGCATCAGAATCCCCGATAAGGTTAAACCTGTGATTACAGGATTGTATCTCTATCATTTGAATGGAGAACCTTTCAGTGAGCATACTCCCAAACAGTTATATCCGGTAAGTGGAAGTGCTGGCAATTACAGTCTTAGTCCACAAACTATTGTCACCATCGGTGGTGAATCGGGACTTGGAATTGCTAGTTCCGATAAGAACTCAGCTTCTGAGAATAGTAATGGCCCGTATTCAATGGAGCTTCGGGTTGAGGATCAAGCAATCTACACTGCGGTATGGGAAAGATTTTCATTTGATAATTCGCGGGGGATGAATTCCCATGTTGATTATCCTACAATGATCGTCACCGGCAGACGTATTCAGAAAAGTTTTCTCGAACCGGGCAACCCTTTGAAAATTTATAAAAATGTGCTGAATAATGGTCTTCTGAATTTTTCTGATCAGAATATCCGCAATGCTCAGTACATTATAAAGGATATTGCCGGGAACCAGAGTGTACTCAATTTCAAAATTAAATACAGTCAGGGGGCTGCAAAACCATCTAAAGCAATTGAAGGAAAGATATTTAAATTCGATCAGGTTAATGAATTCGATACTGCCGGTCTGAAGCTTAACATCCCGCTGAAAACACTATACAGTAATTTTAATTTTGTTTATAAAACCGCTGCCAAACCTGCCGGCGCCTATTCTCCGATTCATCATATACATAACCGCCTGATACCGCTAAACGGCCCGGTCACTTTATCAATAAAAGCTGATGACAATTTGCCTGTCGAATTACAAAGCAAAGCTATTATTGTAAATCTTCTCAAAAAAACACAGGGAGGCATATTTGAAAATGGATATGTAAAAACAGAAATTCGCAATTTCGATAGCTTTTATATCATGACCGATACTTTGGCACCAAGGATCGTTCCGGTAAACATTAGTAATGGAGTATCAATGGTTAATATTCCAAGAATCCTGTTCCGTATTTCTGATAATCTATCAGGGATAAAAACCTTCAATGCAATGATTAACGGACAATGGGTTCTGATGGAATACGAGCCTAAAACGGGATCCTTATGGCATCGTTTTGACGAATTAACAGCTAAAGGCAAAAACGATTTTGTATTGACGGTAAGTGATATGAAAGACAACTTAAGTAGCTACAGGACTGTTTTTTATCGTTAAAGAGAATTATTCATTTCAGATAATTTATTTTGCTAATTTTAGCCCCATAAATCGAGTAAAAAATGACTGAGCTTACTGAGGGGCAGAAAGCTCCTGATTTCAAGGCAAAAGACCAAAATGGAAAAAGTATCAGCCTGAGTGATTTTTCAGGAAAAGATGTAATCCTATATTTTTATCCTAAAGATGATACTCCGGGTTGCACTGCGGAAGCATGCAGTTTCAGGGATAATTACCAATCCCTGTTAAAAGAAGGCTTCGAAGTTTTAGGCGTAAGCACTGATGATGAAAAGTCGCACCAAAAGTTCATTACTAAATACAGCCTGCCTTTCTCTCTGATTGCCGATACCGATAAGAAAATCGTTGAGGCTTATGGCGTATGGGTTGAAAAGAATATGTACGGTAAAAAATACATGGGGGTAGCCAGAAAAACATTCATTATTGACAAGAACGGACTGATTCAAAAGATCATTGATAAAGTTGATACTAAAAACTCTTCCGGACAGGTTTTGGATTCAATTAAATAAAGTCGGTTTATCCAGCTTAAATATTCTCAAAATCAAATAATTTTAAAATAACCCCTTCCTTTCAAAGAACATGGCTATTTTAGCAAGGCCATTAAGCACAAATTATGACTCCAGATATTGATAAATTAACAAAAATTGCCTCACAGGTTCGACGTGATATTTTAAGAATGGTTCATGCCTGCCAATCCGGACATCCGGGCGGATCCCTGGGCTGCACTGATTATTTAGTAGCTCTTTACTTTCATACCCTAAAACACAATACCAAATTTGATATGGATGGATCTGGTGAAGATCTGTTCTTCCTTTCTAACGGACATATTTCACCGGTATGGTACAGTGTTCTGGCACGCTCCGGATATTTTGAGGTATCTGAGCTGGCAACTTTCAGAAAGATCAATACCAGGCTGCAGGGGCATCCTACAACCCACGAAAAATTACCGGGAATACGGGTTGCATCCGGCTCTTTAGGTCAGGGTATGTCGGTGGCGATTGGTGCTGCTATCGCTAAAAAGCTAAACGAGGATAACAGACTTGTATTTTCATTGCATGGCGATGGAGAACTTCAGGAAGGTCAAACCTGGGAAGCAGCAATGTATGCGAGCCATAATAAAATTGACAATCTGATATCTACTATTGATGTTAACGGGCAGCAAATTGACGGACCAACAGATGCTATTTTATCTTTAGGAAATTTAAGAGCTAAATGGGAAGCTTTTGGATGGGAAGTACTTGAAATGAGTGGAAATGATATGGGCGATGTTGTACGAGTCCTTGATCTTGCAATCAGCAAAACATTTAAAGGAAAACCGATCATGATATTGATGCAAACCATGATGGGCAATGGTGTTGACTTCATGATGCATACTCATAAATGGCATGGCTCTGCTCCTAATGATGATCAGCTCGCACTTGCCCTGGGTCAACTGGAAGAAACTCTTGGCGATTATTAAGGATTTCTAAAAGGTAATCCGAATTCAAAAACACAATTAAAAAATTCAGCCTGTATAATTTCAGGCCCTTTGCTTTGTTATATGAAGAAATACACATACACCGAGAAAAAAGATACCCGTTCAGGTTTTGGAGCAGGTTTACTTGAAGTAGGACAAAAGAACGATAAAGTAGTCGCTTTATGTGCCGATTTGATCGGTTCATTAAAAATGGATGCTTTTATCAAGGAGTTTCCTGAACGCTTTTTTCAGATCGGAATTGCAGAAGCAAATATGATGGGAATTGCGGCTGGTTTAACAATCGGTGGTAAAATTCCTTATACAGGTACTTTTGCTAACTTCTCAACGGGTCGTGTGTACGATCAGATCAGACAGTCTATCGCCTATTCAGACAAGAACGTAAAAATTTGTGCTTCACATGCCGGACTTACCCTCGGTGAAGATGGTGCAACGCATCAGATTCTGGAGGACATCGGTATGATGAAAATGCTTCCCGGAATGGTGGTAATCAATCCTTGCGATTATAACCAGACGAAAGCCGCAACTATTGCCATTGCCGATCATCACGGTCCGGTTTATTTAAGATTTGGAAGACCTGCAGTACCTGTTTTTACAGATCCCGATCAAAAATTCGAGATTGGTAAGGCATGGATGGTTAATGAAGGAACTGACGTAAGTATTTTCGCTACTGGCCACATGGTCTGGAAGGCTATTGAGGCTGGTGAAAAGCTCGCAGAAGCAGGAATCAGTGCTGAAATAATTAATATCCATACCATTAAACCTTTGGATGAAGCTGCAGTCTTAAAATCAGTCGCGAAGACCGGTTGTGTAGTTACTTGTGAAGAGCATAACCGCTATGGTGGTTTAGGTGACAGTATTGCACAGGTGCTAACAAGAAACAATCCTGTTCCGCAGGAATACGTTGCAGTTAACGATAGTTTCGGAGAAAGTGGTACTCCTGATCAACTGATGAAAAAATACGGTTTGGATACCGAGGATATTATCAATGCGGTAAACTGGGTAATTAAACGTAAATAATTACCCTGAATTCAGGAATCCAAACCAAAAACAAAGATATGCAGGTAGAGGATTCCGAAATTTTAGAAAAATTTTCCGGGGAAAGCACCCGCAATGAGGCCTTCAATTTGCTGCTGAAAAAGTATCAGCAGAAAATATACTGGCATATCCGCAGGCTGGTCATTGACCACGATGATACCGATGATCTGGTTCAGGATGTATTCATTAAGGTCTGGAAGAATCTGGCAAACTTCAGAAGTGATTCACAATTATTTACTTGGATCTACCGCATAGCCACTAATGAAAGTATCACCTTTCTGAACCGCAAAAAATTAAGGAACAGCGTATCCTTAGATGATTCAAACGGTCTGGATTTAGCTGAAACACTCGCTGATAGTCCGTATTTTGACGGCGATAAAGCACAGATGGAGCTTCAAAAAGCTCTATTGACCCTGCCCGAAAAACAAAGGCTGGTGTTTAACATGAAATACTTTGATGATTTGAAATACGAAGAGATCTCTGAAATTCTGGGTACCAGTGTCGGCGCCCTGAAGGCATCTTTTCATATTGCAGTTAAAAAAATTGAACAGATATTATTAAATTCAGATTAAACCTTTCTATCCCAGGTGTATCAAAGGAATATGAAAACAGAGAATTCAGATAAGGATTGGTTAAAAGAGGCTCCAACTCTTGCTAAAATTAGCAGAGAGAACCCCTTTGCTGTGCCTCCCGCCTATTTTGAATCTCTAAATGAAAACCTGAATACTCTGGCCAAACTCGAAAGCTTTCGATTTGAAAATGAAGATGAATTCAGCTTGCCTAAAAATTATTTCAATCAATTGGCAGGAAGAATTGAAGATCGAATAGCCATTGAAACTATTCAGAATCTGGCTCCGGCCGATGGGTTTAAGGTCCCGGATGCCTATTTTACCAGCCTTGCTGAGCGCATAAATTCAAGAATTGAGGAGAAGAAAGCACCTGCAAAGCTGAAAACTATGTTTCCATCATGGATGCGTTATTCTGCAGCGGCAAGCGTCGTATTTGTCATCGGGATATTCTTTTATTTTAATTCATCCGGCTACGTTTTCAATCAGCAGTTATCAAAAGTTCCGGATCAGGATATCATCAATTACCTTCAGTTTCACAGTACGGTGAATGACAACCAATTCATTATAGAAAATGTCACTGAGGATGGTCTGCAGCAAGTATCCACCGACGTTCCAGAAGAAGATATTGAACAGTATATTAACAGTACAACATTATGATAGGATTAGTAAAGAAAGGGATTTTGGGTATAATAATGTGTCTGACAATGAACACAATATTGGTAGCTCAGGATCGCCGTGGGCATTATGAACGAATTGAAGCAATTAAAGTCGCCTTTATTACAAAGAAACTCGATCTGACTACAGAAGAAGCTCAGAAATTCTGGCCGGTATACAATAATTACCAAAAAGAGCTGATGGAACTGATGCGAAAGAGAAGGGAAGACAGACAGAAAACTGATATTGCTCCAAATGATAAGATCAACGCCGACCTAACTTATGAAAGCAGGATGTTGGACTTGAAAAAAAAGTATAAAAAACTCTATTTAAAGGCTATTCCAGCAGAAAAAGTTTTGCTATTATACCAGGCAGAGCGGGAATTCAGAGAGCATCTGATTAAGCAGTTAAATCATCGGAGAAGGGAATAGTTTAACTTCCCCTGCATCCACACATATCTAAACACTCCCACATCCACAGGGGACAGGGTCGTATCTAAGGAATTTAAGTGAAGAGGAAAATATTTTCTTTTAGCAATATTCCTAGGCGCCCAGTATCCCCCGCTTGAGGGGGAATTAAAGGGGGAGGTTTATACTATTTCTCTTCTTAAAATCAATCATATACTCCCTTATCAGATAAGATACATTATCAATATGATTCAAAACATCATTATCATCAAAACGTAATACCGTAAATCCAATTCCCTTCAAATCTTGTTCACGCTTAAAATCATTCAATGCAACCTCCTCCCATTGGTGTGTAAGACCATCAACTTCAATAATTAGCATAAGTTCTTTACACATGAAATCTGCAATATAACTCAATACAGGTCTTTGCCTCAAAAACTGGTATCCTTCCATTTGCCTTTTGCTTAGAGAATATTTCCATAAACAGGCCTCAGCTTTGGTCATTGCTTTTCTATTCATGTTAGAATAAGTACGCAAAGCTTTATTATAACACCAAAGATTGGATGAATTTGCCTTTCCCATTACTAGATAAAATGCTGAATTAAACTTATTTAAAACTTTCGATGAAAACCGTTTACTCATTGAGATTGAGCTTTTGTGATGGCTGACCTCCCCCTGCTATCACACAAGGCTAAACGCGCCCCCCTCCGAAGGGGGACAGCGTGGTGTCTAAGAAATTCGAGTGAAGAGGGAAATATTTATGAAAAGCTATTTTCCATTCATCTAATCAATTGCCTGCATTTTATTTATGTATTTTTGTACATGCTTAGCCCGCGTCAGCTTTTTCTGTTAAATACTGCTCAAACATCCCCATTCCCCCGTTTACTCGAAATTGAAAGAGCCGAAGGTATGTATCTTTACGATCATTCCGGGAAAAACTATATGGATCTGGTTTCCGGATTTGCTGTTAGTAATATCGGTCATCGTCATCCAAGAGTGGTACAGGCAATAAAAGATCAGGCCGATAAATACCTTCACCTCACCGTTTATGGGGAGTATGTGCAATCACCACAGGTCAAGTTTGCAGAAAAACTATCCTCAATCCTGCCTGATTCCCTCAACTCTGTCTATTTTGTAAACTCGGGTGCCGAAGCCACTGAAGGTGCGATGAAACTGGCGAAGCGCTATACCAGGAGATCAGAAATTATAGCCTGCAGAAATTCTTACCATGGCAGTACACAGGGAGCGCTTAGTGTGATGGGGAACGAATATTATAAACAGGCCTACCGTCCGCTGCTGCCGGGAATCCGGTTTATTGAATTCAACAATTTGTGTGATCTTGAGCAAATAAACTTAGAAACCGCTGCCATCATAATAGAAACTATACAAGGAGAAGCAGGCGTTTGTGTACCTGATCCTGAATATATGCAGGCTTTGCGCAAGCGATGCAATCAGACCGGCACATTGCTGATTCTGGATGAAATACAAACCGGCTTCGGCCGTACAGGTAAACTATTTGGTTTTGAGAACTTTAATATTAAACCCGACATCCTCCTACTGGCTAAAGGTATGGGAGGAGGAATGCCCATCGGCGCATTTATTTCAAGCAATGAAATCATGTCCGTACTTAAAGATAATCCAATCCTTGGGCATATCACCACATTTGGCGGTCACCCGGTAAGCTGTGCTGCCGGACTTGCCAATCTGGAAGTAATATTGGAGGAAAACCTTTACAAGGATGTTGCTGTGAAGGAATCATTGTTCAAAAAACACCTGCAGCATCCCGAAATAAAAGAAATACGAGGTAAAGGATTGATGCTGAGCATACAGCTAAGTACCTTCGAACAGGTAGAATATGTGAGTAATTATTGCTCCGATAAGGGCATCATCATCGACTGGTTTTTACATTGCGATACAGCGATGCGCATCGCTCCACCATTGATCATATCTGAAGAAGAGATTAAGCTTGCCTGTACAATTATCCTGGAAGCACTGGATTCATACCAGTCCTGAAAGACTACAATTATCAGGAGATATACATTATCATTTTAAACCCGTACCTTTGCCGCAATATAAAATTGCCGGCATTTTTAACGGCAATGTAAAATCATTACATGTTATTCGAAGAATTAAATATTATTGAGCCGATTTTAAAGGCTTTAAAAACAGAAGGTTATACTGCCCCTACTCCTATTCAGGAACAATCCATACCAATCATTTTAGAACGCAAAGATCTTTTGGGATGTGCGCAAACAGGTACAGGTAAGACTGCTGCTTTCGCAATTCCAATTATTCAAATTCTGGAAGGCGGTAAAATATATGACAAAGGGCCCAGAGCAATCAAATGCCTTATTTTAACCCCTACACGTGAACTTGCCATACAAATCGGCGAAAGCTTTGCTGCTTATGGCCGCCACACCGGTATGAAACATGCCGTCATCTTTGGTGGCGTTTCTCAGGGTTCTCAGGTATCTGCATTAAAATCGGGAATAGATATACTCATTGCAACTCCCGGTAGGTTATTAGACCTGATCAATCAGAAGTTTGTTCATTTACATTATCTCAAAATATTTGTACTTGATGAAGCAGACAGGATGCTGGATATGGGATTTATCCATGATGTAAAAAAGATCATCACCAAGATCCCGCAAAAACGTCAAACCTTGTTTTTCTCAGCAACCATGCCACCTGAAATTCAAAAACTGGCCAATACGATCCTTGTAGATCCCGAAAAAGTAGAGGTTACGCCTCCTTCAACTACTGCCGACACCATTGATCAATCCCTCTTTTTCGTCGAAAAAGGTGATAAGAAAAAATTACTGATCCACCTGCTGAATGATAAGAGCATCAAATCTGCACTGATCTTTACCCGCACCAAACATGGTGCCGATAAGATCACGAAGGATCTGGTTAAAGCCGGAATTAAAACAGAAGCGATTCATGGAAATAAATCCCAGAATGCGCGTCAAAAGGCATTATCCAATTTCAAAAGCGGACAAATCAAAGCCTTAATTGCAACTGATATTGCTGCCAGAGGAATTGATATTGATGAGCTTTCGCATGTGATCAATTATGAATTACCCAACGTTCCCGAAACCTATGTCCACCGCATCGGCCGTACCGGTCGCGCAGGATCGAGTGGCATTGCATTATCATTCTGCGATGAGGAGGAAATGGAATACCTGAAAGATATTCAGAAACTGATCGGCAGGGAGATACCAGTTACCGAAGATCAACCTTATCATATGCGCGCTGCATCCCATATTTTTAGTCAATCGACCAAAAAGAAAGGCAGTTCAGGTAAAAAACCTGCTCCTGATTCAGCAAGGGGTGCAACAAGCGGGAGTCCGAGAAGGCGCTTCGGCAATAAAAGAAGATAAAAAAAGCTAAAAAGGCTCCGGAATCAAACCCGGAGCTTTTTTACTTTTCGGATAATGCCTTAATCATCAGATCAGCAACCAGCTTATTCCCCGCAGGATTCAAATGCACCCTGTCTGTGGTCAAAATCCCGGATTCCTTATTCTCAGGATTATTTTTAAGATTATAATCCAAAAATGCCTTTCTCAGGTCGACTAAACCACAAGAGTATTTTTGGGCTAATTCGCGAATGATATTACTGTAGCGGTTCAGATCGCCATCCTGCGCATTACTAAAGTCTGTACGCTCTCCAATAGCTGCAGGGGTGCAAACGATAACCCTGATACCGGCAGCCTGCAATTTTTCAATCATCGCAGTATAAAATGCAATGAATTTATCCGGGTCGGTACCTGTTTGTGAGCTTTGTTTATGCCAAACATCGTTTACACCAACATACATCACAACAACATCCGGTTTTTTGCTCAAAACATCGTCTTCAAACCTGAGAAACAGATCATAGACCTTGTTTCCTCCAATTCCGGCACCAATCAGTTCATATTCAGGATTTGTTTTCCCGCGTAGCGCTTCCTGCATCAGGGTAATATAACCTCCGGGATTAACACCCGCCCGGGTAATTGAATCACCAAAGAATATTACTTTAACAGGCTTTTGAATTTGCATGGAACACATTAAAATAATCACAGCGAAGGAGATTAGTACTTTTTTCATGTTTCTTATTATGATTGGTTTATTTTTTTACCGGTTTTCTGTTGTCGGTTGCCAGAAATTTATAATTCATTTTTATGAGAGTAGTCAATGACTAAGCTATTAATTCTCAACTGTCAATTATCAATTATCACCTCCCCATCTTCCCCCTCTTAATCAAATACGAATGCAAGACCTGATAAAACCCATCATGAATATCCGCATCAATCAGATCAATCTTATATTGCGCACACTTTAGTTTCAGTTCTTTATGATAAGCATCAAAAGCTTCTATATAGGCTTCCTTTACATTATTGGGATGGACTTTTAACTCCTCTCCGTTTTCAATATCTATAAAATGATAAGGGCGGTTTCCGAAATCAAAGTCCATTTCCATTTTATGATCCAGAACGTTGAATATAATTACTTCGTGTTTATTGTGTTTTAGGTGCTGCAAGGCTGAAAATATCTCCAACAAACCCTCTTCCGACTCTCCCACGAGCATATCACTAAAAATAATGACCAGCGAACGCTTATGAATCAGTTCTGCAATCTGATGCAAAGCAGAAGCTACAGCCGTACGACTGTCCCTGCCCTTTCTGTTCATTAAACTCTCAAGCTCTGAGAATAAGTATTTCTGATGTACCGCTGTTGATTTAGCTGCTGTCGATAGTTCCAGCTTATCTGAGAATAAACTTAGGCCAAAGGCATCCCTTTGTTTTTTAAACAGGTACATCAAAGATGCTGCCGAATAAACAGAAAACAATAGTTTATTAAAATCCTTTTCGGGATAATACATAGAAGATGAGACATCCAGAACAATTTGACAACGCAGATTGGTTTCCTCCTCAAAGCGCTTCACAAATAATTTATCTGTCCGCCCAAAGAGTTTCCAATCTACATTCTTTATCGAATCACCCGTATTGTAAAGCCGGTGCTCAGCAAATTCAACAGAAAAACCATGAAAAGGACTTTTATGGAGGCCTGTTATAAAACCTTCAACCACCTGCTTTGAAAGCAGCTCGAGGTTTCCAAAATCCTGAAGGTCTTTATAATTTGTAAGATTGGGTTCCATATCCTAAAATAGCATAAAATTCACTCCCTGAAGAAAAAAAGCATTATTCTTCAATCACATAAGACAGATTGGCCAAATCTTACAGGTTCAATGTCATGACGATTACTCCTACAAGTTGGAATTATAAATACTGACCCTGAAGGGGTCGTTTGTGAGAATTATCAATAAGTTCACAATGGATACAGCTTACATGTCCTTGAAAAGGTGCCGTTCTTTTAAAATCAACCAGAATATTTTACGCAGAAATAATTTTAGCCAAACCATTTTCACAAAAAAAGCCCCTCAGAAAACCTGAAGAGCTTTTTTGTGATTTATAGGGAATTAAAGTTGCTTGATCAATTTCTCAGCCAGAACCGATTTTGGCACTGCACCAATCTGTTTGTCAACAATTTCACCACCTTTGAAATATAATAAAGCCGGGATATTCCGGATTCCGAATTTCATTGAAATACCAGGATTGTTATCGACGTTTACTTTTCCGATAATTGCTTTTCCTTCATACTCTTTTGCCAGTTCTTCAACAACAGGACCTACCATACGGCAAGGACCACACCATTCTGCCCAAAAATCAACCAATACAGGTTTATCAGACTTAAGGACTAATTCATCGAAGTTTGCATCTGTTAATTCTAATGCCATAATAATGAGATTTACTGTTTATAATTCAAAGATAGTATTCAATATTCCTGCCACAAAATACTGCTGCTAATGTGACACTAATTCAACTTATACCGAACGCCAAGCAATTTAGAAATAT
Source organism: Daejeonella sp. (assembly GCF_030684675.1). Lineage (GTDB taxonomy): Bacteria > Bacteroidota > Bacteroidia > Sphingobacteriales > Sphingobacteriaceae > Daejeonella. The sequence continues at coordinate 10,082 of NZ_JAUXXZ010000013.1, read as the reverse complement.
CTTCCAGAAATTCATTGCTCGGATTTATTTTTACTGACTTTGACGGCATCTCAAGTGTCGTTTCTCCTTCAAAATCCATGATCATGAATTTCAGCTGACAATTGCGCTGCGGATTCTGTTCGGTATTTTGTTTCACAATCTCATCCATCTTCGTCATAAATGTCTCAGACAGTTCAGTCAGAGGCAATTGAATGGTCAGACATTTTGACATTTTATCGCGCAGTTCTGATAGCAGAACGATACTATTTACCTTAAATTCCCAGTTATCTTTTTGCTTAAAGCGCTCCATAACAGTGCCCCTCACCTGTAAAAATAAGCCCACAACCAGATATTGCTTTAATTTGATATAATCTTCTCCAAACAAGGCAATCTCAAAGGTCTCGCCATAATCTTCAAGCATAAAAGAGCCGAAAGGTTTACCAGTTTTAGTAGTACCATGCCTGCATGCTGATACCAAACCGCCTATAACCAAATCCCGGTTACTGATTTTCTTAAACTCCTCCTGATCTTCGGGCAGCGCTTCAGTACTCTTCATTCTGTTAATCAGGCTCAGGTGTTTCACCTTGTGAGAGCAGAAATTCTCAAGTTCAAACTTATAATTATCGAGCGGATGCCCTGTCAGATAAATTCCGATAGATTCCTTCTCGTATTTCAGCTTCTCAATCAATCCCCATTCTTCACATTCAGAAAGCTGAGGTTCTGTAATTTCGGCATCATTGGTACCACCAAACAAAGAGGCCTGTGAGGAATTTAGATTATTCTGAAAATCATTCGTGTACTTCACTAAACGCTCAATTCCATTATAAAAACCACCATCCGGTTTAAAGAAAAACTGGGCCCGATTAAAGCCAAAGCAGTCAAATGCACCACCGTAAACGAGGTTTTCATATACTTTCTTACTCACGGCACGTGAATTGGTCCGGCGTGCAAAATCATAGACACTGGCATACAATCCGTTTGCCTCGCGCTCCTCCACAATACTTTCTACGGCCTTCTCTCCGACACCTTTCATTCCCGACATGCCAAAGCGAACCTCGCCCTTTTTATTTACGGTAAAGCTCAGTTCAGATTCGTTGATATCCGGCCCCAGAACAGGGACACCCATCTTTTTACACTCCTCCATAAAGAAGGAGATCTTTTCGATGTTATTCTGATTGTTCAATACCGCAGCCATGTATTCTGCGGGATAATTGGCCTTAAGATAAGCCGTTTGATAGGCAACAAATGCATAACAGGTCGAATGCGATTTATTGAAGGCATATTGTGCAAAAGCCTCCCAGTCGGTCCATACCTTTTCGGCAATTTTCGGATCATGACCATTGGTATTACAGCCCTCCATAAACTGGGCTTTCATCTTATTCAGAACCTCAATCTGCTTCTTACCCATCGCCTTACGCAGCACATCCGCATCGCCCTTACTGAAACCAGCAAGCTTTTGCGACAGTAACATCACCTGCTCCTGGTAAACCGTAATTCCATAGGTTTCTTCCAGATGCTCCTGCATATCCATCAGGTCATAACTCACAGCCTCACGACCATGTTTACGGGAAATAAATTTGGGGATGTACTCAATTGGCCCCGGACGATAGAGCGCATTCATCGCAATCAGATCTTCAAACTTATCCGGCTTCAGATCGCGCAGGTACATTTGCATTCCGTCGCTCTCAAACTGGAAAGTTCCATTTGTATCGCCACGCTGGTAAAGCTCAAAAGTCTTCTGGTCTTCGAGCGAAATATAATCGATGTCGATGTCGACATGATGATTCTGCTTGATCAAACGCAGGGCATCCTTGATAATTGTCAGGGTTTTGAGTCCCAGAAAGTCCATCTTAATTACCCCCGCATCTTCAATCACCCTCCCGTCAAACTGGGTGACCAGCAAGTCAGATTCCTTGGAAGTCGCGACCGGAATAATATCAGTAAGATCGTATGGTGCAATGATGATACCTGCCGCATGAACACCCACGTTCCTCACCGAGCCTTCCAGGATCATCGCCTCTTTCAATACATCCGCCTGCAAAGATTTACCATCTTCCAGGATCTTCCTCAGGGTTTTAATATTCTCAAAATCTTCAGGATTCTGCTCCTTCTTAACCGTGTCAATCGGGGCTGTCATCACCTGTACAAGGTTGGTTCCCGGTCTGTCGGGGACCAGCTTAGCCAGCATATTCGACTCGGCCAGCGGCAGGTCAAGTACGCGAGCAACATCCTTAATACTCGATTTTGCGGCCATAGAGCCATAGGTAATGATCTGGGCCACCTGATTTTTACCGTATTTATCTACTACATAATCAATCACTTTCTGACGGCCTGCATCATCAAAGTCCGTATCAATATCGGGCATTGACTTACGGTCGGGGTTCAGAAAACGCTCAAACAGCAAATTGTATTTAATTGGATCGATATTGGTAATCCCGATGCAATAGGCAACCACAGAACCTGCGGCAGAACCACGCCCCGGACCGATAAACACACCCAAATCACGCCCGGCACGGATAAAATCAGCTACAATGAGGAAGTAACCCGCAAAACCCATCGTACGGATAGTAAATAGCTCAAAATTGAGGCGTTCTTCAACCTCCGGACTAATATCCACATAGCGATCTTTGGCACCTTTAAAGGTCAGGTCTTTGAGGTATTCCCACTGATTCATGTTATCCGATTCTGGGCCCTGATGGATCTTAAACTCATCAGGAATCGGAAAATTCGGAAGCATGATATCCCGCTTTAATTGAAGAATATCAACCTTGTCCACGATTTCATTTGTATTATCGAGTGATTCGGGAAGATCATGAAAAACCTTTCCCATTTCTTCCTGACTCTTGAAGAAGAACTGATCATTCGGGAATCCAAATCTAAAACCCTTTCCGCTCTCTTCATCCGTAGCGATCGGCGTACTTTTCATATCGCCCGTATTCACGCATAAAAGGATATCGTGTGCATTTGCATCCTCCTGATCCACATAATGCGAATCGTTGGAGCAGATCACCTTAACATTGTATTTCTTTGCAAATTTGAGCAAAACAGCATTGACTGTCTCCTGCTCAGGGATATTATGGCGCTGAAGTTCGATGTAATAATCCTCCCCAAAGAGGTCCAGCCACCATTTAAACTCAATTTCTGCCTCTTCCTCCCCTTTCTTCAAAATAGTTTGAGGTACCGAAGCACCCAGGCAACAGGTAGTCGCAATCAATCCTTTATGATGTTTGAGGATCAGTTCCTTATCGATACGTGGCCATTTACTGTACAAGCCTTCGATATAGCCCAGGGAGCATAGTTTTACGAGATTTTTATAGCCTTCAGCATTTTTAGCAAGCAAAAGCTGATGAAAACGCTGATCGCGTTTTTCCTTTGTAAACTGCTTGATATGCCGGTCGGCCACGACATAAAACTCACAACCCACAATCGGTTTTACCCCATGTTTACCGGCTTCGGCGACAAATTTAAATACCCCGAACATATTCCCATGATCGGTGATTGCCATCGCTTTCATGCCATCGGCTTTAGCCTTTTTGAAGAGACGCGAAATATCTGCCGCACCATCCAACAGTGAAAATTGTGTATGTACGTGGAGGTGCGAAAAATCAGGCATAAAAATATTTTTGGGATGAATCCAAATTTACAAATCTTTTAGGGTGGGAAGAAGGGTGTTGAAAAGTATAAAGATATTAACCATACCCAGCATATGTTTGTCATTGCTAGGAGGCACGACGAAGCAATCTCATCACGCTCAGTACTATTAGTGTGAAGATTGCCGCGCTGCGCTCGCAATGACAAAGCGTTACGCTTGCAATTACAAAGAGCTACACGCGTAATGACACCACGATTGTCATTGCGAGGAGGCACGACGAAGCAATCTCATCACGTTTAGTACCATTGCTAAGGGGATTGCCGCGCTGCGCTCGCAATGACAAAACGCTGCACTCGCAAGAACAATCAATAACAATTCTCCCCGGAAATTAAATCAAGGCATATTATTTGCTTCACACAAATCCAATGTAAATCCAATCAGAATGAATACGATCAGATCCATCAGCATCATTACATTAGTAATAGTATTAAACAGCTGTGCTTCACTCTACATGCCCAATGTACCAAACACCCCGATGCTGAGTGCTAAGGATGAAGTACATGCATCCGGTCATCTGACTTTAAAAGGAAATTTTTCATTCAACTCTGCCTATGCATTTTCAGAACACTGGGGAGTACTTCTGAATGCTTCTGTAACCAATCAGGAAAGGGCAAGAAAAGAATTCAAACAGAATCTGCTTGAAAGTGGCATTGGCTATTTCACAAAAATTGGAACTGAGCAAAACCGCATTCTGGAAATTTACGCCGGACTTGGAACGGGAAATTCAGAACGTACTTACTTGACAAATACAAGCAGTGGACTTATAGTAGATGAAACACAGGAGATTAATTTCGGCAAGAAATTCCTTCAGGTCAACTACAGCACTAAGAAAAAGAAAACCCTTAATTTATTCGGAGCCAGGTTCCCCTTAAACTATGGTACCGCCTTACGGATTAGCCATATCCGTTCAAACAAATTCCAGATAAACGGCCTGGAACAATTACCTGAAGACAATATTTTCTTTGAGCCTGTATTTTTTACCAGAATGGCAGTAAGCAAAAATCTGCAGCTGCAATACAGCAGCGGTAGTAATTTCGGCTTAAAGAACCGGAAATACCTGCAGGCGGGGAATGGGGTTTTGAGTATTGGATTGGTGTGGAATATGGGTGGGAATAATGTGCTAAGAGTTGATTGAGCGGGTTTTAAAGCTTTTTTATTTTTGGTTCCCCTCCCAAGGGATTAAAACCTATCTCACTGATTGATACCCTCCTAAGTTTTGTCGTTTAGTTAAAACAATGTGCCAAAGTTGATTATAGCGTGAGCGGAAAGTCGCCGCACTCGCACACAGGTAATAGCGCCACATGCGATAAAATGTTTCGTCATAGTCTGCCTTAATGCTATCCCAGCTTTCTTCAAAATTTTTGAGCCATGCCATTAATGTGGGGTCATAATAAAGGCCGAAATTATGCCAGTCTTCCAAAACAAAAAGTCCCTGCCAGGATTTGGATAGCTGACTTGCTGATGGAACCATACCATTAGGAAAAATATATTTATCTATCCATGGCTCTGTAGTTTTGGCATCATGACCACCTCCTATCGTATGAATGAGGAACAAGCCATCATCGTTAAGACATCTGCATGCAACTTCCATATACTCCCTGTAATTACGGTAGCCCACTGCCTCTAACATCGCAATGGATACCACCCGGTCAAATTTTTCATTCACATCACGGTAATCCTGTAACCTGATCTCAACAGGAAGCCCTTCATTTAATTCGCGGGCAAGAATAGCCTGCTGTTCAGATATGGTTATCGCTATAACCGAAACACCGTAATTTTCAGCGGCATATTTAGCAAAACCACCCCAGCCACAACCTATCTCCAACACGCTCATGCCTTTTTCCAGTTTCAACTTTCGGCAAATCAGATCAAGCTTGGCCTCCTGAGCTTCCTCAAGATTGTTAGCCTTTTCCCAATAGCCACATGAGTACACCATTCGGGAATCAAGCATTTTTTCAAAAAGCTCATTACCTATATCATAATGTTTAAAAGCAACCTGCTTCGCCCGACTTTTGGATTGCAGGTTTTTAATTTTTGCTGCCACCGCTAACAAAAGGAAGCCGTAGTTAAACAAAGGCAATTTTTTATGCAGGCGATGATGAAACACCCTGAAGAAAAACTGATCCAGGGCTTCACAATCCCACCATCCTTCCATATAGGACTCTCCAAAAGCCAAACTACCGCCCCCTACAACCCGCTCATAAAATTTGGAATTATGCACTTGTATATCCCATGGCTTATCACCGTTAACAGTAACATCTATACCAGCAAATGCATCCCGAAAAATTTGCTCAAGTGATCTCATGGATTTTAAACCTTTAGGTGTGTATCAAAAATATAAATTTATTCAGTATTCCAATTTGTAACATAGAGAGCAGTTGAAGAAATTCGATTGCCTGAGTGAACATCACATTAGTTAAATAAAATATTTTATATTGAATTATAATTCATTCAATAACCTGATTATATTTATTTACCACATGATAAATCATTCATGTTTTCAAAATCAATATAAATAATTATATTTGCATGAATTATCATTCACTAACAAGTAAATAATCATTTATGACTGAAATATCATACATGAATTGGAATTCAATGAACGATAAGGCTTTGGCAGGACAGATTGCTGCATTTGTAAAGCATCATCGCCTGGAGCAGAACAAATCGCAGGAACAATTGGCCAATGCTGCGGGTATCAGTCGCTCTACTTTGAGTCTGCTGGAACGCGGAGAAACCGTTACACTCGCCACACTAATTCAGGTTTTGAGGGTATTGGACTTATTGCATATCATGGATGTGTTTACAGTTCAGCAGAGTATTAGTCCGCTTGCCCTTGCAAAAATGGAACGGAATAAACGTAAACGTGCGGGTGGTAGAAAACTGAATCCTTAATCTTCATAGAGATGAATGTAGCAGAAGTAAAAATTTGGAATGAACTGGTTGGGGCAGTTGCCTGGGATGAAAAAACCGGTCTGGCGAGTTTTGAATATGAGCCCAAATTTAAAAAGCTTGGCTGGGAATTAGCTCCGCTAAAAATGCCGCTAAATTCAGGCAGGAATGTGATCAGCTTTCCTGAATTGCGCCGGAATAAAAATACTGAACACGATACTTTCAAAGGCCTGCCCGGCTTACTGGCCGATGTATTGCCTGATAAATACGGAAACCAGCTCATCAACCTCTGGCTTGCACAGCAAGGCCGGCCACAGGACAGTATGAACCCCGTCGAAATGCTTTGCTTTATTGGCAGCAGAGGCATGGGTGCTCTGGAATTTGAGCCGACAAGCCTCAAAGAGAACGTCAGAACCTTCTCGATTGAAATAAACAATCTGGTTGATATTGCCCAAAAAATGCTCTACAGCAGAGAGTCCTTCGCGACAAATCTGCAAAAAGATGAAGAAAAAGCGGTGCTGGAGATCTTAAAAATTGGAACTTCTGCTGGTGGCGCCCGACCCAAAGCGGTTATTGCCTATAATGAAAAAACAGGAGAAGTTAAATCAGGACAAACAAAGGCTCCACAGGGATTTGAACATTGGCTGATCAAACTGGACGGGGTAAGTGATGTGCAACTGGGAGCAACAAAGGGCTACGGCCGCGTGGAGATGGCTTATTATAACATGGCCATCGCCTGCGGAATTGACATGATGCCCTCTATGCTCTTAGAAGAAAACGAGCGCGCACATTTCATGACCAAACGCTTTGACCGGGAAGGCGGAGAAACAAAACATCATATTCAAACTTTTTGTGCGCTGAAGCATTTTGATTTCAATCTGGTCAGCAGTTTTAGCTATGAGCAATTATTTCAAACCATGCGCGAGCTGAAACTTGATTACCAGGCTATGGAGCAATTATTCAGAAGAATGGCATTCAATGTGCTCGCCCGAAATTGTGACGACCATACAAAGAACTTCGCTTTCAGACTAAAAAAGGAAGACAAATGGGAGCTGGCTCCGGCTTATGATATTTGCCATGCCTACCGTCCCGGAAGTGATTGGGTGAGTCAGCATGCGCTGAGCATCAACAATAAAAGGAAGGATATTATAAAAGAAGACCTCCTCATCATTGGCGAATCGATTAAATGCAAAAAATCTGCTCATATCATTGAAGAGATAAGTGAAACTGTTGGCAGATGGAAGGAATTTGCGAAGGAGGTGGAGGTGAATAAGGGACTGGTGGATGCGATTGGGGGAACGTTGCTACGTTTTTAGTTATCTGTTGTCAGTTATCTGTTTCCAGGGATTGAAAAATCACGTTAATCAAAACAATCACGAGCCACCCCCCAGCCCCCTCTCCGAAGGAGTCCTTTGGACCGAAGGAGGGGGAGGCGTAGCGCCTAGAAATTTGAGTTCACTTGAGATAGATTATTTAGGCGGTGGGCATTAGCGGTAGTATCCCCCGCCGGCGGGGGAATGAAAGGGGGTGGTTGGAAGAAAGATTCTCATTGAAATTGAATAGCCTCCCCCTACCACTACACCAGGAGGCCTCCCCCCAGCCCCCTCCAAAAGAGGGGGAGGAGAGGCGCCTAGAAATTTTGAGTTCATTGGAAACAGATCTTTTTAGACAATATGTATTAGCGTCCTGAAAAAATCATCAAAATCACAATAATCAAAAGAATCACAGTTCAGACAGCTATCGGGTGTCTTGTCAACTATCACCCCCATTATCAACTGTCAACTATCAACTCATTAAACCTTCACCCTCTTCCACTTCCCCCTTTTAAACAATACATACCCCGCAATGGTGATCGCAATTTCTGTAACCGGAATTGCAATAAAAACACCTTGAGGTCCCATTTGGAAAAACTTAGCCAGCAGATAAGCCAACGGAATCTGGAAAAACCAGAAGCCAAAGAGATTGAGCCAGGTTGGGGTCCAGGTATCTCCTGCCCCATTAAAGGCATTGATTAAAACCATACCCACACCATAGAACACATAGCCGGCTCCGATAATTCGCAAAGCCTGCACCGCAACATCCTGCACACCCGGATCATTCGTAAAAAATGATACCATAATCCTTGCCCCGGGAATCGATACAAAAGAAATGAAGATCATGAAGATCACATTGTATTTGGCTGTTTTGATAACCGAAAGCTCGGCACGCTCAATCTGTTTGGCGCCAAGGTTCTGCCCGACAAGCGTAGATGCAGCATTACTCAGTCCCCAGGCCGGAAGCATAAAGAACATAAACAAGCGCAAAGCGGTCTGATAACCTGCTGAGCCCTCATCACCGCCTGTGGTTGCAACTAATTGTGCAAGGAAAATCCAGCTGCAGGATGCGATCACAAACTGCAAAACTCCGGGTCCCGAGATTTTTAAAAGTGCGACTATCTGCTCCCATTGCGGCTTTAGATAAGTCAGTTTCATTTTCAGGTATCCGCTGCCATCAAACAGATAGTAAAGCTGGTAGCAAACCCCCAAACCACGTCCCATAGTGGTTGCCATTGCAGCTCCGGTAAGTCCGAAAGCAGGTACCGGACCAAATCCATTGATAAAAATCGGACATAAAATAATATTGGCCAGATTAGCCAGCCAGAGACTTTTCATTGCAATTGCTGCATTTCCGGCCCCTCTGAAAATACCATTGATCAGAAACAAAAGCATAATGAAAATACTGCTTCCCATCATGATTTGGGTAAAGGCAGTCCCATGAGCTGCCGATTCTGCAGAGGCTCCCATCAGTATCAGGATATCGGTGGCATAGATAAATCCGGGGATACTGATGATTGTATTGATTAATATTGCAATCAGTATCGCCTGCATCCCCGCTTTGGAGGCTGCCTTCGGATCTTTTTCTCCGATACGCCTTGCGACCACAGCGGTTGCGGCCATGCTGATGCCTATTGCGATTGAATAAATGATGGTTAGTACCGATTCTGTTAAGCCAACAGTCTGGATTGCATAACTGCTGTTTTCGAGGTGACCCACAAAATAGAGATCAACCAGGGCAAAGACAGATTCCATGATCATTTCGAGCACCATCGGAATGGCGAGCAAAAGAACTGATAATCGAATGCTTCCCTGGGTATAATCGCGCTCTTCTCCTTTGAGCGATTGTTTTATAATAGATACTATAGCCGGAATCTTACCGGAATTTTGTACGGTTTCAGACATGATAAAAGAATGATGATTAAAATAAGATATAAGCAGATAAAATCTGCGTAATTAATTTTTGTGGAAGGGGAACCCTAGCGTATACGAAGGGTGGCTAATACTATCATCTTAATTAGCATTAAAATTGAAGAACAAATATATTATTTTTTTTATTTTTTGTAAGAGGGGGAGAATTTAATTCAGAGAAATGATGATTTTATTCTTCGACCCCGATTTCTATGATCTATGCAACTAATCTTTGATAATTTTTTTCATAGGGTCGGTTATTGTTGACACATGCAAAAATCCGGTGGATTAACTTGTTTCTAACTGCATTCAGCGTACTCATTTTATTCTTATTC
>NZ_JAUXXZ010000012.1 GCF_030684675.1 Daejeonella sp. | reverse complement strand
ATAAGAATAAAATGAGTACGCTGAATGCAGTTAGAAACAAGTTAATCCACCGGATTTTTGCATGTGTCAACAATAACCGACCCTATGAAAAAAATTATCAAAGATTAGTTGCATAGATCATAGAAATCGGGGTCGGGATTTCCGCATTCGCATTCTATAAACATTTGACCCCTTCAGGGTCAGGATTCCAGAATCCCATGCTATAAACATTTGATCCCTTCATGGTCAGAGATAAAATTCTAAATAGAAGGACAATCATCAATTCAGAGATTGCAATTGTAGAATTCTGATACATACGCCCACCTTCGGGGTCGGGATTTCCGTATCAACAATTGCTATAAACATTTGACCCTTTCCGGGTCATTTGAATTGTGATGCTTAAATATGAAAGCCTTCCTTTATGCTCTCAAAAGCCCTAATGTATTATTTTAACCCTTCTTAGGACTATGCTTACTCGGCATTTTTGGTGCTTTGGTTTTACCCTGAACCATGGAGTTTTCATTCCCTTTATTCACTGTAGCCTGTTTATTGTCAGTTTGATAAGACATCTGGCCTCCGCTGTTTGAAATACCCCTTGATTTCAGAGCTTCCTTTTGAGCATGGATCGATTGATTTCCTTTTGAACTACCCTGCTGGTTTTCATTGGATTTGTTTTTCATCGGTGTTTTCATAATACCCTCCTGGTTTTATTAAGCTATTGCAAGAATTTTCATTTTGCCTTGTATACAAGGTACGAATAAGTATTCTGGTAAAAAATGACCTTGATTACAACCAGTTTTTCTTTTTGAAAAAGATCAGGGTAAGTACCGATGACAGAACCATAAGTGCAGTGGCAAAAAGGTAGCCGTAATCCCATTCAAGTTCCGGCATAATTTTAAAATTCATGCCATAGACACTTGCAATCAATGTCGGAGGCATAAAGGCAACAGTCGCTACTGTAAAAATTTTAATGATTCGATTTTGCTCAATGTTAACAAGACCCATAAATGTGTCCTGAAGGTATTCCAATCGTTCGAAAGCAAATTTATTGTGCTCAATCAATGAACCAATATCCTTCATCATGATCCTCAGAACAGGCATATATTCTTCGGGAAAGAGACTGCTTTTCATCAGGGATGATACCAAACGCTGCTTGTCCACTATGTTTTCCCGCATCAGAATATTATAGTTTTGAAAGGAGGCAATTTTTAAAAGGATCTCTTCGTCTGAACGTTTTCTATTCAGTGTTAATTTTTTATTCAGGTCGGCAATGTCTTTCGCGAGACCTTCAATAATGTCGGCATCCTGTTCAATTCCTGTTTCAAGAATCGTGAGCAGGATATGATATCCGTTAGTAAATGAACCCGGATTTGATTTGATTTTTTTGACAGATTCTCCGAAGGTTTTCAAATCGTCATCCCGGTAGGTAAATAGAATTCCCTTTTCCAAGATGATGGATACCGGACAATAATCAAATTCCTGCAGTTTTGGAGATAGAAAATTGGAGTTGATGATCAGTTCATCATCCAGTTCATTAAATCTTGAAGAGCTTTCAATCTCAGATGATTCTTCAACCGAAGAGTATTTAATATCAAAATAGGTTTCGATCGTTACTTTCTCCTCAACGGTAGAATTTTGCAGATCTACCCATACCAGGTCATTAAGCGGGATTGTACGCAATAAGCTGATGTCGCTTTCTTTCGCCAGTCGTTTATCTTTCTTATAATATATCCGCAGCATAGCCTGAGTTTAAGGGTAAGATTGAATTTTGTATCTTTGCAAAAATAAAGTTTTGGGAACACCTTTAGATTACGGATACAAGAATTATAATCATTATGGCGCTTATCTTAAAAATAAGTATGATGGGCAGCGCGTATATAAGATTATTGCTGATGCCGGATTTACCTGTCCAAACCGCGATGGGAGCAAAGGTTACGGGGGATGCACCTATTGTAACGTAGATTCTTTCACTCCCGAACTTTCCCGGAAGCTTCCAACCATTCGCGAACAGATCGAACAGGGAATGGAAAGGGCCTATAAAAATTACAGAGCTGAAAAGTTTATTATCTATTTTCAGCCCAATACCAATACTTATGCTCCAACCCACTATCTCAAAATGCTTTATGATGAGGCTCTGAGTATCAATACAGAGAGTATTGTCGGATTATCAGTTGGAACCCGCCCTGATTGTATTGATTTTGAAAAATTGGCATTGCTTGAAAGTTATGCCGACAGATTTGATGTTGATCTGGAAATGGGGATGGAATCGATCTATGATGATACGCTTCTGAAAATCAACAGGGCATGTACCCACCAGGAATTCCTGAATGCAATTCAATTGGCAGAAAACACAAAGATTGATATCTGTGTTCATACCATTTTTGGCTTCCCATGGGAAACCCATGAAATGATGTTGCGTTATGCGGATGAGATCAACAGATACTCTCAAATCAAATTCGTTAAACTACATCATCTTCATATAGTAAAGGGCTCAATTATGGGTTCAAGATATGCCCGTGATCCTTTTAAAGTATTTACAATTGATGAATACACTGACTTTATAGCTGAGTTTATTCCTTTATTGAGACCTGATATTGTTCTTCAAAGGCTATTTGGCCTCGCCGATTTCGATTTGCTCATCGCTCCAAACTGGGGAATGAAAAAATCTCAGATCCAGAGTTATATCGATAAGCGACTTGAAGCCAAAGGAGTTGTGCAGGGGAGTGCATATAAAGTGGCTCCTCTTTTGGTCGTATGATCTTAATACACCATCCACTTATTTCGATTCTATACCAATCTTTCTTAAGGATCGATTTTCGAATACCCCAATTCCGGCCTCCGAGCTGGAACACGCACCAATCGAATGTTATGGAAGGCTCGACCCCAATGTCATTATTTAAGGATTGGGAGGTTCCCACTTTCGTGGTATTCTAGGTTTAACTTATCTCCAAATTTAATTTAAAATAGATTCTATCATGCTGCTCTCTCGTAATTTTCCACATATGATTCCCCTCTTTTAATCAGTGCGAACATCCTTAAGATCAGCTTGAATTTTATATTATTC
>NZ_JAUXXZ010000010.1 GCF_030684675.1 Daejeonella sp. | reverse complement strand
TAGCCTTTTTTGCCTTGCATGCATTAAGATATTAATAATCAATGACATAGATAAATTTATTTTTAAATATCTCAGTTGTGCAACAGCCACTTTAGCTCCGGGTGAAAATCAGGTTTTCAGACCGGGCTTCAGCCCAAAACCTAAGCGACCGGAAAGGAACAATTACGGGTGCTTTAGCGCCGAAATGTCGATAAATAATCCACACCTACCATTCCCGAACCCGTATTTTAATATCCCAAAACATTTCTGTGAATGGGATCTTTACTTAACTTTAAATATGATCAGTCGCCGTAAATTTTTAGCAGTGGGTTCTTTGGCAGGTGCCTCGGTATTATCCGCAAATAAATCCTTAGGAATGACTATGGGTGATTCTGTGCTTGCAGGATCACCCATAGTAATTTCAACCTGGGATTTTGGAATAGCCGCGAATGCCGCCGCATGGCAAATATTAAAGAATAAGGGGAGGGCACTGGATGCTGTCGAAACCGGTGTCCATGTTCCCGAGGCTGATCCGAACAATCAAACCGTTGGATATGGTGGTTTACCCGACAGGGATGGCAGGGTAACATTGGATGCATGCATCATGGATGAATTTGGTAATTGTGGAAGTGTGGCCGCATTGGAGCATATCATTCATCCCATCTCAGTTGCCAGAAAAGTTATGGAGAAAACTCCGCATGTCATGCTGGTAGGCGCCGGAGCTCTGCAATTTGCTCTCGGGCAAGGGTTTAAAAAGGAAACCCTATTAACTCCTTCCTCAGAAAAAGCATGGAAGGAATGGCTTAAAACTGCAAAGTATAATCCTGAAATAAACGTAGAAAACAGGCTTTTCAGTCCGGCGAAACTACCCGGTAATCAGTTTAATCATGATACTATCGGGATGCTTGCTTTAGATGCAGCAGGAAATATGTCTGGTGCCTGCACAACCAGTGGCATGGCCTACAAAATGCATGGGCGTGTAGGTGACTCACCAATCATTGGTGCCGGGCTCTATGTCGACAATGAAATCGGAGGTGCCACATCTACGGGTGTAGGCGAGGAAGTGATTCGAAATGTAGGAAGCTTTTTGGTTGTTGAACTGATGAGGCAGGGCTACTCACCGGATGAAGCCTGCAAAGAAGCGGTTATGCGCATAATCAGGAAGAAACCTGAAACAGCAAAACAAATTCAGGTAGGTTTTTTGGCACTGAATAAAAAAGGCCAGTTTGGCGGATATGCGATTCAGAAAGGCTTCAGTTTTGCAGTATGTAATCAAAATGATCAAAAGCAGTTAATAAAATCGCCAAGCTATTATTAAGCAGATATCAATGAGGACATGGTTTGATAACAGAAGCATCACAAAAAAGGACTTGCTGCAGCTGCTTAAAGCCTACAAGGAGATCATTGACCTTAACGCCATATGTTCTGTAACCGATCCGGAAGGAAAGATAATCTATGTTAATGATAAATTCTGTGAAATAAGTAAGTACTCCAGAGAAGAACTGCTTGGTCAGGATCATCGGATTGTGAATTCAAATTATCATCCCTCTTCGATGTTTAAAGAACTTTGGGAGACCATAAAAAGTGGAAAAGTGTGGCGTTCTGATGTAAAGAGCAAGGCAAAGGATGGCACATTTTTCTGGCTCGATAGCACAATTGTTCCTATTCACGATGAAAATGGGGTGATTACCGAGTATTTCTCATTGCGAACTCCAATTGACGACAGGAAGAGGATTGAGGAAGAGCAGAAGGAATATGTTAAAAATCTCGAAAAAATGCTGTTTATGGTTTCTCACGAAGTTAGGCATCCGGTTTCTCAGATTTTAGGGATAGTTCAGATACTTCAGGAGCACATCAATTTGGATGCAGAAAGTTCAGAGTTGATAAGCAACCTTAAAATTTCTGCAGCAGACCTTGATTTATTTACGAAAAAACTAAGCTCTTTTATGCATGAGCTTAGGCCAGAATCAGAAATCAGTTCAGATGAAAGCAAATAATTCATTTTTTCATGTCTTATAAACTCGAGATCTGCGTTGGAAGCATCAGTTCAGCCTTAATTGCACAAGCATTTGGAGCCGACCGGATCGAACTTTGCGATAATCTGGCTGAAGGAGGTACTACTCCTTCTTATGGGATGATTGTACAGAGTAAAACGCAGTTGGAAATTCCATTTTTCCCAATTATTCGTCCACGGGGCGGTGATTTTGTATTTACTCGTGATGAATTTCAAATAATGCGTGAAGATGTGCTCTGTTGCAGGGAAATGGGATGTAAAGGTATTGTTATTGGAATGCTCAGGAAAGATTCTACTGTTGATATGGAAAGATGTGCTGAGCTGATAGCACTCGCAGGAGAAATGGAGATCACTTTTCATCGCGCTTTTGACCGTTGTATTTCTATTGAAAGGTCGCTCGAAGACCTTGTTGAACTGGGATGTCATCGTGTATTGACTTCGGGAGGGATGGAGTTTGCCCCCGAAGGAACAGAAAAATTGCGATCTCTGGTCAGGCAGGCTGGATTCAGAATTAATATTATGCCAGGTTCGGGAATAACCCATCGAAATTTACAGAAGATTGCTGCTGAGACGGGCGCATATGAATTTCATACAACTGCTAAAAAGCTTGTGGAAAACAGTATTGACCCAGTCAACACACAGCCATATCGAACAATGGAGACGGATGGAGAGCATGTACAAAAGCTGAAGGAGATCCTTAAACAGATTGGTTGGGTATATTGAATTTCTCATAATTTCCTTACTTTTAAAAACAAATCAATCATATGAATAAATTATTCTTTGCAGGTTTATGCCTGTTTTCTTTACCTGCAATTTCTCAGACAGTTCCTGTAAGATCGAAGCTGAATACAGCAGCTGATAAAATTGAAGCAAAGGTTATTGATTGGCGCCGCGATTTTCATGAGCATCCTGAATTGGGTAATTATGAGACCAGAACTGCAGGAATTATTGCAAAGCATCTCGAAGGTTTGGGAATTGAGGTAAAAACAGGAGTAGCCAGAACCGGGGTTGTTGGGATTCTGAAGGGCGGAAAACCCGGTCCTGTAGTTCTGTTACGTGCTGATATGGACGGACTCCCGGTTACTGAAAGAAATTCGCTCCCCTTTGCCTCAAAGGTAAAGACACAATACAATGGGCAGGAAGTAGGGGTAATGCATGCCTGTGGTCACGATTCACATGTTGCAATACTTATGGGAGTTGCTGAGGTTTTAGCCGGAATGAAGGCAGACCTGAAGGGTACTGTGAAATTTGTATTTCAGCCTGCAGAAGAAGGCTCTGCTCCTGGAGTGGAGGGTGGTGCCGAACTAATGGTTAAAGAAGGAGTACTCGAAAATCCTAAAGTAGATGTTGCCTTTGGATTACATATTTGGGCACAAACAGAAGCCGGAAAGATCACCTATCGTCCTGGTGGAATGATGGCCGGAGTAAATGACATGCAGATTATTGTGAAAGGAAGGCAGGCGCATGGAGCAGCTCCATGGGCTTCGGTTGATCCAATAGTGATCTCGGCACAGATCATCAACAGTTTACAGACTATTGTAAGCCGTAATTTGAACATTACTGAAAACGCAGGGGTGGTAACGATAGGCTCCATACATGCTGGTGTACGGTCTAATATCATTCCTGAGCGTGCAGAGATGCTGGGAACCATCAGGGCCCTTAGTGTAGAAGATGAGAAAATGCTGATTGACAGGATTAAAACAATTGCAACCAAAACGGCTGAGGCCGGTGGTGCCACCGTTGAAATAAAGATTCCCTACAGCAATCATTATCCTGTAACTTATAATGACCCCGCTTTAACCGAAAAGATGCTTCCAAGCCTTGCAAAAGTCGCAGGGGCAGAGAATGTGAAGCTCATACCTCCAATAACAGGAGCTGAAGATTTCTCCTTTTTTCAGGAAAAAGTTCCTGGACTGTTTTTCTTCTTAGGTGGAATGCCCAAAGGAATGGATCCTAAAACCGCCCCATCACATCACACCCCTGATTTTATGATCGACGAAAGTTCATTTAAGCTTGGAGTAAAAGCATTGGCAGGGCTTACGCTTGATTACATGGAGGTAAAATAAGATCTCTTAGATTCTTTCAAAATATGCCTGATAGCCTGGAATTTTCCGGGCTATTTGTTTCTGGGGAAGGAATTTTCGAAATCAGAATTTATTTTAATAAAATCTATTTGCATTGGAGCGTAAATAACAATTTAAATAAATGGGATTTTTCTAATGACCCCGAAGAGAAAAATCATTAGGAGGTTGTGGCATCCGCCACGAGGACAATCAGTGTTTATAGATTGAGGATACGGCTCAGGGGCCGGAATCGAAATAAGGCCTACCCAAAATACAATTTTTCCTTTTAGTGATTAAGTAAAACCTTATTGATTGTCATGGTGGGCTTGATCCGCCATAAACCCGGGAGAAATGGAAAGCCCCGGCAAGAAATAATGTCATTTTATGCTGATTTCATTGCCGGGCTTGCAATGAACCACGGGACTAGCGGCAGCCAAAGGCACTGACGTTCATTTTCAAATAAAAAAGGGTAAATTTTTTCATAGGCCAGAGTCCAAAACCAGAATCTGGTGTGAACCTAAAACCCATTAGTCTATTAGAAAAATTGGTCTGTCTAATATCGATCAATCCGCGAATTTTTGCTGGCATCGAAACAATCAGTTTTCCAATTAAAGGCTAAGAACTAAATTCCCAAGCTAAAACGGCAAATCATCATCAGTCCCTTTTTCATAATTCATCGGCTGATCCTCTTTGGCGATGATATGATTATTAGCCCCATGCTCTTCTTCAGATTTCTGATGATTATTTTCACCCTGCCCCTCAAAATCACTTTTGCGGCCAAGCATAGTGAAGTTCTCTGCAACAACCTCTGTAGTGTATTTTTTATGACCTTCTTTATCTTCGAAAGAACGGGTTCTTAATTTACCCTCGATATAAACCAATTTACCTTTCTGCAGGTATTTTGAAGCTATATCGGCCAAGCCTCTCCACATAACAATATTATGCCATTCGGTTTGTTCTATTTTTCTACCGTCTTTGTTATAGGTTTCTGAAGTTGCTAAAGGGAAGCTAGCGACAGTAACTCCCCCATCTAAATGCCGGACTTCAGGGTCTTTCCCTAAATGTCCAACTAAAATGACTTTGTTAATACCTGACATGTTCTTTGTTATATGTTATAGATGGTTCAATTACAATTTAAAGAAATTTTCGAAGAATTGAAAAATTAGTTTAGGCTGCGGCAGTTTTTCAAGTTCTTCTCTGCTTACGTAGAACCAGGATGGATCTGGGAGAAAATCATCAGTAAAATTCTCTATTTGAATGAAACTCGCATTGAGTTTCTGGTGACTTAAAATATGTTTTACAGGTTTAGAAACAGAATGAACCAGAACATGCTTACCAAAAGCTTTAATAAAATTTTCTGATTGGATAAGATCCGAAAGCTCAGCCGGGGAATCTGTCTCAAAAAGAGGGAGATCGATCATGTTTTCCCAGATATCTCCGGAACGGCGCTTATTAACCAGGATTTGATCATTTTTAATCGCCAAAATATAATTAAAATACCGCTCCCTGCTTTTTTGAGCTTTAATTTTGACAGGTAGCTCATGGATTCTGTTTTTAAGCCGTGCCTCACAGGCGGTTTGTAATGGGCATATCGGGCAATCCGGATTTTTAGGTTTGCATTGTAATGATCCGAACTCCATCATTGCCTGATTAAAAATTCCGGCTTGTGTCTGATCAAGTAGTTCATTTGCTAAATCGGTAAAAACCTTTTTTCCTTTACCGGTATTGATTGGGGTATCAATACCGAAGTATCTGGAAAGCAGTCTGAAAACATTCCCATCAACAACAGCTTTAGCCTCATTTGATGAAAATGAAGATATAGCGGCTGCTGTATATTCTCCGATTCCCTTTAAACGGATCAGGGAATCATAATTTTTAGGAAAGTAGCCTGCATGTTCTTCCATCACTGCCCGTGAGGTTTGATGCATATTTCTGCCTCTTGAGTAATAACCTAGTCCCTGCCAGAGTTTTAATATTTCCTCCTCGGTGGCCGAAGCAAAATGTTCGACTGTTGGATATTTTTCGGCAAAACGATTAAAATAGGGCATTCCCTGCTCTACGCGGGTCTGCTGCATGATTATTTCAGATAGCCAGATAATATAAGGATCGTTTGTATTTCTCCATGGAAGATCCCTTTTATGCTTCTGGTACCAGCCAATAATTTCATCAGAAAACGTCATTGCTCTTGAGTTGGTTTTACTCATTTAAGCAGCAAAAATACCTTACTATTTGTTTTATAGCGACTTGGTTTTAAAAAAAAGCAGATTTATTTCCCAAATTGAATTAAAACCAATACTTTTGCAACCCCAAATCAATTAGAATAACAGTACAAAAAATTAAAGAAAATAGATATGACCAAGGCAGAAATCATCACAGAGATCTCTAACAAAACAGGAATTGAAAAGGTAGATGTTCAGGAAGCTATAGAAGCGTTTTTTAAAGTTGTCAAAAATTCAATGGTAAATGGCGAGAACGTTTACGTAAGAGGTTTTGGTAGCTTTGTTGTGAAGAAGAGAGCAAAGAAAACCGCTCGTAATATTTCTAAAAATACAGCAATCATTATCCCTGAGCATTTCGTTCCAAGTTTCAAACCTGCCAAGGTTTTTGTTGAGAAGGTAAAGGGCGGTAACAAGTAATCATTTTATTCAGCCGGGAATGTTACAAAGAAAGCAGATTGTAGTTATAGGTTCAGTGGTAGTACTGATGGGCCTGATGCTTTCTTTAGATATTCAGGGTTTGGTTAAACCGAATGAAGGTGCTGCTGTTACAAATGCATCTGGCCCTGTTCAAGCGGCAAAAGTTAAAGAAGTTTCATTAGAAGATATTTCTTTAACTGCGAAAGAAAGTCTGAATGCCAGTCTTAAAAAGCAGATTACAGATCTTGAAACTCAATTAAAAAGCTCATCTGAATCTGAGAAGCTAAATATTCAAAAGCAACTGGCCCAGCAATGGGATGATGTAAATCAAAGTACTCCGGCATCTTTTTATTATGAATTAATAGCTGAAAAGGAACCGAATTTTGATTCATGGCTTAAGGCCGGTGATAAATTTACAGATGCCTATCAGCAGAGCATGGACACTCTTGTTCAGCCTGCTCTTGTACAAAAGGCGATCAGCTCTTATCAAAAAGCTGATAAAATTAAACCGAACACTCTGGAAATTAAAACCGGATTAGGAATAGCTTACGTAACAGGAACCCCAAATCCTATGCAGGGTATTACCTTGTTGCTGGACGTGGTAAAACAGGATCCGAAAAATTTAAAGGCTAACCTGAACCTGGGCTTGTTTTCAATGAAATCAGGTCAGTTCGACAAGGCAGTTGAGCGTTTCAAAACTGTTATTGATATTGCTCCAAGTGCTGAGGCGTGGTTTTACCTGGCTTCAAGTTATGAGAACATGGATAGGAAGAGTGATGCGATAGCTGCCTATCTGAAAACTAAAGAAATCGCAGCTGACCCGAACATGAGCCAGTTTGTGGACAGGAAAGTAAACGAATTAAGTAATTAGATTATAAAACATTTTAAAAAACAACATTATGCCAAGCGGTAAGAAAAGAAAAAGACATAAAATGGCTACTCACAAGCGTAAAAAACGCTTAAGAAAAAACAGACATAAGAAAAAATAGTCTGATTTTTAATCTGTTCTTTATGATCGGATTAATTGCAGACTTATAGAATTTTTAAACCTCCCGCTTAATTGCGCCGGAGGTTTAAATCATTTGTTTGTTTTTATTTATTTCCTAGTTTTAAACGTATGCCGGTTTTCTTAGCCGGTGTCTTAAATTTAGCCATTGGTAAAGGAATTAATTATCAATTCATCCCCTAGTGGGGTTACTATTGCTTTACTGCAAGACAAGCAACTCGTAGAATTAAACACAGAGCAGGTCAGCAACAATTATGCTGTTGGCGATATATATTTAGGCAAGATCAAAAAGATCATGCCCGGATTGAATGCTGCGTTTGTTGATGTAGGCTACGAAAAGGATGCTTTTTTGCATTATCTGGATCTTGGACCACAGGTTCAATCGCTGCTAAAGCTTACAAAAATTGTAAAGAATGGCAGTTATAAAGATAAACTGCTCAATAGTTTCAGACTTGAAACGGATATCAGTAAATCCGGAAAAGTCTCAGAGATACTGAACCGGAACATGCTGCTTCCCGTTCAGATCGCCAAAGAACCGATCTCAACCAAGGGTCCGCGCTTAAGTTCAGATCTTTCAATTGCAGGCCGCTTCGCCGTTCTTGTCCCTTTTTCGGATGTTATTTCAATTTCCAAAAAGATAAAGAGTAATACAGAGCGCAACCGTCTTAAGAAAATTGTGGAGAGTATTAAGCCGAAGAATTTCGGGGTAATTATTCGTACGGTTTCTGAAGGGAAAGGCGTTGCTGAGTTGCAGAAGGATCTTCTTGATTTGATTGACAAATGGGAAAAGTTTACTACCCGCCTTCCGAATACTGAGCCTTCCAAGAAGATACTTGGAGAGATGGGACGTACATCCACAATTCTTCGCGACATTCTGAATACCGATTTTACGAATATTCATATTGGAGATCCTGCATTATTTGAAGAGATCAGGTCCTATGTTCATGAGATCTCTCCCGAAATGGAAAAGATCGTTAAACAGTACCGTGGTAAAGAGCCGATATTCGAACATTTTGGTATTGAAAAGCAAATCAAATCAGCATTTGGACGTACTGTAAATCTGCCTGGAGGAGCTTATCTTGTTGTTGAACATACTGAAGCATTACACGTCATTGATGTAAACAGTGGTAATCGTACAGCAAATACTGAGAATCAGGAGCAAAATGCACTGATGATCAATATGGAAGCTGCTAAGGAAATTGCCCGACAATTACGTCTGCGTGATATGGGTGGTATTGTGGTAATTGATTTTATCGATATGCACAAACCTCAGAACCGAAAAGAGTTGTTTGATCATCTCAAGGATCTGATGTTACTTGACCGCGCCAAGCATACCATTTTGCCTCCAAGCAAATTCGGTTTGGTACAGTTGACCCGCCAACGTGTAAGGCCTGAAATGAATATCGTGACCAATGAGAAATGTCCTGCCTGTGATGGTACAGGAGAGATCAAAGCTAGTATCATTTTAATGGACGATATAGAGAATAACCTGAACTATATTCTCAATGAGCAGAATGAGCGCAGCGTTACTTTATGTGTTCATCCTTATATCGAAGCCTATATTAAAAAGGGACTTTTCTCAATCCAGTGTAAATGGTTCTTTAAATTCAGTAAGTGGATCAGGGTTAAGGCTGTGCCTTCTTATTACCTCACTGAATTTCATTTTCTAAATTCTAAGGAAGAGGAAATTAAACTATAATTAGCAATCCGATAGCTATCGGATTAGGAAATTAGCAAATGTGCAGATGGATTTTTACATCTGCACATTTTTTTATGACTAATTTTCACATTTGCCTATCTTCACATTCTACCATTAATCATGAAAGCATTTTCACATTTTCACATTTGCTCATTTTCACATTTATCTCATGGCTAAAACCCGTTCCGCCTATTTCTGTCAGAGTTGTGGATATGAATCTGCTAAATGGCTTGGTAAATGCCCTTCCTGCAGCCAGTGGAACACTTTTGTAGAAGAGATCATAGAAAAAGCAGGGGCTTCTGTACCTGACTGGAAGAGTGGTTCTAGCAGCACTCAGCGTTCCAATAAACCGGCGGCAATTCATGAAATTGTTTATTCTGAGGAGAATCGTTTGATTACTCCTGATAAAGAACTGAATCGGGTATTGGGTGGAGGAATAGTGAGCGGATCTATAGTATTAATCGGAGGTGAACCAGGAATTGGAAAATCTACCCTTATGCTCCAGGTTGCACTCAATCTGCCGGGTTTAAAAGTACTTTATGTATCCGGTGAGGAAAGTGAGCAACAGATCAAGATGCGGGCCGAAAGATTGGGGCCAGGAGCAGGTTTGAAAAACGCTGCCTCTTCTGATACTTATATTCTGACCGAGACTTCCACACAAAATATATTCAAACAGATCGAAATTCTGCAACCCGACCTGCTGGTTATTGATTCCATACAGACTTTATATTCTGCACATATTGAATCTACTCCCGGCAGCGTTTCACAGGTAAGGGAATGTACTGCCGAACTGTTGCGTTTTGCAAAAGAAAGCGGAACTCCGGTATTTCTTATCGGGCATATCACCAAGGACGGAATGATTGCCGGGCCTAAGATTCTGGAACATATGGTTGATACTGTATTGCAGTTTGAGGGCGACAGGCATCATGTTTACAGGATATTACGGGCTGTTAAGAACCGCTTTGGCTCTGCCTCTGAACTTGGTATTTATGAAATGCAGGGAAGCGGACTCAGAGAGGTATCAAATCCTTCGGAAATTCTGCTTTCGCAAAGGGATGAACCGCTTAGCGGCATCACCATTTCGGCGATGCTCGAGGGCCTCAGACCCATGCTGATTGAAACCCAGGCTCTGGTTAGCGTATCTGCTTATGGAACGCCACAGCGCTCTGCAACTGGCTTTGATACAAAGAGATTGAATATGCTGCTTGCGGTTTTAGAAAAGCGATGCGGTTTTAAGTTAAGTGCAAAAGATGTTTTTCTCAATATTGCAGGCGGATTGAGGGTTGAAGACCCGGCAATTGATCTTGCTGTGGTAGTTGCGATAATTTCCTCTCATGAGGATATGCCGGTGGATTCCAAAATATGCTTTGCTGCAGAAGTGGGTTTATCCGGTGAGATCAGGGCTGTAAACAGGATCGAACAGCGGATTGCAGAAGCTGAAAAACTTGGTTTCGAACAGATTTTCATTTCCAAGTATAATCTTCCTGCAGGTAGGGGTGTGAAAACGGAACCTGAATGGCAGAAATATAAAATTAAGATCAAAACCGTAGCTAAGGTTGAAGAAGTATTCAATGCTTTGTTTGGATAGGTAGGGACGGAGGCTGATGTCTGAGGACTGAGGCCGGATGTCTGAAGTCCGAAAGGTATGTTAGCATCAGACCTCTGACTTCAGACCTCCAATTATGATTATCTTCAATAAATGAATAATCACAATTTTTATTATCAATTTTGTATAAACCAATTATAAAATATGAATAGGATTATACTTTCGGTTATTGCCCTAGCCTTCCTTGCGGCATGTAACAGTAAACCAACAACAGAACTTCATTCTGTTGAAAATGTTAAGGGGATTGCCGTTTACGGCGACTCAGTTGCAATTGATAATGTCATAGAACTTGCCTCAGTTCAAACTGCAATGAAGGGTGAAAAGAAAATGGACATGAAGATCAAGGGGAAAGTAAAGGAAGTATGCCAGGAAAAGGGCTGCTGGATGACCATGACCCTGGATAACGGTGATGAAATGAGGGTAACCTTTAAAGATTATAAGATTTTTGTCCCAAAAGATCTGGGAGGCAAAGAAGTCGTACTTGATGGTTTTGCTTATACTGATACTACTTCAGTTGAAAAACTTAGGCATTATGCCAAAGATGGTGGGAAGAGTGAAGCAGAGATTGCTGCAATCACCAGTCCAAAAGAACAACTGGCATTTGAAGCTAAAGGTGTTGTGGTGATGAACTGATTTTTAAATAATCTGTTCCCGACGTTAAATTAAAAAAACCACATAGAAACATAGAATTCAGAACTACTCATTATCTTTAAAGACAGCTATAATATTGAAGCTTCAATCTATGTGGTTAAAGATTTATTGTCTTTATTTAATTTAAGAAGAAGGAATTAAGTTTAACACACCCTCACTACCTCCATATTCAATAATTGACCAAGCTTCTCGATTTTTGAACTGATATGTCCGATACCTACGGCACAATGATGGGCAGGGCCATAGCTATTCCAATTATTCACAAAATTTCTTGCCCCTATGGGGAATTTATACCTGCTGTTGGTATTGCCTATCTGAAGGATGGGACCCGGGACTGATTCACCCTCTGCGACCAGAAGCATTAGTCCGCCGCCTCTTTTTTCTGCAACAGAAAGCAGCGTCACCGGACCATTTTTAACCATCATCTCAACTGAAACGCCCTTACCTACTTTTCCATGATAAACATGCAGGGGGCGCACTCTGGTTTTACCTTCTGCAATTGCAATATGACCGGGACCATCATGTCCCATCAAAATAACATCATCTTTAAAATCCATTGCATAGTATTCAGTAAAAGAGCCTCCTGCGCCAAATGAATCCATGATCTTCATCGCCTGTACGTTCTTAATTTCATACTCGCCGGCAACGGGAATTCCATTTGCAGTAAGGAGTGAATTGCCTAAAATTATAGAAGAGATGGCTTCTTCATTTTCAATATTTCCGGTGCCTTTGTAATAATAGGCCATGGAACCAAGCTGGTGTTTTGCTACCAGTTTATCAAGAGCAACGGAGGTGATGGCAGCTTTCTCCATTTCGTCCAGGGGGCAATCAGATTGTATGTCAAAAGTCTCATTGAAAAGCTTCAGTCTATTGTTCAATTCTTCCTTACTCACTTCTTTTCTGAGGCTTGCCAGTTCTTCAACCTCAATGAGTTCAATATGACCTCCGAAGTGGGCATATTGCTGGGTAAGATCGGTGTAGATATCCAGCATTCCACTATAATAATGACCCATACAACCCAGTCGGTTATAGGCCATTATATTAGCCACTTTAGCAGCCTGTACCCACTCTGTTACTTCATTCCAGCATAGTTCATCATCGTGCAGCATTCCGGTGATCTGATGGAATTTAACACCCACTCTGTTAAAAACATTCGCGATTTCAGGTACAGGACATGCCGAACAATAGGAGAGCCATTCACCAGTCATTTTGGTCCGATCGCTCATTGCATTGAACGAGTTATAATCAATCGCAGCCTCGGGTGCCAGATTTAAAATAATGACAGGAACCTTTGCCCTTTGTACTACCGGCAAAACGGTTGATGATAATGCATAGGTGGTAACATATAAAAAGATCAGATCTACATCCTCAGTTTTAAATAATTTTCCTGCCTTAAATGCTTTATCAGGATTATCTACCAGTCCGGCATTAACAACTGATGGGTGGATCTCAGTAAGCTTTTGTTCTACAGTATTTAAATAGCCTTCCAGTCGTTCTTTCAAACCTTCAAACTGTGGCCAGTAAGTATCCAGTCCGATGCCGAAAAGACCAATTTTCAAACTTGATTTATTGACCGCATCATTGTTCAATTTATTCATGAATATTTTATTTAATCGATAATTAAAGATGCAACAGAAAAATCCAATTTCGAATTTTTTTATTCATGCAATCGAGGATAAATAAACAAATTTTAAATCCACTGAAAATATAAAAAGCCCACAGATTGATCTGCAGGCCTCTTTTTCTTCTAGCTTTAGCCTTTCAGCTTTTAGCTTTCATCTTATTTCGAGAGGTACATCGATTTCTCCTTGTACAGATGTCTGAAATAAGGATCCTCAAGGTCACGTATAAAACGGATCGATTCCCCGGTTGATTTCATTTCAGGGCCTAATTCCTTTTTAACTTCAGGGAATTTATCGAATGAGAAAACCGGTTCTTTGATCGCATATCCAACAAGTTTACGTTCGATCTTAAAATCTTTCAATTTATTGACACCCAGCATGATCTTGGTGGCAATATTGATATACGGTACATCGTATGCCTTTGCAATGAAAGGAACAGTTCTGGAAGCCCTTGGATTGGCTTCAATCACATATACCTTTTCATCTTTAATTGCAAACTGGATATTTAATAAACCCCTAACATTCAAAGCTTTTGCGATACGTACGGTATATTCCTCCATTAAATCGGTTATTTTTTTGGAGAGGTTAAAAGGGGGCAATACAGCATATGAATCACCGGAGTGAATCCCGGCAGGCTCAATATGTTCCATCAAACCTATGATATGGCAATCATCACCGTCTGATATAGAATCAGATTCTGCTTCCTCGGCCCTATCAAGGAAATGATCAATCAATACACGATTTCCCGGCAGGTTTCTCAATAATTTTACAACTGCTTTTTCAAGATCTTCATCATTGATCACAATGCTCATCCCCTGTCCGCCAAGTACATAACTTGGACGAACAAGAACCGGATAACCAACTTTATGCGCAACTTCCAGAGCTTCTTCTGCACTTTCAGCCACTCCATACAATGGATAAGGAATATCCATTTCTTTCAGCAAGTCCGAAAAACGACCACGATCTTCGGCGATGTCCATGCTGTCGAAAGAGGAGCCGATAATCTTAATACCTCGTTCATGCAGCTTCTCAGCCATTTTTAAAGCCGTTTGGCCACCAAGCTGAACTATCACTCCCTCAGGTTTTTCAAGTTCAATGATTTCGCGCACATGTTCCCAGAAAACCGGTTCGAAATACAGTTTATCCGCCATGTTAAAGTCGGTAGAAACTGTTTCAGGATTACAGTTGATCATAATTGCTTCAAAACCGGACTCTTTTGCTGCCAGCAATCCATGAACACATGAATAATCAAATTCTATACCCTGACCAATACGGTTGGGGCCGGATCCAAGTACGATGATCTTTTTCTTATTGCTGACGATTGACTCGTTCTCATCCTCAAAAGTTGAGTAATAGTATGGCGTTTGTGCAGGAAATTCTGCCGCACAGGTATCAACCATTTTATACACCCGGTGTATTCCCAGATGTTTGCGGCGGTCATAAACCTCATCTTCGGTTACATTTCCAAGTAGCCAGGCGATCTGAGCATCGGCATACCCTTTTTGTTTTAATGTAATAAAGAAATCTGTAGGGATATTATTTAATGAATAGCGTTTTAGCTCAGCTTCCATATTGACCAGTTCAAGGATCTGTACTAGGAACCATTTATCAATATGTGTGATTTTCCGGATTGATTCTAAAGGAACGCCAAGGCTCATGGCATCCTTTACATGGAACAGGCGATCCCAGCTTGGGTGCTCCAGACTATGCATGATCTCCTCCAGATTACGGCTTTGGCGGCCATCAGCACCTAATCCCAAACGGTTGGTTTCCAAACTCTGACAAGCTTTCTGCAGTGCTTCAATAAAGGTGCGTCCAATGGCCATAACTTCTCCGACAGATTTCATCTGTAAACCCAGTTCTGTATTCGCCCCTTTAAATTTGTCGAAGTTCCATCGAGGTATTTTAACGATCACATAATCAAGCGTTGGCTCAAAATATGCTGAAGTAGTTTTTGTGATCTGGTTTTCAATTTCATCAAGGTTGTAGCCGATAGCTAGTTTTGATGCAATCTTTGCAATCGGGTAACCGGTTGCTTTTGAGGCCAAAGCTGATGAACGCGAAACCCTTGGATTGATCTCAATGGCAATAATAGCTTCAGTAACCGGGTCTACAGAGAACTGGACATTACAACCACCGGCGAAATTTCCAATTGAACGCATCATGTGTATCGCCTGATTTCGCATATCCTGATAACAGCGATCACTAAGGGTCATGGCAGGTGCGACGGTAATAGAATCACCGGTATGAATACCCATTGGGTCGAAATTTTCAATCACACAAATGATAATTACATTATCATTACTGTCCCTTAATAATTCAAGCTCATATTCTTTCCAGCCTAAAACCGCTTTTTCAACAAGAACCTCATGTGTTGGAGAGGCCTGCAGACCACGGCTTAATGCCTGATCGAAATCTTCTTTTTTATGAACGAATCCACCTCCTGAACCACCCAGCGTATAGGAAGGGCGAATTACAAGTGGATAACCAATTAACTGCGCAGCTTCTTTCCCCTCAAGAAAGGAGTTTGCAATTTTGGATGGGGCAACCCCAACTCCAATTTCAACCATCAGTTTACGAAACTCTTCACGGTTCTCTGTTTTCTCTATGGCCGCAATATCAACACCGACAATACGGACTCCGTATTTTTCCCAGATCCCTCTTTCTTCAGCCTCTTTACACAAGTTTAATGCGGTTTGCCCACCCATAGTTGGCAGAACGGCATCAATCTTCTGTTCGTTGAGTATCTGCTCTATACTTTCACAGTTTAAGGGAAGCAGATATACATGATCAGCAATAACCTTATCCGTCATGATTGTGGCAGGGTTAGAATTGATTATGGAAACCTTGATTCCTTCGTCTTTTAAGGAGAGTGCAGCCTGTGATCCGGCATAATCAAATTCGCAGGCCTGGCCGATAACGATTGGTCCTGATCCGATGATCAGGATTGATTGGATGGAGGTGTCTAATGGCATAGTTCTTCTAAAATTTTAATTTCTAATAACAAAAGAGGAGATTACTATGCTGTGAAGAACAAAAATCCCGACTGTTTTGTCGGGATGCAAAGTTATATATTTTTATGCATTTTTAGTCTGATTTTTTTGAATTCATGTATTTTAAGAGTAAAAAGAACCTTTATACAACCTTTAAGAGAAGTACATTTCAGAGCCTAAAGAAACCAATTAAAATTATCGCTATTTTTCAACGATTGGAACGGGTTTTGTGTGTGTAGCAGATGTAATACTAATTATAAATTCATAAACCTTTATTCTCTTGAATAAATTAGCCTTTAAAAACACAAAATCATGAAAAGATCAATTATTGCATTTGTTGTAAGTGCGTCGATATTAAGTGGATGTTCAGCTATTCAGTCCATAGTTCGTTCTACATTCCCATATACTGCTACATTAAGTGTTCCATCAACAAACAGGACTGATGTAGCACAATCAGTTACCGCTCAGGCAAGTAGTTTTGACCAGATTTTTACTGGCCAGGGTTCAAATACCAATGCTATTACAGATGTGCGTGTATCATCAGTAAAACTCGATGCCACTTATCCTTCAGGTCAGAGTTTTGGGGTATTCAAATCTGTAAAGATTTATATTTCACGTGGTGACAGTTCCAGGGAGCTCCTTATCGCAACCCGTGATAACATAGCTTCAACCGTTGGGAATAGCATTATGCTTGATGCCGATACTACAATTCTTCTTGATGAATATATCAAAGAATCAACTGTTCGCATCAGGATGGAGTATATTTTACGTAATGCCACAACTGCAGATATGACGATTAAAGCAAGTCTGGGCTTTAATGCCGCGCCAAATACGAGCAAGTAAAATTGTCAGCAGAAGCTTAATTATTGCCCGGGTGCTTTATATTTGGCCTGATGTATTTAATTTCTGTTTTTACTGATTGGCTTTGGAATCAAAGTTTGCTCGAAACTTCGGGAGTAATCACTGGTATTTTATGTGTTTATCTGGCTGCAAAAAATAATATCTGGAGCTGGCCAATCGCAATTATCAGCGTACTGATCTATATTTTTATTTTTTTTGAAGCTAAATTATATGCCGATACAGGTTTGCAGGTATATTTTTTATTGATGAATTTTTATGGATGGTATTTTTGGAGCCGAAAAGATGAACGTAAAAAAGTTCCTGTCTCTTCGATTACCCCTAAAGAGATCATTCTGTCAGTGGCAGGAATTGTGGTTTTTACAGCAGGTTTAGGCTTCTTCCTTTACAAAGGAACAGATGCATCATTTCCATTTATAGATAGTTTCTGTACAGCTTGCAGTCTGCTTGCCCAGGTATTTCTTGCCCGAAAGGTCCTGGAAAACTGGCTGATCTGGATCTTTGTCGACATCATTTATGTTGGAGTATACATCTCTAAGGGTTTGCATTTAACTGCGGGGATGTATGCCCTTTATATTATAATTGCCGCCATTGGTTATCACGATTGGAGAAAAGATTATCAAAAAGGCCGGGTTTTATTAAGTGGACAGAATCAGATTGTTTAGCTGAAATGGAAAACTCAGAGGATCTTAGCAAAGAATTGATCAGGATAGCGGTTGTTGGTCCTGAGTCTACCGGAAAATCCACAATTTCCCAACAACTTGCCTCGCATTATGATACGGTATGGGTACCTGAATACGCCCGTGGTTATTGCGAAAAACTTGTTGCCGGATGTACCTGGGAAGATGAGATCAATATGTTCAGAGGTCAACTTGCTCTGGAAGAACAAATGATTCCACTGGCCAATCGTCTTCTGATTTGTGATACCACCTTCATAACCGTCAAGATCTGGAGCGATCATATGTTTGGTCGTGCACCTCAGGAGGTGCTTGATAAACTTCCAATTCATAAATATGACCTGTATTTATTAATGGACATTGATCTTCCCTGGGAAGAAGATCCCCTACGCGATTTTCCTCATATGCGCGAACATTTCATGGAAGTGTGGCATAAGGAACTGAAAGCGCTCAATGCTACATACAGTTTAATTTCAGGATCTGAGAAAGGAAGGTTGCAAAACGCGATCCAGGCGATTGATTCCTATTTGTCGATTTGACGATAAGTCAATTTGTCTATAAGCTGAATTTTTCTTTTAAGTATTCAGCCCCAAAAAGTAGTTTTAAATATCCTGATTTTTAAGTTGAGGAATCACTAGTGTCCGGTTAAAATAGTTTTTGTCTTCGACCCCGATTTCTATGATCTATGCAACTAATCTTTGATAATTTTTTTCATAGGGTCGGTTATTGTTGACACATGCAAAAATCCGGTGGATTAACTTGTTTCTAACTGCATTCAGCGTACTCATTTTATTCTTATTC
>NZ_JAUXXZ010000003.1 GCF_030684675.1 Daejeonella sp. | reverse complement strand
GGTCCTAAGTCGCCTCTGTCAGTGTTAACTTTTACACATAAATTTCAGTTATTAACAAAAGAAAAAGAAGCAAAAAGAAAATCCTACAATAACAATAACCACTCTTTCTTAGAGATTACTAATCTAAAGGAAGGTGGTCGCATGTATCGGAATTCCACATGCGACCCCTTCAGGGTCGTAAAACTAGATTTTTGGTATTTCTATAAACATGCGACCACCTTCGGGGTCGGTTAGACGCCTCATCGTACAAGATTAAATTGGTGGGTAATTCAAATTTCACAAACCCTATCCCCCCAAATCTCTCATCAATCCAATTATTCTTACCTTTATACCCCAAGAAGAACCAAAATGACCGAAGTCTACAAACCTAAACATAAGATACGTTTTGTTACAGCAGCTGCCCTGTTCGATGGGCATGATGCTACTATCAACATTATGCGCCGGATTTTGCAGTCCTCGGGGGCAGAGGTAATACATCTGGGTCATAACCGATCTGTGCAGGAGGTTGTAAACTGTGCAATTCAGGAAGATGTTCAGGGTATAGCCATGACCTCCTATCAAGGTGGGCATATTGAGTACTTAAAATACATGTATGATCTGCTTCAGGAATCGGGTGCAGGCCATATCAAAATATTTGCGGGCGGTGGCGGCGTAATCTTACCTACTGAAATCCAAGAACTTAAAGAATACGGCATCATTCAGATCTATTCACCTGATGATGGCCGGAAAATGGGACTTCAGGGAATGATCAATGATATGCTCCAGGCATGTGATTTTCAAACCCATACCAGCCTGACGAATGAACTGCAGGGCATTCAGCAAAAGAATGTGAATGCAATAGCTTCTGCGATTACACTGGCAGAAAATCATCCGGAGCAGACAGAGAACTTCCTGAAAGAACTTGAAAAATTAAATGCAGATAAAAAAGTCCCGGTTATTGGAATCACAGGAACTGGTGGGGCGGGAAAATCTTCCCTGATCGATGAGTTGGTTCGTCGCTTTCTGGTCGAAACTGATAAAAGCATTGCCATTATCTCAGTTGATCCTTCAAAACGCAAAACCGGCGGTGCTTTATTAGGCGACCGTATCCGGATGAACTCAATTAATAACCCACGGGTTTACATGCGTTCCCTCGCGACAAGGCAAGCCAATTTAGCCCTCTCAAAATATGTTCAGGAGTCGATTGATATCTGCAAAGCAGCAGGATATGAACTGATCATTGTTGAAACTTCCGGCATCGGACAGTCAGATACTGAGATCACAGAACATTGTGATGTATCCTTATATGTGATGACTCCCGAGTTTGGTGCAGCAACCCAACTGGAAAAGATCGATATGCTCGACTTCGCGGATATCGTGGCGATCAATAAATTTGATAAACGTGGGGCTCTGGATGCGATCAGGGATGTGAGGAAACAGTTTAAGCGCAATCATCTTTTGTTCGATTCTCCGGATGAAGAACTCCCTGTGATCGGCACTATGGCTTCCCAATTCAATGATCCCGGGATGAATAAACTCTTCGCGGAATTGATGAAGGCCATTTTAAGGAAGACCGGATATGATTTCCAGGCAAAAATGGAATTAATCGGAAAGCACAGCGAAAAGAGTTATATCATTCCGCCAGAGCGAATCCGTTATCTCGCCGAAATTGTTGAAAGCAGTTCAGCCTATGCCGAATGGGTAAACGGACAGAGTAAAATTGCTCAGCAGATGTTTCAGGTGAAGGGGGTATTGGGCCTCACCCAAACCCTCTCCGAAGGAGAGGGCTTAAAAAGTCCTTTGACTGATATATATAATAAACTCGAAGAAAGTCTTGATCCGGAATGCCGCAGATTATTACGTGAATGGCCTGATACGATCAGAAAATATAAGGCTGATGAATTCATTTTTAAAGTCCGCGATAAGGAAATTAAGCAATCCCTTTATTCAGAATCATTATCTAAACTAAGAATTCCAAAGATCTCTTTACCGAAATATGAAGCATGGGGCGACATCCTGCGCTGGTTACTGACTGAAAATGTTCCGGGAGAGTTTCCATACGCTGCAGGAGTATTCCCTTTAAAACGTGAAGGTGAAGATCCAACACGTATGTTTGCAGGTGAGGGTGGTCCGGAGCGGACAAACAAGCGTTTTCATTATGTTTCCCTCGGACAGCCGGCACACCGGCTTTCTACAGCTTTCGACTCGGTCACGCTCTACGGAGAAGATCCCGGCCTCCGTCCAGATATTTACGGCAAGATCGGGAATTCAGGAGTTAGCATCGCGACACTTGATGATGCTAAAAAATTGTACAGCGGATTTGATCTTTGCCATCCTTCTACATCCGTATCCATGACCATTAACGGTCCGGCGCCAATGCTGCTTGGCTTCTTCATGAATGCCGCCATCGATCAGCAATGTGAGAAATACATCATTGAAAACGGGCTACAGGCAGAAGTCAAGGCAAAAATTGATCAGATTTTCAAAGCAAAAAGTATTTCCCAACCGGTTTATCAGGGCGAACTTCCTGAAGGAAACAATGGACTCGGTTTAATGCTTCTTGGACTTACAGGCGATCAGGTCATAGCACCGGAAGTATATAATAAGATCAAAGCCTTTGCAATTGCCAGTGTAAGAGGTACTGTGCAGGCAGATATATTGAAAGAAGATCAGGCACAAAACACCTGCATTTTTTCAACTGAATTCGCCCTGAGAATGATGGGCGATATCCAGAAGTATTTCATTGACAAGCAGGTAAGGAACTTCTATTCTGTTTCTATTTCGGGATACCATATCGCTGAAGCAGGAGCTAATCCGATCTCCCAACTCGCATTTACCCTAAGTAATGGCTTTACTTTCGTAGAATATTACCTGAGCCGTGGGATGCATATCGATGAGTTTGCGCCAAACCTGTCCTTCTTTTTCTCCAACGGAATTGATCCCGAATATTCAGTAATCGGACGTGTGGCGAGAATTATCTGGGCTAAGGCCATCAAGCATAAATACAAGGGCAATGACCGTTCACAAAAATTAAAATATCATATCCAGACCTCGGGGCGCTCCCTGCATGCTCAGGAAATTGATTTCAATGATATCAGAACTACTTTGCAGGCGCTTTACGCGATCTATGATAATTGCAATTCATTGCATACCAATGCTTATGATGAAGCGATTACCACACCGACAGAAGAGTCGGTGCGCAGGGCAATGGCAATACAGCTTATTATTAACCGGGAATTAGGTCTCGCCAAAAATGAAAATCCATTGCAGGGTGCATTCATTATTGAAGAACTGACCGAACTTGTTGAAGCAGCCGTTCTGGAGGAATTCAAGCGAATCAATGATCGCGGTGGAGTGTTGGGAGCCATGGAAACGATGTACCAGCGTAGCCGTATTCAGGAAGAATCACTGTATTATGAAACCCTGAAACACGACGGGACTTACCCTATTATAGGGGTTAATACCTTTCTCAACAAAAACGGATCACCAACGATCATCCCATCAGAAGTTATCCGCGCGACAGAAGAAGAAAAAAAATTTCAGATCAGTGCTTTAGAAACCTTTCAGCAAAGAAATGGGGAAACTTCAGTTAAGCTTTTGAAAGAACTTCAGCAGAAGGCTGTTGCCGGAGAAAATATTTTTGAAAGCCTGATGGAGGTTTGTAAGGTTTGTTCTCTGGGACAGATATCACATGCTTTGTATGAGGTTGGGGGGCAGTATAGGAGGAATATGTAAATATCGTCATTTCGACTCGCGGAAGCAAACGTTCTAATAAAACAAATCGTTAACGCGCGGAGAAATCTCAAGACTAATAGAAGAAGTCTAGTTTATGAGATTCCTCGCCTTACCTGCCTTTCAGGCCTGCGGGTATCCTTCGGAATGACGCTCCCCATTTCCAAATCCTCTAAAATAATGTAAATTGGATCTTGAATACTTAATTTTAATCCAATTTCAACAAAATGAGCAATTCCCCCACCCGCTTCCTGTCACTTGATGTTTTCAGAGGCATGACCGTATGTTTTATGATCATTGTCAATACTCCGGGAAGCGGAGCTACTCCATTTGCTCCTCTGCTACATGCTTCATGGCATGGCTTTACTGCGACAGATCTGGTTTTCCCATCCTTTTTATTTGCGGTTGGAAATGCGATGAGCTTTACGAAAAGTAAACTTGAAAACGACAGTCTGGTATTCCTGAAAATACTAAAAAGAACCGCATGGATCTTTATTCTGGGTTACCTGCTTTACTGGTTCCCATTTTTCAAAGCCAATGAAGCCGGAGAATTAATCTTAAAACCAATCAGCGAAACCCGCATTTTCGGGGTATTACAACGTATTGCGCTCTGTTATTTCTTTGCAGCACTAATGATTCATTATCTGTCCGCGAAGCGGATCATTATTTTAAGTGTGATCTTCCTTCTGGGTTACTGGGGGATTCTACTCGCATTTGGTGATCCTGCAGATCCGTACAGCATGCTGGGTAATGCAGGTCACTATCTGGATAAATTTCTGTTTGGAGAAAGCCATCTATCCAAAGGCGAGGGTGTACCTTTTGAAGCACAGGGACTTTTGAGTACCATACCGGCCATTGTCTTGGTTATTATCGGGTACTTTGCAGGAAAATTCATTAAAGAAAATGGCAAAACTTATGAAACGATTGCCAAATTACTTTTGGCCGGAGGAGTTTTGATCTTTATCGCATTATGCTGGGACAGCGTATTCCCGATCAATAAAAAACTCTGGACCGGCTCCTTTATCCTGCTGACCAGTGGACTTAATCTGGCAATCATTGCTTCATTATTGTATGTTGTTGAAATTAAGTCGATGAATAGAGGGAACTGGACTTATTTCTTTACCGTATTTGGCAAAAATCCGCTATTTATCTATTTACTGGCTGAAGTTGGCAGCAGAATTCTTAATCTGATCACTGTGGCTGAAGATACCAGTCTTCGTCAAGCAATCAGCATCAATGTTTTTCAGACTATAGCACCCGGGCCAATTGGTTCTTTACTGTTTGCCCTGACCTTTATGTTACTCTGCTGGGCTGTTGGATTATGGATGGACAAGAAACACATTTATATAAAAGTGTAAAATATATAACGCTTCGTTTTGAATCCATTTTTTAAAAACTATATTTATTATATAAACCAAAACACGCTATAATGAAATACTTAGTATTTATTTTCTCCTTCATTTTGATTTCATCGGCTGCAATTGCTCAGAAATCGACAAAACTATTTAACGGCAAGGATCTTACCGGCTGGACTATTCATGGTACCGAGAAGTGGTATGTCGAAAAAGGCAACCTGATCTGTGAAAATGGGCCAAAAGAAGAATATGGCTATTTGTCTACAGACAAAAACTACAAGAATTTCATCCTGGAATATGATTTTAAACTTGAAGCCAATGGTAACAGCGGTGTATTCGTCCGTTCCGGCATTGAGGGCACTAAAATCAGCGGATGGCAGGTAGAAGTTGCTCCTCCAGGAAACGGAACTGGTGGCATCTACGAATCTTATGGAAGAGGATGGTTAACAAAACCAACTAAAGAAGAAGAATCAGGACTTAGTCCGGATGGCTGGAACCGTGGAAAGATTCATGTAATGGGTGATGAAATAACTACCTGGTTAAACGGTAAACAAATCTCTCATCTGAAAGATGAAAAATTCGGAGCAGGAAAAGGTTTTATTGCTCTTCAAATCCATTCTGGTGGCGACATCAAGGTTAGATGGAAGCGGATTAAAATTAAAGAGCTCGAATAAAAATCAGCACGATTAATTTATTAAAATTAAACAAATAAGCCTGCCCTATAAGCAGGCTTATTCAATCCTGCATGTGCGGGAATAAAACCAAATTATATTCTAATGAACAACAATCAGGAATCATCCCGCAGAGGCTTTATTAAAAAACTTGCTGCATCCACAGCCGCCGTTGCGGTTGGAAGCAATGTACTTGCTGCAGCTCAGGAAAGTGAAACAGCACAGTTTATAATTCATAAAAGACAATACATTGGGGCTAATGACAATATTAATATTGCACTGATTGGAGCGGGTGGAATGGGTACTGGAGATACAATCACTGCACTCAAAGTTCCGGGGACAAAATTAGTAGGGGTTTGCGACCTGTATGATGGAAGATTAAATGATGCCAAAACCCGCTGGGGACAGGACATTTTCACTACAAAATCATACAAAGAGATCTTAAACCGCTCTGATATTGATGCAGTTATCGTAGCTACGCCTGATCACTGGCATCAGCAGATCTCAATCGATGCAATGAGAGCGGGAAAACACGTTTACTGCGAGAAGCCAATGGTTCATGATATTACAGAGGGTCCGGCTGTTATCAAAGCTCAGAAAGAAACCGGAAAGGTATTTCAGGTTGGTAGTCAGGGAGTATCTTCACTGGGGAATGAGAAAGCAAAGGAACTTCTGAAAGATGGGGCTATCGGACAGCTCAATTTTGCAGAAGGTTTCTGGGCTCGTCATTCACCAGGTGGTGCCTGGCAGTATCCAATACCGGCAGATGCTTCAGCTGCTACCGTTGACTGGGATACTTTTGTAAGCAATGCGACCAAACGCTCATTTGATGCAATGCGTTTCTTCAGATGGAGAAATTACCGGGATTATGGAACCGGAATGTCGGGCGATTTGTTTGTCCATCTCTTCTCTAGTCTGCATTTTATTACAGATTCATTCGGCCCGAACAAGATCTATTCATCCGGTGGATTAAGATACTGGAAAGATGGCAGGGAAGTCCCGGATGTGCTACTTGGCATATTTGATTATCCGGAGCAGGCTCATGCTCACCCGGCATTTAATCTATCCTTAAGATGTAATTTTGCCGATGGTACCAGTGGAAATACGATATTAAAGCTGGTTGGAAGTGAAGGCGCAATGGATATTGGCTGGGACAGTGTTACTCTAAGAAGGAATAAAAACTTTTCTTCGGATGATCCATTTTTCATTGAAAAAATGAAGAATGCAGGTACTCCATTAAGCGACCGTAAAAGAATCCTTCCGCAGGAAGAATATACCTTTGCAGCAGAAAAAGGCTATATGGGTGGCCCGTACGACCATTTTGTAAATTTCTTTAATGCAATCAAGAACAATGGCAAAGTTGCCGAGGATGCTATTTTCGGATATCGTGCTGCAGCTCCGGCATTGTTATGTAATGACAGCTATAACAATGATACCGCTATTTTGTGGAATCCCGAGAAGATGCAATTAGTTAAAAAGTGATTTTAACAACAAGAAAAAAGCCCGACTGGTAAAAATACTGGTCGGACTTTTTATGTTATACAATGATAATTATCCGGCTATCCAGCTGAACTTATATTCAAGGGAAGGATTTTTCATTCTTTCGGCGACCCTGATCAGTCGATCCGGTAAATTCATCACATAATCACGCGCTTTTTCACCGGCTT
This sequence comes from Daejeonella sp., assembly GCF_030684675.1. GTDB lineage: Bacteria > Bacteroidota > Bacteroidia > Sphingobacteriales > Sphingobacteriaceae > Daejeonella. The sequence continues at coordinate 1,424 of NZ_JAUXXZ010000003.1, read as the reverse complement.
CATTCAAATCACGCACTTTTTCAATATGCCATTCATCGATCAGTTGTTTCATGATCTGAACATAATCTACAGCGGTATAAACGCCCAAACGCTGCGCTGCATCCGTAAAGTGTCCGAATGTCTGACCCATTTGCAAACCAACTTCGCGAAGAAAATGAGCAGGCATTACAATTTTATTACGCATCATATCTTCAAAAGCAATCATCGCCTCACTTGGATCCACTTCAAAAATACGAAGCATAAAATCTTTATAGGCCTTTGCATGTCTGGCCTCATCCGAAGCAATTACACCACACATTTTCGATAGTAATGTATCGCCATCAGCTTTGGCCAATGAAGCAACCCTTCTGTGTGAAATATTTGTGGCAAGTTCCTGAAAACTGGTATAGATAAAATTACGGTAAGGGTCATGACCTGTACCGATATCAAATCCATCGGCAATCAGATATTGTGTTGAGATTTCCATCTGGCGCATATCCACGCGACCAGATAGATAAAGGTATTTGTTCAGCAGGTCACCATGGCGGTTTTCTTCTGCAGTCCAGAGTCTCACCCATTTCATCCAACCATTTTGTTCATCTTTCGAAATGCCGTCAACCATAGTCAACCAGGATTCATAGGTTGGGAGTGCTTCCTCAGTAATAGTATCACCGATTAAAACCGCTACCAGATCATAAGAAAGTGCTTTTGCATTCTCTTTCAAATCCTTAATTTCTGAATAAAATGTATCGCGCGTTGAATCAGGCAAGAAGTCGGAAGGCTGCCAGTTTGTTTCGATAGGCTTGAGGTATTCGTCCATCTTTTCAAGCATATACTTTTCGATGTGCACTAATACTTCTCTGCGTGATCCTATATTGATATTCATATGAATTTCTAAATTATCCAAATATACGTAAAAAGCATGAATCAGGCTCTTAAAATTGAATTCAAAACATCTTTTAAATAGATATAAGATGCTTTAAAAGCAATAATTGGATAAGTATACCTAAAAACAAGGGTTGAGAAAATGAGATAGATCACACACACTATTAGAAAATCGCAATATTAATATGCATGAATAGTAATGTGATCCATTAGAAGAAATAATTAATTTTTGGGCTGGTTTTATTTCATGAAAATTATTGCGAATTATTTAAAAAATAAGATAGCCAATCAGCCTTAAAGGAAGTTTAGTCTATCTTAAATAAGACCAGGTAAATAATTAATTTCTGAGGTTTGAATGCGGAGATTCCCTTAGGTATATAAATTAGTTGAAACCATAATTAATAAGAGTAATCAGAATATTTTGAAAAGCAGGTTCCTTGTACTATCGGTCCCGCTAGCCGGGCTCTTCCCGTCCGAATGGCTTCAGCCGGGCGGGCGCTTTAGTTTGCCGCAGAAAACTAGTGGTTAGATTCTATTTCCATAGCGGCAAAGCTGCCGCT
>NZ_JAUXXZ010000002.1 GCF_030684675.1 Daejeonella sp. | reverse complement strand
GAGCACTGTTCCAAAACCGTTCATATCAGATAAGCCTTTGCGAAGGACGATTCTCCCGGTTTAAAACCGGGACCAGTGCCAGCAAAATCAAAAAAAGCAGCAGATTCATTCAAATGGCACATCCGAGCATTAGATTTTGGGGTCATACCCGGAATGCTATCATATTCAAATATCCCCCAAAAGCAGCGATCGCTTTTTTTTGATGTGTGGAGGATTGTAGCCAAGGCACCTAGGGATTGAAGAAGGCTTTTGTTCCTTTTGGCCTTCAAAAGGAATTCGCCCCCCGGCAATGGAGGGAGGCAAGGTTGAGAAGGGCCACTTATTTTGAAATTAGTTAAAATTTTCATTTGAAAAACTTAAATAGAGATATACTGAATATTACTCAATTTAACCGGACAGTAATGGATTCAATTTGTGAATAAATATGAATTATTAAGTTAAGAATTCCCCTGCTACTTAATAACCATAATAGTTTATATTAGTATGGACTTATTCAACAATTCTCCATTATTATCATTTCTATGAAAAGAATTTCCTTAATCAGCCTGCTAATCCTTGGGCTTAGCAGCGCAAACGCTCAAACAAAAAATAACTGGTCACCCGAACAAACTATTACCCATAAGGGAATCAGCACAGTACGGGTATCTCCGGATGGGAAAAAGGTGGTATATGCTGTTAAGGAACTTAAAACAATTGAAGGCAAAAACGAGTTTATCAGTCATCTTTTTATATCAGACAACAATAACGCGAATAGCATACAGCTTACCCATGGTGAAAAGAACAACCTCAACCCCAAATGGAGTCCGGATGGAAAACATATCGCATTTGTCAGCAACCGGGATGGGAAGAATAATCTATACCTGCTAAAAATTGGTGGAGGTGAAGCTGAAAGTTTAACTAAGTTAAAAACAGGAATAAATGATTTTAAATGGAGTACCAAAGGAAATCAGATTGCATTTACCAGTGCTGATTCTGAAACTGAAGAAGAAGGTGGAAACAAGAAATCAGGAAATGACTGGTATTTTATGAATGAAAAATTCAAGCAGGGGCGCCTCCATTTGCTTCATCTGAATAAAAAAGATAATAATGGGATGCCGCAGATTACAGCTTTGAGCAAGGATAACAGACATATCAATTCATTCAGCTGGAGCCCCGATGATCAATGGATCGCTTATGCTCATGCTGCCTCTGCAGGTGTGGAAGACAATGTTTTCTGTGATATTTCGATGATCAATGTCAATTCAGGAGAACTTAAAGTTATTGCCAACACCCCCGTGGGTGAAAACCAACCCTTGTTTAGTCCTGATGGAAATTCGATAGCTTATTACAATCTGGATGAAAAAGGGATATGGGGAGGCACAACCTCAGTTAAAATTTTTGCTCTTAAAGATGGCAGCGTTAAAACACTTTCTGATACCCCAAATGGTCCTTCAGAGCTAATTGGCTGGAGCAGCGATGGGAAATCAGTATTTACCATTGAGTCATTTCATACGAGTTCCAGAATATTCCGGCTAAGCAATGATGGCAAACAGGCAATTGAATGGAATACAGGGATGAAAGGCGTTTTGGGAGGACTTGAATTGAATTATAATGGCACTCATTTCGGGTTTATGCTTCAAAATACTGTAATGCCACAGGATGGCTATATCAGCAGTTCCTCCAGCTTTTCACCGCAAAAGATTAGCAATATTAATCCTGAGCTGGCGGCTTTGCCGGTTCCGAAAACTGAGCTGATTAAATGGAAGAGTTATGACGGGATGGAAATTGAAGGACTTTTAACCTATCCGCTCAACTATGAGGCAGGTAAAAAATATCCCTTTATTCTCAACATTCATGGCGGTCCGGCGGGCGTATTCAGTGAAAATTTCATTGCAGGCTCGGCTGTCTATCCACTTGCCGCTCTTGCAGAAAATGACATTTTCATCCTCCGGCCAAATCCGAGAGGATCAAATGGTTATGGATTAAAATTCAGGGAAGCCAATCACCGCGACTGGGGTGGTGGCGATTACAAAGATCTGATGGCCGGAGTGGACTATGTTATTTCGAAAGGATGGGTCGATCCTGATAAAATGGGTGTCATGGGCTGGAGTTATGGTGGTTTTATGAGTAGCTGGGTGGTCGGGCATACAAACCGGTTTAAAGTTGCAAGTATCGGAGCCCCTGTAGTCGATTTGGTTACTCAGGATCTGACCGATGACATTCCAAGTTTTCTTCCCTCTTACATGGTTAAACAACCTTATGAAGATTGGGCAGTCTACGACGAACATTCCCCATTACGATTTGTACAAAATGTAAAAACACCGGTGCTTTTGCAGCATGGTGAGGCGGATATTCGGGTACCTTTCAGTCAGGGATTAATGTATTACAATGCTTTAAAGCGCAGAGGGGTTCCGGTGAGATTTCTGGTACTCCCAAGACAACCTCATGGACCTGTGGAGCCGGCTATGATTCTTAAATCCGCCCAGACTACCCTGAGCTGGATGCTGCATTATTTGAAAGGCAAAGAATTAGGGTTTTAATCATCGGGAATTCGGAGGCAAGGGGCTTTATCAGATGAGGTTTGACCTACAATACTTATTCAAATCTGAACGTCTAGGCTTTAGGAATTGGCTTGAGAGTGATATTGAATTGATGTCCGCAATCAATGCTGATGAAAAAGTAATGGAGTTCTTTCCGAGAATTACTACAAAAGCTCAGACAGTTGAATTTATTGAAAAGATGGAACAGCAATTTAAAGAAAAAGGCTATTGTTATTTCGCGGTGGATAAGCTTGAGAATAATAGATTCATTGGTTTTATCGGACTGTCTAAAAAGTCGTTTGAAGCAGAATTCACCCCCTGCGTTGACATTGGCTGGAGACTAAGCAGTGAAGAATGGAATAAAGGTTATGCAAGTGAAGGAGCAAAAAGATGTTTAGAATATGCCCATGAAGTCTTGAAACTTGAAAAAATAGTTTCAATAGCACCGAAAATCAATGTAAAATCGGAATGGGTAATGAAAAAGATCGGCATGGAAAAGGTTCTGGAGTTTGAACATCCGCTGCTGATTAATGATGAAAGGCTGAGGGATTGTGTATTGTATCAGACAATGATAAATAAAAATTAAACTGCATTCCAGGGTTGATATTGGTTTTTCCCTTTAAATTCGGAATTAGTGAAAGTACTCAGGTCGTCGACCCCGATTTCTATGATCTATGCAACTAATCTTTGATAATTTTTTTCATAGGGTCGGTTATTGTTGACACATGCAAAAATCCGGTGGATTAACTTGTTTCTAACTGCATTCAGCGTACTCATTTTATTCTTATTCTCCTGAGTTACTTTTCGTCCATAATATGCTTCCATATCATTATTGTACCGAATAGCGGATAATGCGGCCAGATGCAATAATGTCTTCATCTTTTTATTAGCCAGATGGGATACTCTGGCTCTTCCTTTAAATAGACCTGATTCTTTGCTAAAGGGAACCACTCCTGCATAACAAGCAAATTTGGTCGGATTGTTAATGGTCTTAAATTCATTTGTGGAGATAATGATCTGGGTGGCTGTCGCTTTTCCAATCCCATCCACTGAGGTAATCAGAGCAAACAATCTCCTTAACTCCAAATCTGAAGCTATGATCCCCTGGATCGCCTTATCTACTTTGGTCAGATCCTTTTTAATAGCTATTAGAGTACTTTGACATACCGTGGTATTTTCTTTAACCAGGCCTTTAGGGATAAACTCCCTGGATTCTTTGATGGGAGTCGTCAATACCTTTTGAGCTTCAATTAACCTGGAACGGGTAGCGGATAATTGAGCAAGACGGATAACTACTTCTCGCTTAGGCTGCCATAAACGGAGCTGCTCACGGTTTTTATAAGCATATTCTGCGATACGGATGGCATCTATTTTATCACTTTTCCCTCTGATGTTTCCCAGAGAATTTCGGATATGCAAAGCTGCTTCAAGACAAACTGAACACTGTTTCTTGAATAGTACACCCAAAAGGTGATTGCTGTAGATCCCCGTATGCTCCATGCAGAATACTGCCATACTGAGCTTAAATCCGGGGAGCTTAACCAACTCATTTAAAAGGGTTGTAATGGCAGCGGGGGTATTGCTGACCTTCTTGTGGAATAAAAACGTTTTGTTTTGCATAATTGCAAAATCCAGCTCATTTTTAGATACATCTGTACCAATGAAAAAATTGAATTCCATAACTTTGTTATTAATGTTAGAATTAGAAGTTAACCGTTTAAACACAATCAATTCCTTAATAATGAGCCTGGGAACTCTAATTTCTATTTGATGCTTGTTTAAACAGCTGACAGAGGCCTTGAATCGGGGTATAAGCCTCAATAGCTTTCCGGGGGTCCTAAGTCGCCTCTGTCAGTGTTAACTTTTACACATAAATTTCAGTTATTAACAAAAGAAAAAGAAGCAAAAAGAAAATCCTACAATAACAATAACCACTCTTTCTTAGAGATTACTAATCTAAAGGAAGGTGGTCGTATGTTTATAGAAACG
>NZ_JAUXXZ010000080.1 GCF_030684675.1 Daejeonella sp. | reverse complement strand
AGATAGTCGAAAAGTGATAAACAACTTTTCCTGATAGCCTTTTTTGCCTTGCATGCATTAAGATATTAATAATCAATGACATAGATAAATTTATTTTTAAATATCTCAGTTGTGCAACAGCCACTAAAGCCCCGGGCTATTAAGCGATAAGCCAAAGTACTTGTGACATGTCACTAGGTAGTACTGCTTAGGTGAAGATTCATGAAATTATATTGAGGAAAGTCCTCTGATATGTTTGCTATGATCTCTTAGCATTTTCATGCCTTCTTTGGTATTCATTAATGGGACTGCATTTCTTTCTGCATTTTTTCTGCTGATTTTATACAGTAAATACCAGTGTCTTTTTATCTCTTTCCAGGCAAAGAAGATAGAATGTTTCGGATCATACATATGGGTTGGCTCGCTGGCTGCCCCATTCAGTTCTATAATTGAAAATTTTTCACCATTTTCAAGATCCTTCCAGGTGTTGAATTTTATATCGAGCCGGCCAAAATAGAATTCCGGTACTTGCTTGCAGATTCTATCAATGGAACTTGTCAGTTTCTCGCTGATCATGAAACTCAGGTCGATAAATTTTGCTCCTCTGCAGTGATTGCCATAAGGCATTAAAACCTTTTCTTTGCCGGACGGAAGTATTTCTTCAAGCCGATTCCCATAGAGCTCTCTCAGCGTTTTCAATTGCAAAAGGCATCGGCTCTTATTTTTAATGAGGCTTTCCATAGTGGATATTCCATCACCAGTTAAAGTAAGAAACTCCTTTCCTACAATTCCGCTTATGTGTCCATTTTCGGATCCCGGAAACCGATAATAGAAGATTCCCACTTCATTGGGATAGTCAATGAAGTCCTGTACCAGAAACCCGGTGCTGCACAATTTACTGTAATCAACCAGTTCCTCAAGAGTTTTGATCAATTTTACCCCTGCCCCTCGTTCCCCCATATCCGGCTTTGCAATTAATGGGAAACCGATTGTTTTATCCGCCAACATCATTTTCAGTTTTGCTGCAGAAGTATCCTGCTGACAAAGAATTGTTTTGGGATAGCATTGTTGTGGAAGATGTGTATAACTGTCACTCTTCTTTTCCATCGCAAAGCCTGCGTTTCTTCTGCCAGGATTTGCAGCACTAAAGAAGAATAATGATCCCGCCCTTGCGCTTAGATAGACCCAATAAAAGTACATGGGTGCATAGATAACATGCATTGGCCAGAATTCCCAGTTAAAAATCTTAATCGCAATAATCCTAAGAGCTGTTTTCCATCTTTCAACTATCGAATGACTTGTTTTTTCTGGTAATATTTGAAGGCCGGTTTGCTTGATGCTATCCTGTTTAAGGTCTTCATGACTCATTATTATTTCAGTTGAATTAATTTTGACTGAGCTAATAGAAATGGTGGAAATGTTGTTGTCGCGCTTCATTACTAAGCCATTTTCTTCATCTTCATGGCCGGCAGAGTGATGGAACTGAATAATTTTTTGCTGATCAATATCTGATTCATTTTTCAGCCAGGAGCTAAACCATAGCTCCCTTTGTTCCCTTACGGGATGGGGATAAAGGGTGACCGATGACCAAATATGTGGTATATCAGCATTTTTGGATTCTTTATGTTTTTGAAATCCATCCCACCTGTATTCCAACAGTCGCCTGTTTTTATATAAAAGCAGTGTAAAATTTTCGATTTCAGATAAATTTATCTTATCAAAAGCTTGTTCCGGAGATTTCACACGCATAATATCCAATAGTATCAGTCCTCTACTTTTTCGGTATGACTTAAGCTTAATGTGATTTTCAAATGCGCCGTTGAGTAATACTGCTACTTCACCACTATTCTTAATAACTATCCAGCTTCCGGCACTTTCGGGATCTTTTGGGAAAAACAATTGATATTTTCCGAAATTCTCGGTGGATGGAGGAAATACACAAGCACGTGAAAGGTTTTCATCACGGTTTGAGGTAATGATGATGCCATCAGCTGTAGGTATGTAGCTTACTGTGCACACGCTTTTTTATACTTAATTGTAGATGCAGCAAGGCCAAAATCTTCGGGTAGCGAGATGCCTGAGCAAAGAGATATGCCCACCCTTATCAATGCCATATGATGTACCGTATGTTCAATATTGTACATCAATTCTCTGAAATAATTGCTTGGTAATTCTTGTTTGATTTCATCATTAGAATCAAATTCCACTGTGACATTTAATTCTTTGTTCTCCAGCATAATGATATTGCCGATTTCCTGAATTTTATGAACTGCCGATTTCCTGCAGGTCTGTAGATTATGATCTCTTTTACGCCCGTTATAATCAATCAGGCCACTTTTGTAACCATTATTCAATTCGACATAGAATTCAAGTATATGCCTGATATGCTGGCCAATTGTGGAATTGCCAAGTAGCGGTATTGGTGTGCAAAATTGCTGGTCAGACAATTCCGAAACTGCATTCTCAAGCTGGGTAAGCAAGTGTCTGATGGAATGCTCAAGCTGGTTTATCATCCTGATTATCTTTTAATTAATGCCATAAGTTTTTTTCGCTCTGTACCAATAAGAAAAACACAAAGCATAGTTACAATTAATGCCAGCAGAAATAACTTGCCTGAATCATTTTGCACCTCAATTCCCAGTTTTGTAAGATGAAAAAATATTGCTCCGCTCATAAGGCCAAGCCCAAGGATAGCTCCATAGAGTGTTTTTCCCGGAAGGAGAAGTAATACTGATGCAATTAATTCCAATATACCAGTACCAATCCGTCCCCAGGGTTCCATACCCAGTTCGCTGAAAATATAAACGGAAACAGGGGCAGCTGAAAACTTAAAAAAAAGTGTTTGTAACAGGATAACTGCCGTGATTAGTTTTACTAACCAAAGGCCAATATTTTTCTGTTTTGTTGTCATTTTTTAACTTGATTAATTATGAATTTTATGGTTTATCTTTAATTAATGGCCATTGTGCATTTGCCTTTTCAATAAGTGCAGCCTGCTGCTTGTCCCAATTTTCTTTAACTTTTGTATTGTAGTTAAAATAAAGTTTTCCATTCACTACAGTCCATGTATCAGTTTGAGTTGGTGCCTTATGTCCATCAGCTGTCCCATAGGCACAATAGCCACCATATTGTGGAGCATATTTTTCTGGCGTTTTCTTAAAACTCTCCAAATTTTCAGGGGAAGAGAACAGCCAGGTTGCATCTTTATATTGGAATGAAATATTGTTGGATCCTTTTACAGGCTTAGATTCCTTAAAAAAAGCTACAGGGTCATAGCCTTTGATGGCTTTGCCATCAGTGATAAAGATTTCAGATTTTTGGGCTTTTGCAACCGATATAATCAGCAATAGCATGGCGGCGATGGTCAGTATTTTTTTCATGTTTTGTGTTTTGAATTGATTTATTTGAATTTTGTCCAATTAATCTCAGCTTTCTGCCTGAGCGCATTTTCATTTTTGTTCCATTCTTTTAAAGTGTTGTTAAAAAATTTGTTGTAAAACAGATAGAGTTTACCGTCAAGTACTTTAAAAGTTTGGGGATCTACAGATACTTTTTCGCCATTTTCGCCCATTGCATAGGCACACCAACCTCCAAACTGAGGCTCATATTTTGAGGGATTAATTTTAAATAATTCCCGGTTCTGAATGGATGAAAATTGATAAATAATGCCTTCTCTGACCAGACTAATTTCCTTTTTACCCTCAACTCCTTTTTTTAAAGTAAAATAGGCTACAGGGTCATATCCTTCAATTGCCAGCGTAGTTTTATCTATGTTGAAATTTTTAACACGCTGAGCATTTTGTGCTGAGCTTGTGTTGATGAACAGGAAAATAAGAAAGATGGAGACTAAGGTTTTCATTTGCTTTATTTTAATTACAGGGTTTAATTCTTAGTTAATTTCAGCAAAACCAAAAAGGTGGCTGAATCGTTTGCAGTATATCAGTGCATATTTATAATCGGGAGTTTTTATATTATTGGGAATGTCATAGAGTTGGTTTCCGCCTGTAGCTTTAAGATCACCTAAATTGATGAAGTTGACAGGATCTTTTTCCTTACTGAGGTACACCTTAAGGTCAGGCCCATTGCTGGATGAGAAATTTTCGAGTGCTAGTTGTGAACCAGAGCCTACCGTATAGATCTTTGCCTGGCCAGAGGCAGTCCCGTAAGGGCCATTAGAAAAATTTCCTTTAGCTTTTTCCATCGACATGGTTTTGTCTACTTTTTCATCCAGACTGAGATTTGGTGTATTTTCTTTTTTACATGCGATCAAAGCAAGCAAGAGGAGCAGAGCCAGATTACGTTTCATATTCATTTGGTTTTTATGATTTTGTCGGGACTTTTACACAAACCTTACAGATTATTTTCTTTTATTTCCATTCCTGAGAATAGCTTAAAATGATGGAATGATTTTTTTGAATAACTTGTAAGGCTTTAGAAATTTATTCGACAAACTATAATTATGATTAATTTATTCGACTTCAATTTTTTCTATGTCTGCTGAATATAGATTTGAAGGCAAAATAGATGGTTCAGTGACTTTAGATCCCAAGAAATGGGTTGAGGTACATGCAGATTATCTTTTTAAATATGCGATTGTGCGTATTAACGATCAGGATTTGGCAAAGGATTTGGTTCAGGAGACCTTTTTGGCAGGTCTAAAAGGACTAGCAGGTTTTTCCGGGAAAAGTTCAGAACGTACCTGGTTAACAGCAATTTTAAAGTACAAGATTATTGATATTTATCGTAAGGAATCTTCAGGTTTAGCCAATATTAAGGCGATTTCTAATGTGGAAGCAATTGAAGATGAATATTTTGAAAGTGCTGATGGCCATTGGAAAAATGAATATACACCAAAGCCATTCGGAAAAGTGCAGGACCCTCTGCAGGACAAAGAGTTTAACAGGGTTTTACAAAGTTGCATGAATAAACTGCCAGCCCTGTGGGCATCGGTATTTGTTATGAAACATATGGACGAAGAAAAAACAGAAGTAATTCTTGCAGAGCTCCGGCTTAGTTCAGCGAACTTCTGGGTCATTATTCACCGGACAAAGCTTAGCCTTAGGGCTTGTCTTCAAAAAAATTGGTTATGAGCACACTAAATGCGATCGCATACAATTGCCGGAAGGCAACTTTCCTGATTGAAAAACAGAACTTATCCGGGATTACAATAAAGCAACAGTACGAACTCAAGTTTCATTTGGCTGGATGTTCTGTTTGTCAATTATTCCAACAACAAAGTTTGCTGATTGATAAAATGGTGAAAAAGCATTTTTTTACTGAAGAGGAGGATCTCCCTAAGCTGGATAATAATTTTAAGCAAAACTTAGAAAAGCGTATTGAATCTGAATTAAATCAAAAGTGAATGTAATTCTTCTTGAGATCTTAAATCAATATCCCTTGCCTGAAAATTATCAATAAATTAGATCAATTACTTTCTATTCAGAATCTCTTCGAATAATATAAGGCATGATTAAGTATCGTACAATGACAGCGGTTGATATCCCAGATGGCATAAAGCTCTGTCGCAAAGCCAAGTGGAATCAATTGGAAGCGGATTGGCAGATATTTTTACAGCATAGTCCCGGAGCTTGTATGGTTGCCACTTTTCAGGATCAAATTGTGGGAACGGTTACTACTATCAGATATGGATATTCTTTTAGTTGGATAGGCATGGTATTAGTTGACCCTGATTTTCGGCGGCAGGGGATTGGACAAAAGTTACTGCAGCAAGCCCTTCAGATTTTGCAGACTGAAGAAACTGTGAAACTGGATGCTACAACTCAGGGTCGGGAGGTCTACCTGAAATTGAATTTTGTTGATGAGTATCGTTTGAGTAGGATGAATATGATTGTTGTAGAAAATCTGTTTAATCCTACAACTGCCAGACCAATTCTTAAGGAAGATTTGCCCAATTTGATCGAATTTGACAGCAATATCTTTGGTGCAAATCGTTCAACTTTGTTGCAATGGATGTGGGAGAAAGCACCTCAATTATCCTTTTTGATTGAAGATGGAAATGAAATTAAGGGATATTCTATGGGGAGGTACGGACATGATTTTATACATATCGGGCCAATTATAGCAGAAAACACCAGCATTGCTAAGCATCTTGTAATTGCTGCCTTGAGTAAATGTGCAGGGTCTCCTGTTATTTTGGATGTTTTGCATTTTGAGTCCGGATGGATAGCCTGGCTGAGAGAGATCGGTTTTACAGAGCAACGTAATTTTATTAGGATGTTTCGGGGGACTAATCGTTTTAAGGGCGTCCCGGAGAATCAATTTGCTATTATTGGGCCGGAGTTTGGGTAGGTGGGATCTCTGTTTTAGAGAGGCAATAAAATGGGGACTGGAGAGAAAATTGGGAATCACGCGCCAACGATGTACTAGAGGAGTCAGGAGACTCCTCATCATTGAAAATCCGTAGAGCCGCTACGCTAAACTGTACAACAGCTATTAAACTCATCGGATGACTTGGTGTAACTCATCAGATGACTTGGAGTCATCAGATGAGTTTAACAATTAATGTTGTGCTAAAAAATCAATTTTAGTAATCACTGGAAACTCGGACAGATGCGCTGGCAAGAATAGTTATAAACTTAATAAATCAAAGCTACGAGTGTATTTCAATGTCAGGCTCCGGGTATCTAACAGATCAAGCAAATCTTTATCTTTTACGATATTGACTACGACAAACAAACCATTATTTGCATTTTGAAGCCAGCCAAATCTTGCATTTACAGAAGTAATTCTTGATCTGTTGTTATATTGAACTAAACTTTGAACAAACATACGTGGGGTAAATGAGTAAGCCAAACGATTCCCAAGTACAATAGCTTTCAATTCCCCATTTGGCAGATTTAGTATATTGTGATTTACAATGACAGATGAATTCAATTTATCTCCAACTCTGGCTTTTACAGTGGCTGTCGTTGCTATCCGATCTCCTCCAAAATATCCTCCTATGATAGTTCGGGCATTTAATGAAACTGCTTTGTTTTGATTTGTTATCAGGACCACTTGCATTTCATTATGCTTGTATGTTGATTTTGGCACTAAGACCCCTGATAAATTAAAATCTTGTAAAACACCTTCTGTTGTATAATTTATTCCGGTATGTATTTCCAGGCCACTTTTCCAAACCCAATGATTGTCAATATGGAGGTATCCTGTAACTAAATTTCCTTTAAAATCGGCATATTGTCTGAAGGAGATATGAGGCCTGAGTTCTAATAAATTCAACAAATTATCTGGTCGCCACCTATGCTGGACAAAAAATTCAGGCTTTCTGAAAGCACTCCTTTGAAGAAAACCAACTTCCGGGTTGAATCCTTCACCCAGTTCAGTATAAGCTGCTCTAAGCTCCCATCTTTCCCAATTATAACTGAACTGAAGTTTATATGAATGATCAGAATCAGTAATTCCAGGAGTTGCACTTTTAGCTAAAAATCCGGTGATTTGTGCCTTTTGGCCCAGACCCCATTTCCCATCTACCGCCATGACGTGATTATAATCATCATTTCGTTCTCCCAGTCCTGTTCTATTTATAAATGCCGCTCCAATGGAAGATCTGTTTTTTGGAAAATCGTGATTTACTCTGGCCATGTTATAACTATTCTTATCTATGCCCAGGCTTTGGACATCGTCTGTAAACATGCTTAGTAATCCCACATTTGTTTGCCCTATTTTACCTGAAACCCGTCCTCCACCTGTGATAGGTATAATATTCCCATTTTCACTAATTCCAATCTTACGACTAAAAAATAAATCTATTTCGCCCGGACTGCCCACTGTAAATTGACCTGCATTTTCCAGGAAAAATGGCCTCTTTTCCGGAAAAAATAAGTTGAATCGATCCAAATTAACTTGCTCATCATCTACTTCAACTTGGGCAAAATCGGTGTTGTAGGTTAAGTCAACTGTCAGACTAGGCGTTAGACTATATTTCAAATCCATTCCGGCCTCAAAATTTGTATCAGTTTTATCAGGCACTACAGACTTATTGTTAACTACCTGAGTAAGTGCGTATGGAAATATTTTGAAATTGCCAGGATTTTTGAGGTTTAATCCGTTCAATTTACCTGACATGGATAATCTTTTCAGATCAAACCCTATTGGAATTGTTGCCCAGTAAGCAGTTTCAGTAGTTTTGCTAATGTTCCTCTCAAAATTGATACCCCAAACCAGGTTTTCACCTGCTGTAAATCTCAAAGAACGCAGTGGAATAGCAAACTCTGCACTCCACCCGTAATCTCCAATATGAGTCTTGACATCCCAGTCTGCATCCCAGTTTAAGTTTATACCACCAATCACACCTCCTTGCTGGCGATTAGTATTATTACTGCCCTTGCCTTCATTGTCAATTTGAGCATCGTATTCCATGCCATCTGCGTTGGTTCCGAATAAAAAACCATTTTGAGTATCATTATAGGTGTCGAGGATAAATAGAAAACTATCGTCATCTGTCAGATCAGCATCTCTTCTTGAGTCAGAAACAACTATTGACTTCGGATTACTATCGTAACAAATAGCTGCCACATAAAACATTTTATCTGTATAAGCAATCCTTATTACTGTCTTTTCGGAAGCAGGAGCCCCGATATTAGGTTTGATTTGTGTTAAACCACCAATGGGTTCTATGCTTTCCCAAAATGAATCGCCTATTATTTTACCGTCTACAACAGGGTCTTCATTAGATAATTTGGCTTGAATTACAGGTCGGTTTGTAACTTGTGTTTGGGTTCGGTTTTCCTGAGCTTCAACATAAAATGAAAAAATCAACATTATTGATATTATCCATGGAGATTTACACTGAAGGGTCATGTCTGAAATAGAATTTTGTTTTATGATGGCGCTAATTTAGTCTTATATTCATTTAATCCAAAAAGCAGCCTTGCGATCCCTATTTAGAGTTTCCATCACTTTAAAAAATTGATTTTTAATAACAACAGCTTGAACTATTGTATGGTTTTTGCTCTGCTGACGCACCAGCGATGCTAAACTGTACAACAGCCATTCAATATAGCACTGATAAATCAATTTTTGTAATCGCTGTGAACTCTGCAGTTAAACTCATCGGATGACTTCAAGTCATCCGATGAGTTTAATACTTCTGATAGTCGATAGAAGTTACGACTTGACTGTTGTAATGAAAAATCAATTTTCGTAATCGCTGGAAAGTCCTCGGATATTAATAAATTAAAGTTTTTCAGAAACCTCAACATCCTCCATTTTATCCAGCCCCTTAAATTGTACTTCAATTTTAGGACTATCATCTTCAGGGTACTCAGAATCAATTAAGATGACATGCGATCCTGCTGAAATTTTTGGCGGATTGGTTTGCAATTTAAAGTTGCCTTTTGGTTTTCCATTTTTATCGTAAAGACGGATTATTTCTGTACCATCCGAAACCAGGCTTTCACCTGCAGCTAATGCAACAGGGAATAGAAGTTCCTTATAATTGTCGATTTGCATTTTAATATTTTTTACGCTGCCCTTTTCGCCTGTGATCTGCATCCTGAATTGTAAAGGCTGCTCCTTCCATTTATATTGCAAATTCCAGGTGGTATTAGTGGGTTCACCCGGCTGACGTTCAAATTTCTCTCTGGTAAAAACCGGCGACATGGCATACTGATGTAATGTCCATTTTCCTTCTGCCCGCTTTTCGAGATGGAATTCATTCTTAGGGTTTTTTAGCACCTCCTGCTGCGCTTTACTAAAGGCATTACCATTCCTGGCTAATTCCCATTCACGTATCGCATCGAGCAATTGATTAGTCTGGGTGTTTTTTCTCAATGCCGCAGGCCTTGCAACCATCGCAAATCCTGCATTATATCCTGCTGCTCTTGATAACATCCATTCCATCTCTGTAAGTGTGGTGTTTTCTGCCAAAAGATACCATCCCAGCATATGCGGCATATAATTCCGGTCAAATAAACCCTGATTATCAATTCGATACTGTTGCATACTTTCTTTAAAGCCGCCGTACCAAGGCTCACCCCAATTATAATATGATCCGATATGCCAGTAAAAGGTTTTACTCAGACTGGTACCGATTAAAAAATCATGTTTTACCTGATCATAAACATCTTTGGCAAAGAGCTCAAGCGCATAATCACCCTGTCCGGATGCAAGAGCACCTTCATGCCCATCCAGATCAAGATGATCCACACCGGTTTCATTCATTAAATCGACTATGTTCTTCGCAACTTCTCTTTGCATATCCAGATTTGGGAAGAACACATTATAGGAATGATCGAATAATTTTCCAACCTGATCTCCGGCCTGATGGTCAGATTTTGTTGTGCCAAATGCACCTCGCTGGCAATCTAATAACAGATAAGGGGCAGTACTACTTACCGATTTATAGCGGATCAACTCAGATCCTATTTTTATGGTATGCAGGTTATTTCCTTTTTCATCATTAAAATACTCAGGCGATATTACCTCGATGGTATTTTGATCAGCATCTATATTTCTGTTTAGTGTGGAAACTCCTGTAAAACTAAGCCTGTTATCGGGGACAGGTGTTACGTAAGGGTCATTGGTATTGATGAAATTGGTTAGGGTATGCATGCCCAAATACAAACCTGCGGCATGCGCTTTGTCCACACAGTTTTTTAAACCCTCTTTTCCATTCGGGAATTGCTCCGGATTTAACACAAAATTACCCCAGCTTTTGAACGGTCCTTCATGATACAGGGAAACCAGTCCGGCGCGTTTGGTATACCCAATCATCTCATCAATATCTTTTTCTCCATAGGAGGAGATCATATAAGATTTGCCATACAGATTAGACTTTTTAAACCAAATTCCTTTGATGGTGGGATGCGGCAGGTTTTCGGCGATCTCAATCTGCTCCAGCCGGTCGAAGGTTTGAGGTTCTTTACATGAAAAAACTGCGATTTTACTTCCAACAACTGTTTCGCTTTTTAATGCTTTAACAGGCATGTCTTTATAAAGTCTACCCCAGGCATCCACCAAACGCTCGCGATCTCGGTTAATTGAATAGGCTTGTAGTTTGCTTCCCCATTTTGATGGAACTGCTGCAATACCCCTTGCCCAGGTGCTGCCTTCCTTGCTGGGATAATCACCACCAAGTGTTTTAATGTTTAAAACCTGTATGCCAAGGGAAACTTCGCCGTCGCGTACCACACCTATGATCTCACCTATAGTTTTACCTATTGTGTTGGGGAATGGTCCCCAGATGATGGCATCGATTTTACTCTCTGGTACTGCCCTGATAATTTCCAGAACCAGGTGGCTGGCTTTACTTATTGCCCTGACATCAATACTTACTCCCGCTTCCTTAAAACCAAGGGTGATTTTTTTCTGAATCTGATCATACTTCATTGAACTGGCCTGGTAGCGGATATCCTTGCTTACCAAAGTAATCAGTGAAGAAAGGGTATCAGTATAACTATAATTTTTACCCGTTGATGAATTGGATAATTCTGTGACCGATCCTTGTTTGTTAAGGGTCATTTTCAATTCACCTGCTGTGAATGACACTTGTGCAAGGGAGTATTGCGACAGACAGATTAAGCCGCTGAGTAGGATGATATTTTTGACTACTCTTAGTTTAGAAAAAATCATAAAAATAAATATGGTTCCGGGTTGATTCAAGAAATTAAATTAAGTTATTTTTTAGAAAGGAACTAATCCTTCCTGCGAATCTCTTTTGTTAAGGTATTCCAAAAATGGTCTCGCAAAGACGCAGAGACGCAAAGCATACGACCCAAAAACGAATCTTAATATAGTTGGAACACATTTGCGTCTTAGCGTCTTTGCGAGAAAAAAATTGAACTCTAAATAGAAATTGGAGAGGATTTGTCATTGCGAGGAGGCACGACGAAGCAATCTTATGACATTTAGTATTATTAGTTTTGAGATTGCCGCGCTGCGCTCGCAATGACAAGCACGCATAACTATCATTGCGAGCCTGCCTGCCGGTAGGCAGGGAGGCCCGCCTGACCGGACGGGCAGATACGAAGAAGCAATCCTTTCTCCCTCAGATATTATTTCACCTTTATTTGGAATATTCATTCCAAATACTCATTTTTGTTTCGTGGACAAGAAAGAACAGATCATTAAAGCTGCAATGAAGCTCCTGACCGAACGAGGGGTCCAGGCCACGCCCATGTCCGCTGTTGCGAAAGCAGCAAATACCGGTATGGGTACGATCTACAATTATTTTGCCACCAAGGAAGAGCTGATCAATGAGATCTACCTTTACATCAAACGTTCTGAGGTCCACCTGATTGCCAAAACAATGGATGCGGATTCTTCATTAAAGGCTAGTTTTTTTGGTTTTTATGGTGCTATGGTAGGTTTTTACTTCAAATACCCTGAAAGCTTTGCATTTATGGATCAGTTTCATAGTTCCCCGATTATTACCGAAACTACCCGCGCAACAGGTCAGCAGGATTTTCTCCCGGTAATTAGTCTGGTGCAGCAGGGACAGAAGGACGGAATCATTAAAGAGATGGAACTGGATGCTTTACTGCATTTCCTGGCGGGTACTATTACCACTTATGTGCGCTGGATGCAGGCTTCCGGCAAGGAAAATGACCCGGTTTATCTCGAAAGGCAGATGCGTTTGGTTTGGGATGCGATTAAGGAATAAAAAAATTTAGCAATATTTGGAATGAATGTTCAGTCCAGTAAAGAAATAATATGAAAAAATTAAGAGTAATCACAACAGGCGCTACCGGAATGGTAGGTGAAGGAGTATTGCTACATTGCCTGCAAAGTGATAAGGTGTCAGAAGTGCTGATTATCAACCGTAAACCCTCAGGAATACCGCACCCAAAGCTAAGTGAGCTGCTGCTTAGCGATTTTAATAAACTTGCAGACCATAGCGATCGCCTGACCGGATTTGATGCATGTTTTTACTGCGCCGGAGTGAGTTCTTTAGGTAAAAACGAAACTGATTATACCCGCATTACCTACGATACCACTTTGAATTTTGCTAAGGGATTATTCGAGGTTAATCCCGGCATGGTATTCAATTTCGTAAGCGGTACTCTTACAAAAAGCGATGGCAAACAGATGTGGCAGCGTGTAAAGGGTCGTACAGAAGATGCACTGATCGCTCTGGGTTTTAAAGGGCAGTATAATTTCCGCCCCGGATTTATGAAGCCGGTGAATGACCAGAAAAATGTGCGCTGGTTCTTTAAACCATTCATAGCCATCTTCCCATACCTGCTGCCGAAACAGTCTCTTACGCTGCATGAGGTCGGGCAGGCAATGATTCATACAGTTACAAGGGGCTATAGCAAACAAGTGTTGGAAATAGGTGATATCAAAATCCTGGCAAAGTAAAATCCCAGGTATATTCAAATATGAAGCGATTGTACAAAATTTTAAAATACACTATGATTATTCTAATTTCTACTACGGCTCTGTTGAGCCTTGTTACTATAATTTTTCTGCAGCAGCCCCAATTTGGTCAGGCTGCATCCGGCGAACGCCTGGAGCGGATGAAAAAGTCAAAGCATTTTCGTGATGGGGCTTTTGCGAACCTGAGTTATACACCTAGCTTAACAGAAGGTTATTCAATGACCGGGGTGATGTACAATTTCTTTTTTAAGAAAAACCCGAGGCAAAAGCCTATTAAGGAAATTCCATGTATCAAAACAGATCTGAAAAACTTGCCGGCTGATAGTAATGTGGTGGTTTGGTTCGGGCATTCATCTTATTATATGCAGGTCGACGGACTGAAAATTCTTGTGGATCCGGTGTTCAGCGGCAATGCATCGCCCATACCCGGTACAACGAAAGCTTTTGAAGGCACCAATACCTATGGTGTAAATGATCTGCCGGAGATTGATTACCTGCTAATCAGCCATGATCACTACGACCATCTTGATTATTCCACCATTAAAGAACTTAAGGGAAAGGTAAAGAATGTAATCTGCGGTTTAGGTGTGGGGGCTTATATTGAGCAATGGGGACATCAGTCGGAAATCATATCAGAAAGGGATTGGAATGAAACTATTACAATAGGCGATAATATCAAAATCCATACGCTCACTGCACGTCACTTTAGCGGCCGTACCTTCAAGCGCAACACCACCCTTTGGCTGGCTTACCTGATTGAAACACCCCTGCAAAAGATCTTCATCGGTGGCGACGGTGGTTACGACAGCCATTTCGCTGAGATCGGGAAGCGTTTTGGTACCATTGATCTGGCCATACTCGAGAACGGACAGTATAATCTGGCATGGCGTGCTATCCATTGCCTTCCGGAGGAAGTAGTGCAAGCCGCCAAAGATCTCAATGCAAAGCGGGTTATGCCTGTTCATTCCGGCAAGTTCTCTCTGGCTCTTCATAGCTGGGATGAGCCACTGAATGAGGTTTCAAGGCTTAGCAAGGTGAATAATCTGCCCCTGGTTACACCAACCATCGGGGAAGTAGTTTGGGTGAATGATGAAGAGCAGGTTTTTGGAGAGTGGTGGAGGGGGGTTGACAATTGATAGTTGACAATTGAGATTAATAGTTAATAAAGAGACCATTGAAGCCGTGATCGGATAAGCCTTGTTGAGTAATATTTCTTTTGTATATTGTAAATAATTAATAATCAATCACTTAATTACAGTACCGTGAAGAGATATTTTGGCTTATTAGTCCTTTTGTTTTTATTCAGTGCCTGTAAAGAGAAGGCAAATCAAAAGGGAACCTTTGCATATGATTTGGCATTTTTAAAACAATATCATCAGGATCTAGTTCTTTTGAAAGATCCTGAAAGTGATGCTCAACTCATTGTTCTTCCGGCGTATCAGGGCCGTGTGATGACCAGTACTTCTGATGGGGAAAAGGGAATGAGCTATGGCTGGATCAATTACGATCTGATAGCAAAAGGCACTTTCTCAGAACAGTTTACCGCCCTGGGTGGTGAGGAAAGGCTTTGGTTCGGACCAGAAGGCGGACAGTTTGCCCTGTACTTTAAAAAAGGATCAGAATTTACTTTTGACAATTGGTATGTTCCAAAAGCAATTGATTCAGAACCTTTTAACCTGATTTCTTCAAGTGCAACAGAAGCAAAGTTTGAAAAAACAATGCATCTGGAAAATTATGCTGGTACCGCTTTTGATTTAAAGGTGAACAGAACTATTTCCCTGCTTGATCAGAAGTCGATCAGTGATTTTTTGGGCTATGAATTGGGGTCAGATATTCATTCAGTAGGATTTCAATCTGAAAATATATTAACCAATACCGGATCAAAGACCTGGGATCAGGAAGCAGGCTTACTTTCAATCTGGGTATTAAGCATGCTTAAGTCTAATGATCAAACGAATGTGATAATCCCATACAGGAAAGGAGACAGCCTGAGTCTTGGTAAAATTGTAACCGATGATTATTTCGGCAAATTAAGCTCAGACCGCTTAAAGATTGAAGATGGGCATCTTTTGTTTAAAGCGGATGCAAAACAGCGAAGTAAAATAGGAGTTTCTCCGAAGCGGGCTTTGCCAATTGCCGGGAGCTATGATGCTGAAAATAAAGTACTGACTATTGCTCAATTTACTTTGCCTGAAGGTATTACAACTTATGTAAATTCTACCTGGAAGATACAGGAAGATCCCTTTGTGGGAGATGCGGTTAATGCCTATACCGATGGACCGATTGACGGAAAACAAATGGGAAAATTCTATGAGCTCGAAAGCTCTTCTCCTGCTTTAAGTTTGGCACCCGGAGCAAATGCAAAACATATTCATCGTACAATTCATTTGAGCGGTCCTGTAGAAAAGCTAAATGAAGTTTCGCTAAAATTATTTGGGCTGGGTTTAGATCAGTTTAAATTTTAGACTTATTTCAAAACCTCAGTTTTTGACCATTTATGACTTGCATCTAATTTGAAGGAGCCCAGATATTTTTGGTTCCAGCTATCAGGAGAGATCATTGAAAGGAATAGGGTATCATCTGTTTTACTGTACAAATGATATACCTGACCCATAACCGGAGTGAAATTATATTTTGCGGAATAGACAAGTTCATTTAACTGAACTTCATTTACCAGTTTATCATATTCTTCTTTTAGCTCATCGAATTTTGTTTTAAAATTTTTGTTTGCCAGCTCTGCATTGGATTGCTTCCAGCCACGTACATTTTCGAGATTTATGGCAGGGGCACTCACATTGCTGCCATAGCTTAATCCCATTTGATAATAGCCTTTTTCCTTATCCCAAACCACCAGGTCAGGCTTTTCTATATTTTCTTCCATTTTCTCAGCTTGTAAAAGATCAAAAACTCCTCTTTTATCCTGCAAAAATAATTATTGAAACGGATGATTGTTTATAGGCAGAATAAAATGACCTGATTATTATGTTTTGATTTGAAAATTTGGCAATAAAGCAATTTGAAAATTTGGCAATTTGGTAATTTGAAGATGAAGGAAAATTTGTACTGGAAGATAATAATCTTCAAATTTTCAAATCATCAAATTTTCAAATCAATAGATCTTCAAATCATCAAATTTTCAAATCTCCAAATTATTGCACCCAAATCCATTATATTTAAGCTTCAAATTCTAAAAATGAAAAAGCTAATATTATTATTGTTTCTGCCATTAAGTCTAATAGCACAGGACCGTCCTTATGGCAAAATATGGTCAACTCGTTCGCAGGTTATTGCTCAGCATGGCATGGCTGCAACATCACATCCACTTACAACGCAGGTTGCGCTCGACGTATTAAAGGCTGGTGGAAACGCTATTGATGCAGCGATTGCTGCAAATGCAATGGAGGGTGTAGTCGAGCCCCATATGAATGGGATAGGAGGTGATCTTTATGCTATAGTCTGGGATGCGAAATCAAAAAAACTATATGGCTTGAATGGTTCAGGACGTTCTCCAAAATCATTAACCCTGGATGAGTTCAGAAAAAGAGGAATCACACACATTCCTTCCCGCGGACCATTGCCGGTATCTGTTCCGGGTTGTGTGGATGCCTGGTTTGAATTGCATCAAAAATTCGGATCAATGCCTATGAGCAAAGTGCTTGAAAAGGCTGTTTCATATGCCAGAAATGGATTTCCTGTACATGGTGAATTAGCCAACTCTTTAAAAAATGTAAAGTCTTTATATGATCAATACCCCAATGTTGCTCAACATTATTATCCTAAAGGCAAGGTGCCGGTTGAAGGCGAAATTTTCAAAAATCCAAATCTTGCCAATACGCTGGAAAGGATAGGTAATGAAGGCCGGGATGTATTTTACAAAGGAACTATGGCGCGTACTATTGATGCTTTTATGAAAAAAAACGGCGGCTTTCTGAGTTATGAAGATATGGCTTCGCATACTTCTACCTGGATCGATCCGGTATCGGTGAATTACAGAGGTTATGATGTATGGGAATTGCCTCCTAATGGTCAGGGTATCGCAGCCTTGCAAATGCTCAATATTTTGGAAGGTTATGATTTTTCAAAAATCAAATTGGGCAGCGCTGAGCATGTACACTTGTTTGCAGAAGCAAAAAAACTCGCATTTGAAGATCGGGCAAAGTTTTATGCGGACATGGAATTTGCCAAAGTTCCGGTAAAAGAGCTGATTTCTGAAGCTTATGCTGCTGAGCGAAGAAAGCTTATAGACCCTGATAAAGCATCTGAACGTTTAGATGCAGGAAATCCGGCAATGAAAGATGGGGATACCATTTATCTTACAGTCGCCGATAAGGACGGGAATATGGTTTCCCTTATTCAGAGTAATTTCAGAGGTTTTGGTTCAGGGATGATGCCTGATGGACTGGGTTTTATGTTTCAGGATCGCGGAGAATTATTTAATGTTATGAAAGAGGGTGAAAATAATTCGTATGCACCGGGGAAAAGACCTTTTCAAACCATTATACCGGCATTTATGACCAAGGATGGTCAACCGGTGATGAGTTTTGGCGTGATGGGCGGAGCTTTCCAGCCATTGGGACATGTACAAATTGTTATGAATGTGGTTGATTTCGGATTAAATATTCAGGAAGCAGGAGATTTTCCAAGAATTAATCATGAAGGATCTTCTGAACCTACCGGTGAAGGCATGGCTCCAAAAGGTGGAATGATCACCCTTGAAAGCGGATATTCTTATGATGTGATCAGGGAATTGATGCAAAAGGGTCATCAGGTTGGGTATATCAATGGAATGTATGGGGGATATCAGGCTATCCGATGGGATCCGGTTCGAAAAGTTTATTTTGGAGCCTCCGAATCACGAAAAGACGGGCAGGCAGCCGGGTACTAAAGTTGAAAGCAAAAAGCTTAAAGCTTTAGCATACGTGAATTTAACTGGGAATTCTAAACTCTAAATTTAATTGATTATCAATCCTTAATATGGAATTTATTGAAACTATTTTAAAGCAGATCTGGGGCTTTTTTAGTCTTGATGGGCTTATTGAAATTATCAAATCCGGTGATTATCAGTCCCTGCTAACTTATGAAGGAATGCGCAGTGCAATTGCTCCTTTACTGCCGGTTATTTTGATACTTGAATTGATCAGAGGACTACTTTACAAGCAGTTTAAGGTTGTTTCATATAAAATATCTTTCTTTTCTTATATTTTTAATTCCATTATTGGGAGATACCTGGCTATAGGAATGACTATTATATGTATTGGCATTTTTGAGAAGTATGCCATTATTAATATTCAGTTCACCTGGTACTGGTTTATTTATGGCTATATTATCTGGGAACTGGCTCATTTTGTTTATCATTATTTAGGACATAAAGTGAGATTGTTCTGGTGTTTACACTCTACTCACCATGCGCCCGAGAGCATGAATCTGGCGGTTTCTCACGCTCATTTTTTTCTCGAGGCTCCGTATGCGGATGTGATTAGAACAACTATCTGTATGTTGCTGGGCGTGCCCCCGGCAATGTTATTCGTGATCATGTTCATCGACGGAACCTGGGGTTCATTTATTCATATCGGAGAATCAATAATGAAGGATGCCCGAATGGGAATGATTGGAAAATTTATTTTAACACCTTCACACCACAGGGTGCATCATGCTAAAAATATTGAGTACATGGATATGAATTACTGTAACTTGCTGAATATCTGGGATAAAGTATTTAAGACTTATCAGCCTGAAAAGGAGGGTATCAACATTCAATATGGAATCACCAGGCAAATGAAACCCAATAGTTTTCTGGATTCGTATTTCGGGGAAATTACAGCACTGGCGAAGGATGTTTATCATGCTCCCGGCATAAAAAATAAAGTTTTATATATTTTTATGCCTCCAGGCTGGAGTCATAAGGGTGATCATAAAACTTCAACTGCTCTGAAAAGGGTGATGCTGAAGGAAGCTTAGATTAATTTGAATCATTCTTCATTCTTAAGAATCGCAATATCTTCCTTTATTCTCTCAATTTCAACCAGGAGTGTGCCATTATAGACACCTCTGATTCGTCTGTGTTTGTCGACCAGAATAAAGTTTTCTGTATGGAGAAATTCATTGCCTGTTTGATAGAAGCCTATGGTATCACCAGCAAAATATTCCTGTTTGGCCAGACGGTAAATGGAAGATTTATCACCGGTTAGAAGGCTCCATTTATCTGAGTTTATTTTATTTTCAAGGGCATATTTTTTAAGTTTGGGAACAGAATCAGACTCTGGTGCTACCGTGTGTGATAGCAAATATACCTCATCATCATCGCCAAATTCATCCTGAATCAGGTGCATATTATTAGTCATCTTGGTGCAGATATTTCTGCATGTTGTAAAAAAGAAATTAGCGACAAAAATTTTGCCTTCCACATCTTTTTCTGTTATGGTTTTACCATCCTGGTTAGTTAATGAAAATGCAGGTATCTGATGTATTTTTTTATAGGCAGGATCATTTGCTTTGATCCATTCAGGCGTCCAGTCGGGACGATTAAAAAAGGGTAGTACCTCCTGCTCAGCACCTGTCTTCTCAGATGGCATCTCCTTTTTGATGTCTCCACAAGAAAGTAGTGTAATCAGGAGAGCAATAATAAAACCTGCTTTTTTCAATTTCTATTTGATTGTTGCATTTATAATTTTTAACGAATCTTCAGGATTCATACATAATTTGAGTCCAATCAGACCATAACGACGCCCATTCTTAACCACATAATTAGCTCTGATTATTCCGTTTTCCCACCAGGCTTTCTGGCTGCCTTCTTCATATCCCATTTTATAGTGAAAGAATTTATAATACTGACCGTTTTCATACCATTCTTTGGCTATTCCATTATGCTCACCATTCAGGAAATTATATTCGAATTTTGGCTTCCCATTTTCCCAATAGCCTTTGTGAGTGTCTGTTTTCTTACCCTGACGATACATTCTTATCTCAGAAACCTGCTTATTGGGATACCATTTTTTTGAAATGCCTTCTTCTAAACCATTTAAATAACTAATAAACAATGCAGTATCGCCTTTCTGATATTCTTCAATAAGATACCCGTCATATTTTTCATTGTCATAATACAGCGTGTCCTGCTGGAACTTGAACTTTAAATCTGTACTGGCATTGACAATATCAGGTATGACTGTATCTGATTCCATTTTGAAAGATGATACAGATTGCTGACATCCGTAATGACTTAAAATGGCAAATAAAAGAATGGATATAAAACCTGCTTTTTTCAATGTTATTGGGTTATAGTTCCAGGTGTTCCATAATAACCATTTCCATTTATATAAGGATCCTTATTGGTCACATGATAATGGTAGATCCCATTAGGGTATTCTGTAGTTGGATTAGTATGTCCGTGGTAAATGTCCAGCTTGCTTTCATCAACAGCGACACCAAATTCTTCCGGCCCGTACACCGGGAATCCATCAAGAAGGAATCCCATAAGCGCAGATTTTGAAGCTTTTATTGTGGTCAGAAAAAGTGGCTCTACATGATAATGGTAAACACCACCTGGTGCGGGATGCCCCCAGTATTTATCAAATGAAACGATTTCGTTGGTCAGTGGTTGATTCGGACCGGCATACTGGTTAAAAAACGGAACTCCGTTCAATGATACACCCATCGGCCCAAGTGGAGTTGCCTGATGTGAGGCTGCTTCTTTGGGATTTAAGGGGATTTTAAAACTATACGTTTTTTCACTTATAGAATTTGGATTCTTTGCGAAGGTTGCACCCGCAAAGGTTGCACCTGAAAAATTTTCATACAGATTATTTGTCGTGGCATAATAAGGGCTTGTATGATCGGGGAGGCCCTTTGATTTTATAGTGATGTATGTGCCATCGGAGGTAATACTGGTAGCACCATAGATTTTTTTATAAACATCAGGAACAACTGCAGTTCCTGTGCCGGGAATCTCTGGAGTAATGGTGTCATTACTGTTTTTTGAGCAGGCAAATAATGCAAAAGCTATAAATGCCGGGAAAATTATATGTTTCATTTTCATATTAATTTAATTGAGCCTCTGATATCTATTAATTATTGTTCAACAGAGGCCCTGTTTAAATTGATATACGATTTTTTTGTTTTTTATATTTCAGGATTTATGTAGTATAAGTTAAATTATTTAATTATGAATCAATAAATATTGTTCTATGTTAATAATTAAGGAATTTAAAAGTGATTTTATTAGTTTTAAAGAGATTGCTTTTCCGCTCAAGGCGGATACCCATGACTGGCAGAAAAACGCCTTTGGATAATTGAATTGAAAATCACTAAGACCGGGCCTATTCAGAACAGGGAATATGGAGTTAAATTAGGTATGAAATTGAAATTACTCAGGGTTATTTTTCATAAAAAATCTTCCCGCATCGGACTGAAGGTATCAATCAGAATTCCTGCTTCGAGACAATGAACACCATGAACAAGGTTTGAAGTTACAAGAAATGCATCGCCTCCTTTAAGTACTTGTTTTTTGCCATTAATGCTCACTTCGAACTTTCCACTTTGCACATGAGTGATCTGAACGTGAGGATGCTGGTGCAGGGGGCCGACACCGCCCTTTTCAAATTTGATCTTCACAATCATCAGGCTTGGATCATGAGCTATGATCTTTCTCTGAACACCCTCATCAATCTGTTCCCATTCAATTTTTTCGTCTTCGATAAAATGTTTTGTCATTCTTAATTTAGTATGCATTGAATGTGGCAAAGATATATCTTATAAATTTGAACGATCAAATTCTTGATTTAATTATTCCATTATTCTGCTTAACTAGCCCTTTTAATGCATCTCAGATAAATTGTTTTGTAAAACAGCTTGAAATGGATGGTTTATTAATGATTAGCATTTATTAGTCAGTATTTTTAGCAGTGTCCAAGGATCAACTCAGTCTGTTTTTTGTTATGAAATTATCCCTGGCCTGAAATGCTATCATTTTTATCATTTAATTGCTGTTTAGTTTGTTTAAAAAGCAAGTAAGTAGTAGTTTTATTTCCAATAATTTAATAAACCATTTAAGCTAGAAATGAGAAACTTTAAAAGCACATTTTCGATTTTTGCCATTGCAATTTTTACTGCTGTGGTATTGTTTTCTTCCTGTAAACCTAAAAAGATTATCAGCCAGGCACCAGCTGCACCTATACCCGCCAGTGTTCAGGATGCACCAAGGGCTGCTGTTATTGAGGCCGATACAGATGGTGACGGTATTCCTGATTCAAAAGATAATTGCCCGAATAAGGCTGGTTCTTCTGTTAATGGTGGTTGCCCCGAAACGTTTGTTTCAGAACCAACATTCAACTATAAAAATATATTGTTTGAATTTAACTCCTCAGTTCTCAAAACCTCTTCCTATTCTGTTCTGGATGAGATAGCCAGAGAGATGAAGAAATTTCCATCCATGAGCTTCAATCTTAACGGACATTCTTCAGCTGAAGGCACTGACCAGAGGAACATGACTCTTTCTGTTGATAGAGCTACTGCGGTGAAAAGCTATCTCGTTACTGCAGGAATTAATGCTAATAATCTAATTACAAAAGGTTTTGGAGAGTCAATGCCCCTTACTTCCAATGATACAGAATCTGGACGGCAGTTAAATCGAAGAGTAGAAATTAAGAAAAGGTAATTTTTAAATTTTTAAGTTAAGAAGAGGGGGCTCAATTGTATTGGGCACCCTTTTTTTATTAAAATGAATTGCATAATTCTCAGCAAACTTTCTTGATTTCTTAACACAGGTTAACTTTTACACCAGGCTTTCACGTTAATTTGGCAGGATAAAATTACGAAGGGTGAGGGGAATAGGGAAAGAAGTGCTATGAATATAATTTAAACCAAAATTTTGAGTTTATGAATTAGGGAAATGGGGTTATTAAATAAAAAAAAATCATTTCTAGATCGAACTTAGGTTAAATAATAAGAATTGAAACTTATGAAAATTGCAATCATTTCAGCTAGTGCCAGGCCAGGGAGACAATCTCATCAGGTTGCACTGGAGGTTAAAAAGAGAATAGACAAGCTATCTATTGATAGTTGGTTATGGGATGTTAAGGAAACGAATCTGCCTTTATTGGATTATACATTTGATTCCCATCCTTCACCCGGGGAAACCTTAAAGAATCTAAAATCCCGGTTGGATGAAACTAATGTTTTTCTGATCGTATCGCCTGAACATAACGGGAGTTATCCCGGTAGTCTGAAGAACAGCATGGATTACTTTTTTCAGGAATATTCAGAAAAAGTGTTTGGGATTGTCAGTGTTTCGGCAGGTATGCTGGGCGGAATAAGTGCAGCCAAAAATTTGCAGCAATATGCTAATACCTTGCAGGGGATTGTTTATCCCCCATATCTTATCACTCCCAAGGTTCAGAATTTGTTCTCCGATGGAGTTTTATCTGATGATGGTTATGCCGGAAGAATGGATAAGTTTCTGAAGGGTTTTCTGGCCCTTGCAAAAAAGTTGCAATGAGATAGGGAATAGGGAAATATAATTTTTTTTAAACTTCATCTTAAATTCATGTTGGACATCCATTTTTAAATAATAATCGTAATGATATTATGATAGCAATGGATATACATGTTGAAGATTCGAATAAAAGTAGAATCGGAAGGAGCAGAAAACTCCGCTTATCTGAAGATAAACTGATTGAAGGTTTGAAGAATATGGATGGAAGTGCAATGTCTGCTCTCTATCGGATGTATTCAGATTCCTTGTACAGGGTTATTTCTACCATAGTGGTAATAGAAGAGGTGGCTCAGGACTTACTTCAGGAGACCTTTATCAAGATTTGGAAGTCATTTAAACAATATGATCCCGGAAAGGGCAGGTTGTACACCTGGATGGCCAGATTAGCGCGCAATATTTCAATAGATTACCTGAGAAGTGTTAATTACCGGAATTATACGGTCAGTGAAAATCTTTCTGAATCAACTCAGCAGATCGATCAGAAATTTCAGGTTTCGTATAATCCTGAATTGATTGGAGTCAAAGATATGACGAACATTCTTAATGAAGATCAGCGATTAGCATTGGATTTGATCTACTTTAAAGGATATACCCATGTTCAGGCTGCCGAAGAATTGAATATTACAGTCGGTATTTTGCGATCCAGACTTCAATCATCAATTACCGAACTTCGGAGGACATTTAACAGGGAATACGTGGCGTAGATTGTTGCCAATTAGTAATTACGAATTATCAATTACGAATTACAGGTTACGCATTCCCTAAAACAATTGAGTAATCATTACCCAGATTTTCATCATTACCAATAAATACCAATCGAATAAGTATCAAATCTCAATACTCAATACTCAATACTCACTACTCAATACTCCCCTGAGTATCCCGTTCCCCAATCGGGAAAAATTATCCCATATAATTTCCTCATTTTTCTCAAAAAATCCTCTTTTTAGGCCCTTTGGCACTTGGTCTGTAATTTGTCTATAGCTTATCAACATCAACAAATTTAAACAGACACAAACGAACAGATGAAAAAAGTAATTATAACATTCGCAATTGCAGCAGTATCCTTATTAAGCACCAAATCATTTGCACAGACTGCAAATCTAAACATCACTTTATCTGATGTATTATCATTCAGTGTAACTCAACCTGCATCATTGGATGTGAATTTCGATACAGAAGCAAAATATACCAATGGTATCACAGCTTTAGCTACCGACCATGTGAGTGTAACCAGTTCAAAGGGATATGTGGTTAAAGCGGTTGCAGGAACAGTTTCAGGATCAGCGGCTTTAGCTCCGGGATCAATAAAGATCACTTCTTCAATCGGTGCTACAAACAATGGTAACACTACAGGTATCACTTACGGTTCTTCAGTTACACTTCCTGCTTCAGGTACAAGTCCTGCAACAGTGATTACAGCAACCAACAGCTCATGGAGTGGATCAAACCCTACCAATAAATTCAATATTTCCTATCTGATTGGAGCAGGTGGCACATATGCAGGTAAAGCAACAGGTTTAAATGTGATTCCTGTAACTTATACAGTAACACAGCCGTAGGATATAACAGCAGTTTTATCGTTATATTGAGGCCTTTTTTATATACTAGTTATGAAAAGAAATATTTTCTATATCCTTTGTTTTGCCATGCTTGGTTTTAGTCAGAATCTTCTGGCACAGGCAGGCATGACGGTTAGTCCAGGTAAATTATATTTCAAACTTGCCCCGGGTGGAGCCGGCACACAAAAAATAGTTGTAAGTAATCCAAATAACAAGGACCTGGAGATTGGAGTTTCTCTGAATGACTGGGATTACGACTCATTGGGTAATAACAAGACCTATGATGCAGGAACTCTTAAAACCTCTGCTACAGAATGGATCAGGGTAATGCCCGGATCATATTTTACTCTCAGACCAGGGGAAAAGCGTGAACTGGATGTGGTATTTAGTGTTCCTGCGAGTGCAAATACCGAAATTCCGGTACATACCGCTATGATGTTTTTAACCCAGCTTAATCCGGGCGATGGTAGGGCAGCAGATGGTACTTCGATTAAAGTAAGTGTCAGAATGGGAATAAAGATCTATCATTCATTTTCCCAATCTGATGTAAGAGATATTGAGGTGTTGAATTTTACTGATGTTCTACCTGATAAAGATGCTAAGACTTCGAGTGGATATCTTGAGTTAAAGCTGAATAATACCGGTAAGCAATGGCTTGAAGGTAAAGTAAAGTGGGAGATTTTGAATACCCAGACCGGAGAAAAAAAGAAACTGGATGATCAGGAGATATTTTCTTTACCCGGTGATCAGCGCTTGGTCAGGCAAAGCCTGCCTATGAACCTGGCCAAAGGCAAATATACAGCAACCGCTATCATCAATTATGGGGATAAGGATGAGTTGAAGCTTGTGGAACTCGAATTCCAGAGATAATTAAATAATCAAATGAAAAATATATTCGGAGTTAACTTTAAGATTGGCAAACTGCAACTGGCGATACTAATTGCAGGTTTTTTGTTCTTAGCCACTAAGGGTAATGCACAAACAATAAACGGTGTGTTGGGTACTCCTGTTACATTTAATACAAAAGCTGAGATCTCAACGACTAAAACCAGCAACAGTTATCTTACTTTACAATATAATTTGAATTCGAACAGTCAATCGGGTTGGACAGTGCGTATTCAGGCAAACAGTGATTTTAGTAATGGAACTGCAACTATTGCCGCCTCATTTGTTTCATTGACCTATGCCTCATCTGTTGGTGGCCCTAGCGGAACAAGTAGTCGAGGATATCAGAGCTTAAGTACATCTACGGCGAAGTCTATGGTTAATACAAATGGGAATATAACCGGAGGGAATCGTTCATTTCAACAAAGATTTAATATGAGAGTTGCGGGTGGGAATCACCTGAATGTAGGTTCAGGCACCTATAATACAACATTAACGGTAACTATATTTGATAAAAATGGTAACGTGATGGCAACTAATAGTAATATTACAGTTTCATTTGTAGTCAGTTACAGCAGTACCTGCCAGGGAGCAACATTGAATACGTATTCAAGCGCTCAGGGTACATTTAATACCTATGCAGAGCAGATGGCGGGAATGACAGTAACAGATGCACTGAGTGTTCAGTATTCTCCAAATGGGGCTACCTGTGATGAATGGAGTTTAAATGTTAGGGCTGCAGGTAATTTCACAAACGGAAGTCAATCGGTTGCACCTCAGTTTTTTTCATTACGTTTCAACAGGGTTAGTACAGGTACACCTACGGCCACACAAATCGGGGTAAATAATACTCCGGTTGTTTTAAACAATACTGATGTTGTTCTGATAAATGGTTCGAATGCTCCTTTTGGAGCTAATGTATTTACTGAGCATAAATTCGACATGCTGATTCAGGGAGGAAATCATTTGATGGTTCCCAATGGAACCTATACCGGAACCTTAATTCTTTCATTGTACAATTCAAATAATGTACTGGTTTCTACGAGTACAGTAGCTGTATCATTCCAGGTAAACTCTGTCTCAAACAGTTTCACACTCGAACTTCAGAACTCAGCAAATGAGATTGATATTGTGTTTAATACACTAGAGAGTTATATGAATGGTGTGTCAGTAAATAAATCCAGAGGTATGAGAGTAGTTGGTTATCAGCCTTATCAGGTAATTATTAAAACCAGCGGATTGAACCTTATTGGGCCAGATAGTAATACGATTCCTGTAGCTGCAGTGAATGTTCAGACTACTAAATACACTTCAAGTTCGGGTGGCATATCTACTTTTACCCGGGCACTTTCAACGGTTGATCAGGTAATCATTACAAATCCAATGGTTGATTATACGCATCAAGTAGTGGAATATGATCTGAGGTATTATACTGCTGCAAATGACAGTAGACTGGCAGGTAAAACCGGCACCTTTAATACAACTGTTTTATTTGTAATTATTCCTCAATAGAGTTCTTTAATTAGAACCCTAGTAGATTTTTCAGAATCTTTAAAGTGAAAAAGAGGATATCAGATTTTTTGCGCAATCCACTTTGCCTGAATAGCCTGCTCTCTGGTTTTATAATTAAGCTGGAGGTATTATCTGTTTATCTGATTTTTACTATGTTTTTATCATTTTCCATTTTTAATTCTGTAGAATTAAATGCGCAAGAGAATGATTCATTAATCGTTTTAGTACCTTCTAAGCCAATTATTACTGCTTCCAATGAAGAACTCGTCGATCTTACTTTAAAACTGGTAAATAAAAGATCTGTACCACTTGTGGGTACAATAAGTATCAATCCTGAGAAAAGTATTAACCTGATCAGCAAAAATAAAATAACAGTTTCAATCAAGCCTGGGGATAGTTTATTTATCCCTGTCAAAGTATTTATCACCAAAAAAACTGTTTCCGGTCAGAGGCATGTAATCAGGTTTGTACTTTCTGATGAAAGTAATAATCTGATTATGGCGACAGAAACAATTGTGCAGGTTTCTGTAAAAAGAAACGTGAATATGTTTTCACTGGTTTCAAGTATCCTGATAGACGCCTCAACTGATTCCATCAGAATACCAGTCAGAATTTCCAACCCGGGGAATACTGCCCAGCGAATAACTTTAATTAATCGCTTCCCGGCTGTATTTCAGAATCAGGCATTTCATGCCACTCAGGAGTTTACAATTCAGCCATCTTCAGATACACTCCTAACCATAACCAAGCCGGTTACGAGAAAAATGTTTCAGTCTGAAGGATTTGATGTAACCTTTACCGGACTTTATTCCAACGGCGATGTCTTTGGAATGGCTTACGTCAGAGTCCAAAGCGGCAGGAGTGACCGTGCTTATCATGACCCTAATTTAAATGATTCGTATAATGCCAATAGCATTTCGCTCAGTTCGCAGGGGATGTTCTCAAGTAATGAATCCTACCTGCTCAACGGACAGGGTAACCTTGAACTTAAATCTGGAAATTTAGGTTATAGTCTCGATTATACAGATTGGAAGAACGCTTACTCACCCCCTATGATGAGGAATACCTGGCTTAGTTATGAAGCTGGCAATATGGGGATAACTGCGGGGAACATTAATAAGAATATGGATATAAACCTCAGTGGGAGAGGTGCGAATCTATTTTTGAATGATACTACAAATAATGATTCTTATGATGTAGGTTTTTTAGATGGTAATTCTAATCTGATTGGAAAGGACTCTTATAATTTTTTGCCTTCGGGTAGTGCAGGATGGGCGGGATATACCCACCGGAATGAAAATTCTGAATTCTCAACCAATGTGATTTATGAAATAAGCCCTCTGCAGAACTCAAAAAGTGCAATATTGAGTAATAGCTATACCCTGTCTAAATTTAAAGGCTTACGCATTGTAGCTAATCTGAGTGGAGGACATACACAACAGCGGGATAGTATCAGTTTGGTAAGGCCAAGTTTTGCCTCCGGACTGAATATCAGCGGGACAATTAAAAAAATAGTAATCAACAGCTCAAATTATTTTAGTTCCGGATATTATCCGGGAATGAGGAGAGGTGCTTTGTCATTTAATGAACGGATTACTTTTATGAGAGAAAGATCTAACATCTGGGCAGGATTTGATTATAATTATTATTCACCTAAAACTTTCTCAACTTTCAGGTTGTTCATGCCTAAGTTTAGTACTCTGAGGGCTGAAATAGGAATGTCGGGTACGATCTTTAAAAAAATGATAGCTTCTGTTTCGCCACTTTATTTTCAGGAATCAAATAATGCATTCCGATTACCTGGTTCAACTAAGGAAGTTCACACATTGAGCTACTGGAATATTAACTCATCATTTAATTATCCAATATCAAATAATCAGTACCTGTCATTAAATGCAGAAAGTGGCTATTTCAGTACTTCATTTAATGAACAGCTTCGTTTTCATTTTCGTTCCAATCTCAACTATAAGAGAGGAATCTTTAACCTTAGTTCTACCTTGCAGTTTGGAACATTCTATATCGGTGAAGCAGTAAATAATTTTCTCAGGATTCAGGATTCACCAAGGATTTTCAGCATTATTCCAACAGTCCGAAAGAATTTTTACCGGGATAAGCTGAGAATTGAAGCAGGATTAGCATTAATGAATAATTCATCTTATGGTAGCAGCAGTTTTCTAACCGGCAGGGCAGAGTACGACATTTTACCTAAATCCAGCATTTATACTTCGATAAATCATAACCGGTTCAGTAATTATCAATTCAGTCTATTGGAGGTAGGTATTACTCAAAAATTATCCTTACCTAAAGCCGGTGCTGTAAATAGTGATTTGGAGGTAGTTGTGTACAAGGATATGAACCAGAATAATATTTTTGATCAGGGAGATACAAAGGCAGAAGGCCATCTCCTTTATATTAACGATGTCGCTTTCATTACGGATGCTTCAGGATCAGTGGTTTATAAGAAGCTACCTCATGAGAGCTATCGTATCAGCCTGTCAAATACCAAAGGCTGGTATGCACCTGATCAGTACATCAACCTCGACAAAAAGAAACACAGACTTGAAATCCCACTGAAAAGAACAGGAACTATTAAAGGAAATTTAGTTTATAGTTTCGATCAGTTCAGTTATGAGATCAATCGGAATTTACAGGGTATAACTGTAGTTGCAACGGATGAAAATAACCTAAGGTATGTTACCAAGACCAATCTTGAAGGCCAGCTCATCTTTTATCTACCGATAGGCAAATACACCCTCTCTGTGGATAGTACTAATCTGCCTCCGGAAGTAGAAGTTGAGAAGAATATCCCTCAGGTAATTCTTGATTCTGAAAGTCCGGCAAATCTTACTATTAAGCTGATTATCAAGCCAAGAAAAATTGAGACTAAGAAATTTGTCTCGCCAAATAAATTGCCTAATAGGTAAAAATATTTCTTCGTTAATTGTAACCTTTTCATATATTTATCGTAAAAGAATATATGAAAGTCTTATTGAGCTTTATTCTTTTCATTTTTATTGCCGCTGAAATTAAGGCTCAGGTGGCTAGTTCCTCCTTGTATATCAAGCTTTCAGATATTCAGTCTGTACAAATTATTGAACTTCCTTTGCATTCAAGTGCTGTATTTTCTGAAAAAAAATCAGGTAAAGGGGATATATCTATACTAAATCCTTCAAGCTCCCAGATCCGGAAATTTGAATCCCAAACCGAAAATACTGAACTTGAGTTCCAACAGAACAATAAAGGTAGCCAGATGGAAATTCCTGCATCGATTTTTGCTGGTTCAGGGACTAATATGCAAACGGCAAACCTTAGTCAACGTTCCAACAGAAGCGTTCCTCTTGTACTTTACCAGATAGATCCACGTTAGCAGATTCTCAATCTTAAATATTTCTATTTTTTTTCTACCTTATCCTTAAATTATACCAGGATAAGATGCATTCGATTTTCTTCAGATACAAATTACTGTATGCCCTGTTTTTGGGTTTGCTATATTCCAGTGATTGTTTTTCAACGATTATTGACCCTAAATTTCAGGTAATTGCATTCTATACGGGAAAAAATGATCAGGCTCATATCAGTTATGTGTCGGAGGCCCTGAAGTGGTTCCCTAAAATAGCAGAAAAGAATAATTTTGGGTTTACTGCCACAAATGACTGGAATAACTTGAATGCTGAATTTCTTGCAGGGTACCAGGTCGTACTTTTTTTGGATACCCGGCCTGAGAAACCGGAGCAAAGGGAAGCTTTTCGAAAATACATGGAGGCAGGTGGTGCCTGGATGGGATTTCATTTTTCAGCATTTGCCTTAAGTCCTTCGACCTATCCTCAAAACTGGGATTGGTACCATGAAGATTTTTTGGGATCTGGTCAATACAGAAGTAATACCTGGAGGCCTACATCCGCCACATTGCGGTTCGAGGATACTAAACACCCAATAGCTAAAAGATTGCCCGGAAAATTTCTGTCCGCTCCAAATGAATGGTACAGATGGAAAAATGATCTGAAGGCGAATCCCAATATAAAAATCCTGTTATCCATAGACTCGAAGAGTTTTCCGCTCGGGACCGGCCCGAAACCTCATGAAATCTGGCATGAGGGTTATTATCCTGTGGTATGGACCAATACCAGGTACAGAATGTTATACCTTAATATGGGGCATAATGATATTGATTATGAGCATAAAATTGATAAGACTAATCGAACACTTTCATTTACTTTCGATAATGTATCGCAGAATAAGATGATTACAAATGCCCTTCTTTGGCTAGGGAGTAAATAGTACAGTAATTTGCACCCATATATTCCTTATAATTTTGAAATTTTTTTTAACCATTTCATTTCTTTTATTTTTGCTTCCGGCATTTTCTCAGGAGCTATTCCGGATTGAAAACGGGATTAAATATGATAATACCCGGGTACAGCCATTTATGCAGTCGCTCAACTCAAAGAATGATTTTGTACTGGCCTTTCGCAGCTATTTTCCGGGAGAGACAGCATCAGAATCCAGGTATTTTGTTTTAACCGGAAGAGGCGAGGAACTTAAGGCATATTTATATTCAGTCAATGTACTAAATGACCTTAATCTATCAAGTCATTCACTCGATCAGATAAGGAAAATTTTTCAGCAAAATGATTTATTTAGAATCAGGGATGAAAAGGACATTCCAAATTTTTGTGCTAAAAAGTATGATATCTATGAATCGTATACCTATGAATTCACAATCCTGTCGAAGGGGCAGATGAAGGTTTTATCCTATTATAGTCCTGAATATTATATCGAAGCTTGTTACGGAATTTCGGAAAGACAAAATATAATTAATTCAGTGGCAATAATTAATCTGCTTGCCGAGGAATATTAATCAGGAGGCATTCAGCTGCTGGATCTTTTTCCGTTCTCCAACGATCCACACAATATCACCCCACTCAAAGACCATTTGAGAATTTGGGTTCAAAATTCTTTCGTGATTTCGCTCAATACCAATGATCAGCCCATTTGTTCTTTCACGGATACCCGAATTGCGAACTGTATGTCCTTTTAGCTTATTGTGTTCATCAACAACAATCTTTTGAACAACAATATCCTCAACATTATATTCAACGGTGTCAATGGCTTCAGTGGAATCAAAAATAGGTTTGAACTGTTGCATTTGCTCATCACTTGCAATTATTCCGACATGGTCGAAAGGAAGTAGCTTATTAAAGCGGGAAGGGGCATAAATCAATTTGTCGCCACGTTTGATATAAGCAATATTGACTCCATATTTTTCCCGCCATGCCAGTTCTTCCAGATTTTTCCCTATAAAATCAGCATTCTGATCGACCTGCAGATCAACCATATGGGCCTCCCATGGAACAAGCTCAGACTCCGGTTTAAAATGTTTTCTAAGGATTTTTTCAGAATATGCATTTTCTTCTTCAGCAATTTCCCTTGCATTAAAATTCGACAGAAAACGGCCTTCGAGCCTTTGATAAAAGTGCTGTAATCGCTGCGAGAAAAGTATTAAAACGACTACAATCAGTGGCATCGCGATAAGAATTGCAACCATTGCAGAGAAGAGTTTGTTTACCCAAAATCCCATGATGAATAATCCGATAGTTACCCTGGCAATTTCCAGAACCAATAATGGCCCACGACTGTATTCTTTATCGAGCCACAGTTCCTTATAACCCAATTTGCCTGGTCTTTTTGCAATGAGTGCCCAAATAAATGGTGCAGCAGCACCAAAGGAGATCAGAAGACCTATCGAAGAGCTTAATATCCCATTCTCAATATTTTTATCCAGAAAAGGCTGAAGGAAATTTATAGAAAACAGCATCATAGCCAGAAGAATAATACCATTGCTTACCGCAATATTGAGGTAGGAGCTGAATACTTTTTTCCAGTTACTTTCAGCCTGTATGTTTTGAGTACTGCTGGCATAATTATTCAGGTTTATGATCCATTTTTCAGGAAGAATTTTCAGGATACCATCATAAACTTTTGGTGAGAACCTGATCATGTAAGGGGTGGTAAAGGTGGTTATTGCAGATGTACCTACAGCAACAGGGAAAAGGAAATTACTGGTTACACCAAGTGATAGCCCCAGTGAAGCAACAATAAAAGCAAATTCTCCGATCTGAGCCATACTCATTCCAACCTGTACTGATTGCTTAAGTGGTTGGCCGGATAATAAAGCTCCTGCTGCAGTGCTCAGGAATTTTCCAAAGAGTACAAGTAGGGTAATCCATAGTACTGGCCAGCGGTATTCCATGATGGTAAGGGGATCGATGAGCATCCCGACGGATACGAAGAAAATAGCTCCAAAGAGGTCTTTAACGGGCTTTATAAGATGCTCTACTTTTTCGGCTTTGGTAGTTTCGGCGAGGATAGATCCCATAATGAAGGCTCCGAGCTCGGCTGAGAATCCAACCTGGGTAGCAATGACAACCATTCCCAGACAGAGTCCAATGGCCAGAATAAGCAATGTTTCTTCATCAAGCAGGTTCTTTGCTTTTTTTAACAGACTTGGCAAGAGGAATATTCCTGCAATGAACCAAAGCAGCAGGAAGAACAGCAGTTTCCCGACTGTAAACAACATTTCAGTACCTTCAAACTGTTTAGTGACAGCAACTGTAGAAAGTAAAACCATTAATAGTATCACCACAATATCTTCAACAACCAGCACCCCGAATACAACCCTGGCATATTGCTTCGTTTTTACGCCCAGTTCGTCAAAAGCTTTAATAATAATAGTTGTTGAGGAACTGGCGAGCATCCCTCCAAGAAAGAGACTGTCCATGACCGACCAGCCCATCCATCGACCGGCAAAGTACCCTGTTGTGCAAATAAAAATAATTTCGACAAAGGCTGTGATAGATGCCGAGCCACCAACACGCATCAGTTTCTTAAAACTAAACTCAAGTCCGAGGCTGAACAAAAGAAATATGACCCCAATTTCCGCTAAGGTCTTGACGTTAGTGGTATCGACTACAGTGGGAGTGATCGAAAGATGGGGCCCAACTAAAAAGCCGGCAATAATATATCCTAAAACAAGCGGTTGCTTTATCCTTCTGAATAATAAAGTAGTGAGTGCAGCAACTATTAATATTAGTGCAAGATCTTCAATAAGTTTTGGCAAATGACCCATATAATTCTTTGCTTTTTTTTGAGTTCCTTGTAAAATATAATAAAAAATTCAAAAAAAGGAAGCTGCCAGCGCCTTTTGGGTTAGTAAAATGTCAGCATTTCCATCATGCTATGGTGATTGGCTCTAAGCAGGTTTATTCGCGGAGAGAGCAGTATTGATTGAATCATTTATCTTTGTATTTCAATAATCTTTCGTAAGATTGAAATAGTTTTGCTTTTTCTCACACAAAAAGAATGAAGAAATGATAGATGGAATAAATTTTATAACCGATGAAAGCGGAAATAATAAGGCTATCATTCTGGATCTGGTTCGCTTCAAAAAGGATGGGGTAAAAGATAAAGCAGTTTTGGAAGCCCTTGTAAATTTACAGCAACTCATTGATAATGCTGCAATCGAAAAGAAATCAGCAAATACATGGGATCAGGCAAAGGAAAAGTTAAAGAACTTTAATCCCTGAATTCTTCTATTAATACATTAAAATTCCCGTAAATTCAGGTTTACAGATTTTCAAAATTAGATTTATTGACGATGGTATTAATTTCCTAATTTAGCCGGGTCTTTTAGATAACCTATGAGTAGTACAACATTCGATTTTGAAAAGCCTATTGTTGATTTGCAATTGCAGATTGAAAAGGTTAAACAAGTAGCTGAGAAAACCAAGGTAGACAT
This sequence comes from Daejeonella sp., assembly GCF_030684675.1. Taxonomy (GTDB): domain Bacteria; phylum Bacteroidota; class Bacteroidia; order Sphingobacteriales; family Sphingobacteriaceae; genus Daejeonella. The sequence continues at coordinate 20,032 of NZ_JAUXXZ010000080.1, read as the reverse complement.
GTCAGTTACACTGGCTGAGTTGGAACTAAAGATTGATGCAGCCAGACATCAGATCTACTCGAATCTTAGCGGATGGCAAAATGTGCAGATATCGCGGCATCCGGAAAGGCCTTACACCTTGTCTTATATTGAGATGATCTGTGATGATTTTATCGAGATGCATGGTGACCGGACGGTAAAGGATGACAAGGCCATTGTTGGAGGATTTGCGAGTATTGGTGGCCAAACAGTAATGATCATTGGTCATCAGAAAGGTGTGAACACCAAAATGCGTCAATACCGTAATTTTGGAATGGCTAATCCTGAAGGTTATCGTAAGGCTCTCCGACTAATGAAACTAGCTGAAAAGTTCAATAAACCGGTAATCACGTTTATTGACACTCCTGGGGCTTATCCGGGACTAGAGGCAGAAGAACGTGGGCAGGGTGAAGCAATTGCCCGGAACCTGCTTGAAATGTCGGTATTGAGGGTGCCTATCTTATGCTTTATAGTAGGTGAAGGAGCTTCTGGTGGTGCATTAGGTATTGGTATTGGCGACCGCGTTTACATGCTCGAGCATACCTGGTACTCGGTAATCTCACCTGAATCATGTTCATCTATATTATGGAGAAGCTGGGATTTTAAAGAGAAAGCCGCCGACTGTCTGAAACTGACAGCAGACGATATGCTTAAGAATAAACTGATTGATGGAATCATCAAAGAGCCCCTGGGAGGCGCCCATCATAATCCTGAAGAAATGGCTAAGACCATTCAGGATAAGATCACTAAAGACCTTAATGTGTTACTTAAGCGGGATATCGACGAAGTAATCAATGAACGAATCGAAAAATTCTGCGCAATGGGCGTAGTAATTGAGTCCTGATTAAAAAAAGTATTCTAAATTATTTCTTCCATTCAAAAGTTGAGGGACTTAGCCCTCTCTGATATTTTCCGAAACCAAACATGGTTGGATTGTACTCACCAACCAGTTGAGCATTATTTTGTGCAGAAATTTGCTGTTCAATACCTGTTGCCCAATAGCAAGCATTAACAAGTAATCTGCGCAGGTCTTCACTGATCAGATCCACTGAAGACCCCATAGTGGTTGTAAAAATCTTCGCTTTTTTACCACTTGCTGAACTGTAGTTCCTTATCCATGCTACCGGCATGACCGACTTTTCATAGCTCAAAGGGGATGTAGAGGTCATTCCCATTGTGGTTTGTCCGAATATTAAAACCTGAGCATCATTTGGCAGGCCCAGAATACCATATACATCAGTTGGGGTCCAGATGTCTTTTACTCCCCGCAAAATTGGATGATCTTTCACAAGTCCATTGATCAATGCCCGGGTACCTTCCTTGGCATGTACGCCATGATGATTGATCCATGTTTCACCAAGCACCTGCTTGCCATATCCACCTTCCCAGCCTTTAATCTTGCTGTTATAGCTGTATTTAGCATACAAATTTTGTTTGTTGCGCGAATAGCTGAATGCATGTGTTGAGGTGCGCAAGGCTACAATTGGTTTTCCGGAATTGGTATAATCTATAATATGTTTCATTTGCTCATCAGGTAATTCCCTGAAGCGTAATAGCATAACCATCAGGTCGGCTGTCTTTAAGTGTTCAAGTCCGGGGATATTTGTTTGATTATCTGGATCAATATTATTAGTCTTTGGGTCTACAGCAAATAAAACAGTGCACTTAAAGCCATGGCGTTCTGCCAAAATTTTTGCCATCATGGGTAAACCCTCTTCCGAGCGGTATTCTTCATCCCCACTCACAAATACAATATGTTTACCTTTTCCGGGTCCTTCATTTCCCTGATACACAACCCATTTTGGATTGCTCTGAGCAAATGAAAGGCTTGTATATAGTAATGTGATCAGAATGACTAGTAGCCGCCTGTTATTTTGATTGTTCATTTTTATAGCTTCTGAATAGGTTTATTTCTCTAATGGATGTTGATTTAGCAATTCTTCAGGTGAGTAAAAGCCTGTTTTATCTTTTACTGATGCTCGTGTCATTTTTACTTTTTCAGGAGAAATTGCCGAAGCCTTGTTCCCAAATGAATTTCGCACATAAGTCAATACTGCTGCAACTTCTTCATCGTTCAGCATTCCTGCAAAAGGTGTCATTGGTACTTGTCCGGGATATTTTTTATCAAGTACTTCTATTGGGCCATAAAGCCCCTTCAACACGAGTTTAATCAATCTTTCTTCATTTCCCGTTACCCATTTTGTTCCTGCAAGCGGTGGGAATCCTGAGCTGCCTAGCCCTTTTCCGTCACTCTGGTGACAGGTATTGCAAAAGCCATCACGTGCATAAATTGCTTTTCCTTTGACGAAAAGCTCGCGTTCAGCTCCTTTAAGATCGGTTAAAATGGGCTCTTCCTTTTTAACTGCGCGTTCATATCCATTGAGGTGAGCAATGGCTGTTTCATAGGCCGGAACCATCCATTCGTCAAGCGGTTTTTTACCTGCTTCCATTACGATGGGCAGGCCTTTGTCTTTTCCAAGCCAGGAAGCTGTGACAATTGCTTCAAGCCTTACACGTCCATGCACATCAGCAGCTGCCTTCATCAGCAAGCTTGTCTGATCAGCAACCTGATGCCCCGTATATCTTAAAACGCGTACAGCAGCCGCACGTGCCCGGTAGTCCTTTGCCTGGAGTAGCTGGCGAAGGAGTTTCTGATCCACCTTATTTAGTCCCCAGCTTACCCATAATGCTTCCAGCAAATGATGCTCATATTGAGGGTCTTTTTTATCAAGTCTGGCAGTCCAGCTTGTGATCTGTGCAAGCACCTGATTAACCGGACGTCCACGAAGCTCCCTGCGGGTACGGTAGCGGGTACGATATTCAGGTAACTTAAGATTGTTAAGCAGTTGTTCAATGCCTGCGCCATCTATCTTAGCCGGTTTTACTAATGGTCTGGAAGGATAGGTGATGCGATAAATACGACCATGGGAATGGTCGCGCAATGGATCACGTACATTATGCTGCATATGCCCAATCAGAACGTTATGCCAGTCAACAATATAGAGGGAGCCATCCGGTGCAAATTCCATATCAACGGGACGAAAATTTCTGTCTTCTGAAACCAGCAGATCCTGACGGTGTTTTGTGGCATAGCCGGTACCTTTTTCCTGCATGATATGCTCTTTAGTACCAAGGAATCCAATGGTGTTGTTGATAAGCATATCCCCCTGAACCTCATCCGGAAAATGACGGCTTGAAATAAATTCAAGCCCCGAAGTAGGGCGAACACGGTGTTTATCCTCAATCAGGTTGGTCGATTTGTGCGTGGCTACTCCATATCTCGGTTTGATAGAACCGGGCATCATCCAAAGTACATCCGGTCCGGAAGTTTCAGCAAAGAAGTTCTGTCCCCAATCATCAAAGGCAATTCCCCAGGGATTCGGTATGGAGAGTTGAGCAGTGCGCTCAAGGTGATGTCTCACAGGATTATATCTGTAAAAACCGCCATTTGTGGCGCGAACCGGGCCATAAGCTGTTTCTACATTCGTATGTAAGAATACTCCTTCTCCCATGTAAATTGCACCCGAAGGATCTGTGGTATAGGCATGATGTGCATGGTGCGTATCGTGATCATCAAAACCACTCAAAAGAATTTCTTTCGAATCAGCTTTACTATCGCCATTGGTGTCTTTGTAAAGTACCAGATTAGTGCCCTGAGAAACATAGACACCTTCAGGCGCTATTTCGAAGCCTACTGGTAAATGAATGCCATCTAAAAAAGTTGTTTGCTTGTCGGCTTTGCCATCGCCATTGGTATCTTCGAGAATGATGATTTTATCATTCGGCTTTTTATCTCCCGGTTGCCAGTGAGGGTAAGTCGGCATAGTTGCAACCCATAGTCTACCTTTATTGTCAAAGGATAATTGAACCGGATTCTCTACGTCTTTAAATTCTACTTCAGAAGCAAATAAATCTATTTTGTATCCCGGAGGTAATTTAAATTTGGCCAGGGCTTCTTCTCCATAAAGGTATTTAAGACTGCCGTTTTTATCAGGATTGTAGTTCGTTTCAATTTTTGGAAGGGCTATTGTATTCTTGTCAGCAGCATCCAGATCCATCTTTTCTCCTTTTAAAGCCATCCAGATAGCCTGATCCCTGATAACCGTCATCTCCCTGATCTTTTTAAGCTCAGTAGGATAATTATCCTGTCCAAAGGGGTTATATCTGCGCCCAAAAACATGCACCCCATTGGGGATTTTAATATCGTTATGCCACATCCAGTTTTTCTCCTGAACAGCAGCATGAACCAATTTGCGATTGCTTTCAACCGCAGGTTTTACTTTTGTTTTACCGAAAAGCCCATCCGCTAAGAACGGTGCAAATTTAGCATAGGCCGCTTCTGTAAACTGTGATCCATCGATGGTCATTGGTTTTTCATTGGCCAAATACCACTGCTTAATGGTTGTGAAGACATCTAAATAGTGAACTTTATATTTCGCTGCAACTTCTTTCATGGCCAGCGAGTAGAGTTCCAGGTTTTTATTTTCAGTTTTGCCATTTGGAAGATCTAACTGACCCGACAGGTCTTCAAAAGCAATGGGTGAAACAAGGGCTAGTTGTGGAGATGACTTACCGTTATACTTTTGTTTTAAGGTATGAATTACGAAGGCTTCAAGCTCAGCTTTATAGTTTTCAAGGCCCATTGGGCCTTGAAAAGACTCATTATATCCAAAAAATGCAATGATAATATCGGCCTTATGGTTTGTGATCCAGGTATCCGGACTATCATAAAAGCCTTCGCTGTTTGAGTTTTTTGCAAGTTCGGTCTGAAATTTTTCAGCACCCGGGAATGCCCAGGGTAATGCACGACCCGAATGAGCCCTGAAACCGGGTGTATCTCCACCATCGCACATGTTCCTGATATACAGCATACTATCGGGATACCGAAGCTGCATCTCTGTCTCAAAATAACCGTAGTTCATCATCCTTGAACCAAGATTATTTCCAATTAAAATGATGTGATCTCCTTTTTTAATTTTTAAGGCAGTTGAATCTGATTGTGTAAACTTAAACGCAGTTAATGCAATTAGCACCAGGGTTAGGGTGTAGAGCAGTACTTTCAAATTCTTTTTCTGAGGTATTATCATGTTCTTGGTGCTTATTTTATTGTAAGGGGTTTACCAGAAAATCATTTACAATTTTAAATTTATTTTTTTGCCTGTTTTAACTGCTAAATAGATCGCATCAATAATTTTCAGGTCTTTTAGAGCTTCTTCGCCATCTACAGGTACCTGGGCGGGTTCATTTGTCAAAATGATACCAGCCATTTTTTCCATTTGTACAGTCTGGTGAGTAACATGCGGATGATTTAATTCTCCTTTGTTAGTGCGGCCCCTGATGGGTCCATAACCTGTTGAGGGTTGTAATTCGGCAAATCCTTTTTCAGCAGCTAAGAAAAAGCGATCCAGATTACTCATATTGTAACTAGACAAACAGGATGCTACTGCTCCGCCAGGAAAGCCGAATTGAAATTGAATGCTTTCGTCAACGCCTTCTTTAAATTTTTCGGGGTTAGTCTTGGTTTCCTGTGCAGTTACCCAAACAGGCTCTTCGCCTACCATATAACGTGCCCCATTTATTGCATAGATGCCAATGTCCATTAATGAGCCCCCTCCGGCCAATTGCTTATTCAAGCGCCATTGAGTAGGGTCGCCAATTTTGAAGCCGCATAATCCCTGAAAAAACATAATTTTCCCCAATTCCCCTTCTTTCCGCATCCGGATTATTTCCAGGGTTTTTGGCTCAAAATGCATTCGGTATCCTACGAGTAACTTGACATTCGCTTTCCTGCAGGCCTCTATCATTTCCTGCCCTTCTTTGGCATTCAAAGCCATTGGTTTTTCGCAAATAACATGTTTGCCAGCTTTGGCTACACGTATTACCTGATCGTGATGCAGGGCATTCGGAGTAATTACGTACACTGCATCAATGTCGGGATTATCTTTAATGAGATCGAAATTCTCGTAATTGTAACAGTTTTTCTCTGGAATATTATACTTGCTCTGCCAGTTCTTTATTTTAGAAGGCGTACCACTGATTAGCCCGACTAATTTAGCCATTTTACAGGCTTGCATAGCCTCAGCTACCCGGGTTCCGTAACTACCCAGGCCCATGATTGCAACCCGAAGAACGGGGCCTTCATAAGGCTTACTGTAAAAGTCCTCAATGCTCGCAAAACCGTGTTGGGGTATAGATAAAGCGAGTATTGAAGCACTTAATGTTTGCAAAAAATTACGTCTTGAATCCATAACTTGAGGTTTAAAATATAGGTTACAACTCCGGTACTATTTAATTAAACAAGATCTTAAAAATTTTAACCCTTTAATTGCTATATCTTCCTGTGAAGGTTCAAATTGCCTCCAAATGGAGGCGGCCTTAGCAATCATTTCAATATCCGGAATAAAGGATTCTATTACTACTTCACCGTCATACTTCACCTGATTCAAGGCGGAACTAATTTTGTCCCAATTGATTTGATCGCCACCCGGTGTTCCACGGTCTGAGCCACACGCGTGGAAATGCCCCAATTTACTTCCTGCATTTAAAATCGCCTGATAGGGATCTTTTTCTTCAATATTCATGTGATAAGTGTCCAGTTGAAGCATCAAAGCTTTGCTGTTCACCTGGTTAACCATTTTCAAACCTTGTTCACAGGTATTAATAAAATCGGTTTCATATCTGTTCAGCGGCTCAATCGCCATTTTTACACCTAATTTTTCAGCGTAGTCTGCCAGCATTTTTAAATGAGTGGCAACAGTTTCCCATTGTTTTGCATAATCTTCCTTACTCACTAATTCGGCACGTCCTACAGCAGAGTAAAGGGGTCCGATCAGTATGCCGCAACCTAAGACAGGCATCATGTTGAGAATGCTTTTTATGTAGGTAATGGCTGTCTGCTGATCTTCGGATGATCCTCTTAAATCACGACCCGGACCCATGGCGGCACAGATAGAGCCACATTTCAAACCACTCTCATCTAATGCCTTCCTGATCATAAGCGGATCTATATGAGAGGGATCCTCAATTGCAATTTCCACAGAGTCAAATCCCCATGCTTTGAATTTAGGGAACAAATTAACACTCTCATTTGTGAACGGAGATGTGAACAGAAAGGTATTAATGCCAAATTTCATTTTATGTATTATTAACGGATTGATATTCAATGAATAAAAGATTAATTTAATATGATTTATTAGATATTTTAAATCTTTATCCTTTTTTCTTTAACGTGGCCATGTATTGAATGATATCTGCAAGCTCTTGCCTGGTCATTGTTTCATGCAAGCCTTCAGGCATCATTGATTCAGACAGAATCCTGATTGTTTTAATATTAGTGGTAAAGATTTTTTGATTTGTTCCTCCCGGGAACCTGAGCTCTATTTCTATTGGAGTTCTGCTGGAGATGATTCCCATCAGGCTTGAGCCATCCTTCAATTCAATGAGCCAGGTTTCGAACCCAAAACTAATTCCTGCTGAAGGATTAATAATAGCATCAAACAAGCCTTCTTTGGGTAGTTTAGAACCAATTTCTGTTAGTTTCGGACCGACATCAAAGCCTTCTTTACCCACCTGATGGCAAACATTACAGGATCTTTTAAAAACTGCCGCACCATTCTGCGAATTCCCGGTTAAAGCGAGTAATTCATTTAATGTAACTGTTAGCTTTGGTTTGATATTTTTTGCTGTTTCGGGTAAAAAGGTTAAAGATTCCTCATAAACAGCTTTTCGTCTGCTTCCCTTTAGTCCTGCAACAAAATATGGAACAAGGTCTGATGGAGCTTTTTTTGTCCGCAACAGTTCAAGTGCTCTATCTTCCCCGGTTCGACTTTTCCCAAGCATTTCAGCCGCTTTTTCGCGAACTTCCTTATTCTGTTGATCCCAAAGGCTAATATTCTCTAATATTCTAACAGACGCTGCATTTCCAACACCACCCAAGGCTGTCAAAACTGAGTTGATCTGATTTGAATCAGAAGTATTTAAGGCATCATTTAGTACTGGAGTTCCTTTCAGTTCGAGTAATAATCGTGCTGCATCAACACCAATTGGCTCATTTGATTTTGCAATAGCCAATTTCAGGAGGTTTGCGGTTTCACTTTGCAGTTCATAGCGTCTAACCAAATCGAGATAGTCGGCTTTTCCTGAAAAAACCTTTAATACCTCCATTAGTGTTTGCCTCGCCAGGGGAGATTGAAGTGCAATTTTGATATCAAGATGATTTAAAACCAGACTTTTGAACTCAATATTGCCTGCAGGATTATCTTCAATCATTTTTACCAGAATTTTGGATTTTTCCGTCCCGGTTTGAAAGTCGAAAGCACGGAAATACCTTAATCTTGATTTAAGGTCATTTTGATTATCAGAAGCCAGTTTTGCAAGAAATGGAAGAGACTTTTCGGTACGTGCCCGCCAAATGATGTCTCTCCCGGCAGGGTTGAGTAATGGATTCTTATTCACCTGTAAATAAGCTTCAAAAAAACTGTCCCATTGTCTGTCTGCAGCAATACCCAAAGCCTCTAAATACCATCTATCATTCCCATCATATTGATCGGCAAGCCCGGCCCATAATTCAGCTGCTTCCGGCGATTTATTATGTCTTAAAGCTATAATTGATTCTCTTCTAACCTGTGTATCCTGATCACCTGCTAGTTTTTTTAACAATGGAATGAGATCCAATTTTAATTGTCTTGCCGCCCTGATTCCTGCTATTCTAATATCAGGATTATTATCTTTTATGGCTTCGCTAATATATTTGTTTCCATTTGGCATTTTTACCAAAACCCACAACGCTCTGGCACGCATCCTTGGGTTGGAAGCTTTTCGCCATAATTTTTCAAGTCCGGGAACTGCCTTTTTCCCCATTCCATGTAAAGCTAGCCATGCATGCCTTCTTACAGCAAGATTTGGATTCTGGAGTGCGATAATTGCTCCGCCAGGTGTGCTGTAATCGTACCCGGGGATTTTATACTGCGAAACATCAGGAGCGATTCTGTAGATACGTCCTCTCTGTAAATCCCCAACCCTATGACCTCCAACTCCGGGATCGTACCAATCAGCAACAATCAGGGAACCATCCGGAGCAATGCATACGTCTGATGGACGGAACCATTGGTCATTTTCTCCCTTCAGAATGTTGAGGATGCCCGCAGTATAACCGGCACCGTTTTTCTTTACAGGATATGCCCGAACCACATTTGGGCCAGGATCGGAGTGAATTATTTGATTTTGAAAGGGCTCAGGCAGTAAGGAACCTTCATAAAGTAAAATGCCGGTAGGTGAGCCTGCTCCGGTTTGTAAAAGATTTGGGACTACTCCTGGATCATTGAGATGCCAATGGCGCAAAGGAATAGAATCTTCCAGATTGGTCCTTTTTGCCTGCCAGCTCGCACCGGTCATTTCATCCTTGTAGCCATAATTTCCATAATCCATCACATAGTTAATGCGTACACCCCGGTTGCCATCATCGTCATTATCGCTTTGCCAGATTGTTCCGTAACTATCTACAGCAAGTTCAAAATTATTTCTGAAATTGTGTCCCAGGCATTCTACATTAGAGCCATCCGGATCAGAACGGAATACCATTCCCTCACGATACTTTCCGGGGCCAATTTCATCCCCATCCTGATCCAATACAACCTTGTTGTTTTTATCTTTTAGCGTTTGTCCTGAATTACCAAAATTGAAGTATAATTTGCCATCAGGCCCAAAAGTAAAGGAGTGCATACCATGGTCATGCTGTTCGCCACCAATACCCTGAAAAAGTATCTCTTTACGATCCGCTTTATCATCCCCATTATCATCATAAAAAATCCATACATAAGGGCTTTGTGATATTATTACCCTATTGCCCAGTACAGCGATACCTAAAGGAGCATTTAGTTCAGGACCCTGATAAAAAACTTTACTTGTTTCGAGGTGACCATCCCCATCTTTATCCTCCAGAATCAAGATTCGATCACCTTCAGTTCTTGGTTTGTTATTGTTGATTTGAAAACGATAATTATAAGCTTCAGTCACCCATACCCTTCCCTGTTCATCAACATCAATATTTGTTGGGTTTATTAATGTTGGCTCTGTTGCCATAGTCTGAATTTGCAGACCGGGGCTGATAACAAGGCCTTTTAAAGCATTGGAAGCTAAGCGTTTCTGACTTTCAGTAAGTAAGGTATCGGCCGGGTCATAAACCTGTTTTGAACTAGCTGAACTACAAGCCTTTATGAGTATGATACTTGATATCACTAACAGAGCCAGCAATATTGAAAACAGGTTTTTTTTCATGCTTAGGTTTTTATTTGCCTATAGAATTATTGCTTAAGCATAATCTTACGGTACTCCACTTTCATAGGCGGACCAACATGTACCTGCATGCCTAGCATTCCTTTTGATTTTCCGTTAACCGTATCATTATCTTTAACATCACTCATCAATACTCCATTGATATAGTGTTTTAGCCGGTTACCCTTTGCTACCAAACGGCAGGTATTCCAGTCTTCACTTTTTATCTTTTGCAATAAGGCATCAGATTCCCCTAATGAACCCTTTACTGTTAAATCGGTCCATGCATTATTTTTAATTTTTGACTGAACTGCGCCAGCAGCATTCTCGGCATTTTGAGCCTTTATGATAGTCTTTTGTCCTCTGTAGGCCAGGGTAGTCCTTCCACGTTCTTCATAATTCTGTCCGGTATAACGGTTAGCTCCATCAATATCGAGTTGATAGCCCTTTAAAGCGTAGGGGATATCCTTGAGCTCTTCACTTCGGTAGTTTATACCACTATTGCCTGCCTTTGTGATTTTAAACTCTAAAGTAAGTTCAAAATCAGCAGGCATTCCTCCCCGCCAAATCAGGAAGGAATTGCGTTTAAGCAGGGTCGCCGGTGTAATTTCTCCAATGATATTGCCATTTTCAATTCTCCAGTAGGCAGGATCACCTTCCCAGCCATTGAGGGTTTTACCATCAAAAATTTGAACAAAACCTTTTTGTTTCTTCTCATTAGTATCAGCCATTTTATAGCCCGCAAGGATTATGAATAGCGGGAGGAAACCCATAATTAAGTATCCCTGAATTGAATTAATTTTCTTGTACATGATCAATAGCTATAAAATGGATTAATATTCAATGATTTTTGACTCTGTTTTCCAATTGATTAGATGGTTTTCCAGCTTCTTGTATTTGCAGAATCGATTACCGCTTCACAAACTTTTTGGGTTTCCAATGCCTCTTTAAAGGTTGGAGAGCATGGCTCACCGGTTTCAAGACATTTCAGGAAATCAGCAACCTGATGCACAAATGAATGTTCGTAGCCTATTGAAAGTCCGGGAACCCACCATTTGTCCATATAAGGCTGATCACCATCAGTTACATGAATGGAGCGCCATCCACGGACAATGGAATCATCAGCATGGTCAAAATATTCCAGACGATTCAGGTCGTGCAGATCCCAGCGAATGGAAGCATGTTCACCATTTATTTCAAAGGTGTACAGGGCTTTATGTCCGCGGGCATATCTTGTAGATTCAAACAGTCCTAAGGATCCATTATTGAAGTGGCAATGGAAAATACAGGCATCGTCTATTCCTACTTTTTCCTTTTTGCCGGTCAGCTGATGCATCCGTTCTTTAACGAATGTTTCGGTAAGTGCAGAAACATCCTTTATGCCTCCATTTAACCAGATAGCGGTATCAATACAGTGTGCTAGCAGATCGCCTGTAACACCAGATCCCGCGGCATCGATATCCAGACGCCATAAGCCTTCACCACCTTGGGGCAGATCAGCATTGATTGTCCAGTCTTGCAGGAAATTGGCTCTGTAGTGAAATATTTTACCCAGTTTACCGGAATCGATAATTTGTTTGGCTAAAGAAACTGCCGGAACACGACGATAATTATACCATACTGTATTAGGTACGCCTGCTTTTTCAATCGCATCCACCATGGCTACTCCTTCAGCTAAAGTCCGTGAAAGAGGTTTTTCACACAGGATCATTTTGCCTGCAGCTGCTGCAGCGATAGCAATCTCTGCATGCATATTATTTGGTGCGCAGATGTCAACAGCATCAATATCATCACGGGCAATCAATACCTTCCAATCTGTTTCAAAAGATTCATAGCCCCATTGTTCAGCAAAAGCCTGAACTTTGTCTTTGCTACGGGAGCAAACTGCTTTTAAAACCGGACGATATTCCAACTCAGGGAAAAAATCACCAACTCTTTTGTAGCCATTCGAATGGGTCCGGCCCATAAAGCCGCATCCAATTAACCCGATTCTTAATTCTTTTTTATTTGCCATTATTGTATTCTGAAAATTTCAATTAATCAATTGCTTAAGACCAGCTATTTAAATTTCGAACCTTGATCATCGCCGCCAAAATATCATTCCATGTTTTTTGTTGCTCTAAAACAGCATTTGGAAACATGCAACCATCCCAGCAAATGTGTTTAAATGCTTTGGTCAATTCTCCATTTTCATTGCGCAGCCAATGCCCGGCGTCGATAGAGATATCTAATTTACCATTTGGATCGGTTGCCTGGCAATGTCTTCCGGTTTTATCATGTGAACCTGAACCATAAGCTGTTCCATCATTCTGAGCAACGTGAAAATCTAAAGTCCATGGACGCAATGCAGCTGTTAATTTTTTCAGTCCCTCAGTCAGCGTTTCACGATCATCCCATTGATAATCAAATGGTAAAATGCGATCCTCAGGCGCATTATAACCAAGGAGATACAGAAATGTATGTGACATGTCTGCCTGAAAGCCGATATTCGGTCGATCTACAGCTTCAAGTGTATCCAGCATTGCTCTCCAGCTATGCATACCACCCCAGCAAATTTCGCCTTCAGCGGCAAGCTTTTCACCATAATCAGCTGCCACATCACATGCTTCACGGAAAGTTTGAGCAATCAGTTTAGTGTTATTAACCGGGTCTTTAGCCCAGCTTTCAACGCTGCTGGCCGAATCAATACGGATTATACCATATGGGCGTACACCCATTTCCTTCAGTTTTTGACCATAAACACATGATTTACGTACCTGATCAACAAAATTTGCACGATCTTCTTTTGTACCCATTGCCGGTCCGCCCCAAATGGGTGCTACCAGACTGCCAATTACTAAATTATATTTGCTTACCTGATCAGCCAGTCTTTTAATGCCATCCAGATCATCTAAATTTATTGATGGGTCAAAAAGACCAACATCAACGCCATCGAATTTAACGCCGTCGACTTCTGCAGCGGCAGTCATTTCAAGCATTTTCTCTAATGATATTGGTGGTTCTGAATCAGGACCTTTTCCCACAATGCCAGGCCATGTTGCATTGTGAAGTTTTGGATAAATGTTCTCAGCCATATTTTATATTTTTTAATAATTACAAAATGAGATCCGGGTTTTCCGGACCGAAATGTTTCAGTATAACAATTGGATCGGTTTTGGAAGGGTTGCTAATGCGTACGCCTTCTTTCGCAGCTTTTTCAGTTACAAAGAACTCATCATTTGTAAGTTGCCCATATCTGATCAGAGCCGGAGTCTCAATATCCCATACCCCAAATTTACCATGCCCCTGCATCACGATCATGCCATAGCAGGCACTATCCCTGATTGTAACTGTTTGTCCGGGTAATACAGTAAGTTCTTTCGCGCTGAATGCCGCTGATCTGTAGCAGATCCAGTTCTCAATATATCCTTCAGATTCCATTTCAGCCTGAGGCTTCATAGGTTTCGGAAGCATAAACCGGGTTTCCAGAATATTCGGATTTACATTCAAATCCCAGTCGATGACTTCCATCAACTGGTCATAATCGCCAATCCTGTCCTTTGGAGTTCCGTTCCAAAGGAGCTCCTCAGGTATAATAGCCTCATTGACAAGGGATTGATACATCGCGAAAACGTCGGACGCTTTTTGCGGTTCATAGGTACACATACTTCCGGGTGCATGAAGCATGCCCGGAGGCACATCCCATCCGGTTCCGGGTTCCAGTTTAAATGCCTGAGAGTAGGTGGTAAGTTTATTATCGCCTTTTGTAAAATTCACCAGACATTCCCGAATCTGTGCTTTTGTAGTACCCGGGGCGATACCAAAGAAGGTATAAGGAAAATCTCCGCCATGATTGTTTAGTTGTGGTGGAAAATAATAGGCTTCAGGTTTACCTTTTTGTCCGATTTTGGAAGCATGTTCATCATTGTGATGAATATGATGGGGTAGGGGACCCATATTGTCAAAGAATTTGGAATACATCGGCCAGCTTTGGTGTTCATTCCATAGGCGGTCTCCGATAATTTCGCCCTTAAGCTCATCAATGGCATCTTTTAATAAAAATTGCTCATCCTTTCCTCCCTCGTTGAAAACTACCGGACTTAAACCTTCATTTTTCCCTGTCAGTGGTCCGTTTTGTGCTGGAGTGGTAGATGATAACCATCTTTCATCAATACCACCACGTTGCCCACCGAGTACATAATAATCATCCGGGTGTAACTTAATTCTTCTTCCCGGTACGCAAAATGAACGGGGAACCCAGGTTGGTGCCAATCTGAGAATTCCTTTTCCTTGTTCTAATGCTTTCTTTGCTAAACTCATATTCTTATTGAAATTGTTTTGTTGGCTAAAATTTAATAGCCCTCTTTATTTGTTAATACTTCTATTTCTAAGTCATATTTTCTGCTTTCTCCAGGAGTAAGCAGGATTAATTCATTTTGCCGCCTTGCCCGGCTTTGCCCGATAGGCGGATTTGTGCCGGGTTCGAGCCCGACAACATATTCCCCTTTTCCATAATGCAACCAATTTGTTAAGCAGGGTAATTGTTTTTTAAGGAATCTTAAATTCAGGCTTAATCCAATTTTTGGATTCTCTAGTCCGCAGGAGCAAACGCCTGATTCATCTGTTTCAATATCTATAAAGGCGACTTCTTCTCCTGCTCCACTGTGATCATCTAAAGGGGCAGGACAGGTATGGAAATCATTCCCTTCTTTAAATAGTTTATTTGGATTTCCATCACGCGGCTTCCATTTGCCATTCCATTTTATTTTTGTTCCTTCATCAATGAGGGGCCAGCCGAAATTACAGTGGTATAAGAGCATATGCGGTGCATCTGTATTTCCACGGTTAATTACCTCATCCTGAATCCGGATTATGGATTTACCCAAAGTGGAAGAAATGGTACGTCTTAATTCCAGTCTGTTTCCTAATGCCTGCGATTCCCTGATGATTCCGCTAATGCTCATTTCCATATTCCCTGATAAGGGATCAGGTTGAATTATGGACACAATTTCTGCAGGGGTATTGCTTATTTGTCCATGAATTCCACGTTCGCCAAATTCGTCTTTTTCGGGTCCCCCAACATGGCTGAGTCCGCAGGTAACAACTAATCCACCACCAAAAGTTCTGAGCCAATCGATTCCCTTATCCGATAAAGGCTGTGCAGTGCTGATTCCCGAATGGCTCAGCCAGGCGAGGCTATGCTGATTATAAAATGCATCGGCTATATCCATTGCGCGGTCTATTACGACTTTAAACCGGAGACCAGACCCGGTATTAATCCAGGCAATGCGTGTTCCACGCCCGGCCCCATTATTCAGAACAGAAGTTTCAATACCTCCCAATTGGTTGGTATTCGATATTTTATTATGCCAGGACTGTTGGTTCAAAATTATAATCTCCTCTTGTGCTTTATTTCTTTAATAATTTCGGCTTATAGACCTGATGATCTTTATTTGATCCTGAAATAAGGTAGGCCATCAGGTCCTTTAATTCTTCTTTATTTAAGCCATTGACCATACCCGGATACATGGATGATACATCAGAAATCCTGGTTCTTACCACATCACTCTTAATTATCTCACGCAATGTTTGTGGGGCAAAAGGATTTTGAGAAATATAATATTTTTCAGAATCTTCATTTTTCAGTCTCCCGGTTACCGAACCACCATTCTTTAAGTAAAAAGAAGTATAAGCATATTGATCAGATATCACTTTATTGGGCTCAAAAATAGACTCCAGGATATCACGGGCAGAGAAGCGTGTTCCCAATTGGCTTAATGCCGGACCAACTGCACCTCCTTCACCTTTCATGCTGTGGCATGAAATACAGCGGGTTGCACTAAACAACATTTCACCTTGCTCAAAGTTTCTGTCTGTTGAATCTTTCTGAACAACTTCCAGAGCTTCATCTATTTTCCAGTTTCTTCCCGGACCTTTAGGGCTGCCCACACTGGCCAGTTTCATACCATTATTAGTCAGTAATTCATTGCCCGAAATCTTATTATAATGCTCGACTTGATCTTGTGGCAGATTAGCTAAAGCCATTTTGCGCGCCTTATCGATAAAACCAATAAAGCTATTACCACCCTTATATCCAAATGCGGTATAATACCATTTGAAATATTTTTCCCTTAATGCTGTTGTCCAGCCATTTTTTGCTTCACTTAATGCCGTTACGTAATAAATCTGCTGTGCAGGTGGGGTTTTGGCCAGCATTCCTGCAATGTCAAGTCCGTATTGAGGATTACGCAGAATTAAGTCTGAAGACTGCATGAAAGATTTTTGGTCATCCACGTCCAGAACGACTCCATCAAGTAAGGTCAGTGTTTTTTGAACGACTAAAGGGTCATCCAGGGCTACTAAAACCTTGCTGAATGAGCGATTTAGTTCATTGCTTTTTGCAGGATAGAATTGATTCAAATACCTGCTTAATTTAACTTTTTCAGCATCATTGGGCTTACCCATTCTGAAAATTATCAGTTCATAGGCCCTTAAAACATCTATTTGTTGAGATTCAGGTAATAGATTGTAGTTGATGTTCATCAATGTATTAATCATCCTGACCTGTAAACCCCTGTTACCTGTTCTGGCCATAGCAATCATGGCTTGAGTAAGTATCTGAGGGTCTTTCTCTAAGAATGCTTTTTCCTGCCATTGGTAAAGCGGCTGATGTTCCATTGCTATACGGGCAGCATATCGGATATAACGATCTTTGTTTTTTAAGTTTGGCCAGGCAAGAGCTATTGCTTTTGCATTTGGGCCGGCATGAAAGGTTTCCAATTGCCGTCTTAAATTTCTCGCCTGAAGTATATCCGGAGGAGTTTTAGTAATTAGTGGATCATTCGCTAAATTATTTTCGCCATAATAGACCCTATAAAGGTCTGAATCCAGTTTACGACCGCCGGTTAAAAAATACATAGCTCCATCAGGCCCGATAATACCATCAGTTAAAGGCAAGGGTGCACCAGAAATAAATTCTTCGGCTGTTGCCTTGTAAGAAGATCCGCTAGGGGTCAGTTGAACGGCATAGATGATTCCGAAACTCCAGTCAAAGGCAAACAGACCCCGGCGGTATTTTTCAGGGAATCGGGCATTATTTCCACTAAACAAACTTGTAGGTGAGCCTTGCCCGATATTTAATATTGCCGGCAGGTTATCCGGATAAGCAGGCGACCATTTACTGTTTCCTGTGCGCCATCCAAATTCACTACCACTGGTTGAATGACTGATGCGGGTAGGCCTGTACCAGGGCATTCCAAAATCCCATTCCATGTCTGCATCATAAACAAACATATCCCCAACCTCATTAAAGGCAAGGTCAAATGCATTTCGGTAACCTGCACTGATTAACTCCCAGTTTGTTCCTTCCGGATTAATTTTGACAACAAAACCTCCCGGTGCATAACGATCATTGGCATGTCCGTTTGGATCTTTGATCAATGGGAATAAATTATCTTCTTTCCATGTTTCGGGTAAACGATAGGCCTCCATTTTTGGAACATCAACATGATTACCGGCAATTAGATGAATTGATTTTTTATCTGGAGAGATGACCATACTGTGAGGCCCATGTTCACCTCCCGGAGTAACCAGGTCTTTGAGCAAAGTTATTTGATCATATTGGTCATCATTATCAGTGTCTTTGAGTCGGTACAAACCACTACTCTTAGCCATTGAGGTATCACTTTTATGGTTAACCATCACGTAAAGGCTATTGAATGCGTAAAGCAAACCCTGCGCATAGCCCATTTTTATTTTGGCTTTTGAGGTATCACCTGCAATTTTGAGCTCCAGTCTTTCTACAATTACTTTTGATTTAACTGATTCTGTGCCAATTGGCGGAATAGTTAAACGGTATAGGTAGCCGTACTGATCGCAGGCAATCATTCGACCCTTGTGATCGAAAGTCATCGCAACCCAGGAGCCATTTTTGCTTTCAGAGGGGCTGTACAAATATTCTGCCTTGAAATTTGGCAATAACTTCAGTTTCTCAACTTTCGGATCGAGTTCTCTGACTCTGTTTTTCTTAGTTTCTTCTACGTTATCAATAAAGGACATTGCCAGAAAAAAGACGATAGACAGCAATCCTGCCAGTTTTAAGTACGTGTTACGTTTCATGATTTTATGTACTGCTATTTTTAAAGTATTTTAAATATAAAATTGATTTTTGTGATGATGGTGATTTTTTTTTAATCAGGGTCTCTCATTAAAAAATACATAGAGGCCATCTTTTCCTGCAACTACGATATCTTTCCTGCCGGTTTTATGCAGATCTGCGATACTAAAGAAGATTCCTGTACCCTTGCCCTCTCCAAAAGGACCGTAACTGATTACGTGTTTGGTGAATGATTCCCCGTTCCATTTAAAATAATAGAGTCCCGGCGATTCATTTCCTCCGGGGTCTTTACCATTATGGGCGCGGTAACGTTTACCGGTAATCAGTTCCATTTGCCCGTCATTATCTATATCCACCCATTCCATTGTATGAAACTGGGAATGAAAAGGATCTATTGGATGTTTTATAAATTTAGCTGATTTTTCTTTTCTTTTTTGTTCGTACCAATAAAGACCGTAGGAGTGACCATGGCCTGCAATAAGGTCATTTAATCCATCCTTATTCACATCTGCAACAATTACAGGAATGCTGGCATCCTTCAGATCAAAATCTGTATGCAACTTCCATGCTTTATTGTTTTTGTTATCAGGAGCTTCGATCCAGCCTTCCGAAACTATAAAATCCCCTCTTCCGTCTCCATTAATATCTCCAAAGCCCAAACCATGGCCATGCTTTTCAATAACCAATGTTTTTGCGAATTCCCCGAGTGCCTTATTATTTTTATCCCGTTTCAGGGTGTAATATATCAGCGGATTACCCGGAGTATTGGGCACTATTTCATCAAAACCGTCGCCATCGATATCCCATGCCCGTATGGTCTCAATATTACCTGTTTGTGCAATGTCCAATAAAGCCCACTCTTTTTCATTACCGGGATTTTTACGCCAGCGAAGGGTTTTACTAAACCAGCCACCCGTGATAAAATCTATTTTTTCATCGCCATCAACATCCATTGGGATGGTCGCAAAGTCATCATAATATTCACTTACCCGTTCTACCTGACCTATGAAATGACGATTGAGAAATGCCGGACCCTCATACCAGTAACTTCCTGAAATTATATCGGGATTTTGGTCTCCATTTACGTCAAAAACACCTACCGACTCGGCACTTTCTGAGGCAATCAATTGTTTTCTGAATTTGAGTTCAGAGCTTGTCTGGAAAGACAAAAGTGGCAGAATACACAAGCCAATAAAAATTTTTGAATAATAAAAAAATCCTGTGGAAGCCATCAAAAAGAAATTATTCGTAATTATTGATTTGTATAATTAAATATAGAATTAATCAGGAAAAGAAAGTCTTTGCCCAATACCAAACACAAATTAAATATTAAAAAAATAAGGTCTGTCCTGAGCTGTCATGGCTGTGATTTGAAAAGATTAGAAGCACGTTTTCTGGATAAATATTTTTGGCTTCGACCCCGAAGGCGGTCGTATGTTTATAGAAACGCCATAATGCTCATTTTTCGACCCTGAAGGGATCGTATGTGAGAATTTTAAATACATTCGACCCCTTCAGGGTCCTATCGTGTGGACACATCTTTAAACAGGTGTCAAAGTATCAAAATTTATTATTAAGTAGGGATTTAGGCGCTATGCTGTGCCCCTTTGGAGGGGCTACGGGGAGGTTCCACCCCCTTTAATTCCC
>NZ_JAUXXZ010000078.1 GCF_030684675.1 Daejeonella sp. | reverse complement strand
AGATAGTCGAAAAGTGATAAACAACTTTTCCTGATAGCCTTTTTTGCCTTGCATGCATTAAGATATTAATAATCAATGACATAGATAAATTTATTTTTAAATATCTCAGTTGTGCAACAGCCACTAAAGCCCCGGGCTATTTCAATCATAGACCAGATTTCAATTTAACTATAGAATTAAAAATGAACCGGAATTTCATACGGGAGCTGAAAAACGGAGCTTATACTGTATTTGATACAGGAGGTGTTTTTCTGTAAAATATCACCCCCATGTCATCTCTTTAAATTAATTGGCATATCGGGAATTTCCGATATATCTTTGCATCGTGGATCAGGTAGAAATTTTCAAAGCACTGTCGAACAAGACAAGATTGCAAATCCTTAATTGGCTTAAGGAACCGGAATTAAACTTCCCGGATCAAAAACAACATGCCGGTTTTGAACATGGGGTTTGTGTCGGGCAGATCCAATTGAAGGCGGGACTTACACAATCAACCGTTTCTGAGTATCTATCGGTTCTGCAGCGTGCCGGGCTCATAAAATCAACCCGTATTGGTCAGTGGACCTATTACCAGCGTAATGAAGCGGCTTTTGAGCTCTTAAGCCAAATTATTCAAAAAGAAATATAATAAAACACATAAATAGAATGAATACAGACAGCTTATTCAGGCCATTCAGCCTGAAATCACTCAATATAAAAAACCGGATTGTAATGGCGCCAATGACGCGCTCATTTTCTCCCAATGGCGTACCAACAGATACTGTAGCTGAATACTATCAAAAGCGGGCAGAGGGCGAAGTGGGATTAATTCTCTCTGAAGGTACCGTCATTGACCGGGTATCTTCATCAAACGACCCCAATATCCCCCATTTCTATGGTGAACAATCCTTAGCCGGATGGAAAAAAGTAATTGATCAGGTACATCAGGCAGGAGGCAGTATGGCTCCGCAGATATGGCATATGGGCGTTATGGATAATCATCGTTCCGGCTGGCTGCCTGCACAGCCCTTTGAGGGTCCGTCTGGCTTAAACAGGCCGGATTTCAAAAACGGCAATGTCATGACCGAAGAAGACATTGCAGATACCATTTTAGCTTATGGAAAAGCGGCTGCTGATGCTAAACGTTTGGGTTTTGATAGTGTTGAGCTACACGGGGCGCATGGCTACTTAATTGACCAGTTCTTTTGGGATGGTACCAACAAGCGTACAGATGTCTATGGTGGCAAAACGCTCGCAGAACGCAGTCGTTTTGGTGTAGAGGTAGTTAAAGAAGTGCGTAAACAGGTGGGTGAAGATTTTGCAGTAATCCTTCGATTGTCACAATGGAAACCCTCTGCATATACCAATCAAATGGCCAAAACTCCTCAGGAAATGGAAAGCTGGCTAAATCCGCTTTCTAATGCAGGAGTAGATATCTTCCATTGTTCACAGCGTCGTTTCTGGGAACCTGAATTTGAAGGATCAGACCTTAATTTTGCAGGCTGGGCAAAGAAAATAAGCGGTAAAGCCACGATAACCGTTGGTTCTGTGGGTTTAACCGGCGAATTTTTAGCAGCATTTGCTGGTGAAAGTTCTGAACCCAACAATCTGGATGAGCTGATGAGGCGCATGGATCGTGGGGACTTTGATCTGGTTGCTGTTGGCCGTCCGTTGCTTGCTGACCCGAACTGGGTTAAAAAGATTCAGAGTGGTCAGAGTGATGAGTTAAAAGGATTTACGAAAGCTGCGCTTGGGGAATTGGTTTTGGAATAAATCGAGCTCCCTCAATAATGGAGTGTACAAAGTAATTTTTGATTTATAGATCAAGAGTACCAAGAGTACAAAGCCTGATGTGAAAATATCGGGCTTTGTTGTTTTTCCATATTCGTTCTTTATTGCTAGATTAAATTAGTGTGAGTTCAATATATAATCTTTCTGGGTTCCTGTTTTCATTGAATAATTTTCTCTTGTTTTAGAAAGCAGGGTTTGTACCTCTTCGGTTCTGATAGTCCCGTGTTCTGCTGTTATTTTTGCAGAAGATTTAATAGATATCATGAAATTCAGTATTGCAAAAAAGCTACAGCTGCCACCCGAGTTTATTTCAAATGGCAGGTGGCCCTTTTGCCAGACTGCCCGTCCCCATGAAATACAGCTCCGGGTAAAATAAACCTTGCCGGAGGAAGTAGCTTCCGGCTATTGGTGATTTGAATCAGAACGTTATTTCTTGCCGGAACTACTCCGGAGGAAAGGGCTAGACTAGCCTATAACACGCTGGCATTGCTTTCCAAGAACAAAATTTTTTGGTTCCTGAGCCTTATCTGACCAATTATAACCATATTATTTTAACCTTCCTTATATCCAATTCAGGTTAGATTAATCCTCCGGTTTCAAATGTTCATTTAAAATCTACTATACCTTCCCAATAACCATTCATCAAATTTTATTTTAATTTTATACCCAATCGGGATTAAAATGAAAGTACACCAGACTACGATATATGACATTGCAAGGGAATTAAATATATCCAAGTCTACCGTTTCGCGTGCCTTAACCAACCATCCGGAAGTTAAATCTGAAACCCGGAAAGCAGTTCTTGACCTCGCCGAAAAACTGGATTATCAGCGTAATATGCTGTCAATCAATCTGATTTCAAGAAAAAGCAACCTGATTGGGATCATTGTTCCTGAATTCAATACCTCCTTCTTCCCACAGGTGGTGATCGGTGCACAGGAAATGGCTAGTAAACATGGTTATAATATCATTGTGAGCCAGTCGAACGAGAAATTTGAAACCGAAGTAGAAAATGCAAGAGTTATGCTGGCCAGCCAGGTTGACGGAATATTAGTCTCAATCACAAAAGAAACCCGAAGCTATGAACACCTGAAAATTTTTGAACGTAAAGGCATTCCAATTGTTTTATTCAACCGGGTTTGTGATGAAATGATAGTACCTAAAGTGGTGATCAATGATTATGAAGCTGCATTTGGTGCTGTTGAACATCTTATCCTGACAGGTAAAAAAAGAATTGCCCATCTCGCAGGCCCTGACTCATTAATCACAAGCAGAAAGCGTTTAAAAGGATATCTGGATGCCCTTAAAAAGCATAAAATACCGGTAGATGAATCTCTGATCATCCCCTATGATCTAACCATTGGTAAGGTTAAGATCTATATCAAACACTTAATGGATCTTAAAAGTCCGCCTGATGGATTGTTCGTCGTAAATGATCCGGCAGCAATTGAAGCGATCCAAACAATTAAAAAAATGGGAATCCGTATTCCGGAGGAAATAGGAATCGTTGGTTTCAGTAACGACTACGGCTCCGACCTTATCGAACCCAGTCTGACCACTGTTGCTCAGCCACAAAGACTGATGGGCAGTACTGCGATGCAATTATTGCTCGACCTCATGGACAAGGAGGTCTCACAATGGAAAGCCGTTACTAAAACCCTCGATTCAAAGCTGATAGTCAGAAACTCCAGCGTGTTACAGGAACCAGAACCTACCTGATTCCTAATATTTTAATTCATTTAAAAGACCTGCACCTCAAATATTGCTGCCGGAACATTACTTGCAGGATGTTCCGGGAAAATCCTGATCGAAGAAGTACTTATCGCCTGATCCAATAATACATCGTTAACGGTCTGATAATTACCTGTTTTTTCAAAGATCAGGTTGCCTAAGGCATCCATTATTTTATAATTTCTAACTGTATGGGGCACAACGCGCTCTGGATGAACCCTGAGGGTAGACTCCAGTGGATGGTCAAAATCTGAGTCAAAGAACAGTACTATTCGCTTAATCTGAACAGGCTCTTCCCAGCTTAAAGTCACACAAGGATTCGTATCTTTAAGATCGGCAACCCATGCATTAGCAGCATTTGTTGGACGGCAAAAACCATTAATCAGGTTTGAAACTTTAAAAGGTTTGAGCGCTGCAAACAGTTTAAATGCCAGATTTTGATGTGCCGGCCGCCTTGAAGGAAGCCAGAACTCAAAAGAGTCGATTCCGATCCCGTCGGGTGGCAGCTGAACACCACTTGTGGCTACAGATTTATTGTAGCGGTTCATTAACATCATGCTTCCCGTAAGAAACATATTGCTGGTTTGAACTGAAACAAGCTCATTTTTCAGAATACAAACAAAAACATATTGTTCCCCCCCGATTATATGATCAAATTCAACGCTTAATGTACTCTTTCCCGCGGTGACAGGAATGTCACGGTTCTCAAGGATTATCTCAGGCGTGTAATTGATTGGATTAGCACTTACACGTAATTGCAGACTTAAGTTTGTCTTCTCTTTTGCATCGACCTCAAAACTGATATTTATCTGATCTCCCGACGTAGCCGGCAATAACTGAGCAGTGGAATATTCAAGTTTCTGCCAGCTTCCATCAGCCTTTAATTCAGTAAGTTTAAATTCAGAACTAGCATTGATACCTGCATTATGCGCTAAATTTGTCCTTTCCGGCTCCAATCCGGGAATAAAATGCCCTTTTTGCGTCAGTTCCTGCCTCAACTCCTGAACTTTTGAAGAATTGGCGAGTTTTGAGGGAGTAATCTTGTTCTTCAGGCAATATTGAGTTGCAAGGCCCAGAACCTGCGCCGAATAAGATACTGTGGCCATTACCCTCGCCGAACCGAATGCCACGTGACTTGCACTTATAATTCTACCTGCTAACCAGAGATTTTTAATGTTTTTGCTGTACATACATCGAAGCGGGATCTGATATATCCCCTTTGAATGCCATTGATTGCAGCCCGGCTTATCACTAAAAACTCCGTCGGCGGGATGCAGATCCAATGACCATCCTCCATAAGACACTGCATCCGGATGTTCCCGCTGTTCCACAACATCCTTTTGGGAAAGCATGTAATCTCCTTCAAAACGCCGGCTCTCCCGCTTACCCGGAATGTGTCCAACCCATTCCAGGGTCAGATTTTCGGCTTCAGGATATTTCCCTGAGTTTTTAACATGATCCCATATACCATAGATTACTTTCCATAATTCCCATTTAATCTCTTCGGTCTGATGAATGGTATCGAGCCTGCCCCCGTATTCAAGCCACCAGAGCTTACAGCCATGATCACTGATATCATAAGAACGGTATTTAACTATGGAGGAAACATCCTTCAAAGCATAAGAAGGAGCAGTAAATGTTATTGGATGACCGGCATTCTTTGTAAAAAAGTAAATGGAATGTCCCAAAAGTTCACCGTATTCCTTATCGGGTGCAAAACCCTCATCAAATTCATCCTTTGACTCTGCTCCCATCCTGAATGCCGCACCTGCCTGAAAAGCCACGATTCCATCTCCGGATGCATCGCAGAAATAAGGTGCTGATAAAATATAACGGGTCGAGTTCTGACTGCAAAAGCCAATTACCTCACTAATCTCATCCGGAGCCGATTTTACTACTTCATAAACCGCAGTATTTAAAAGAAGTGTTAGATTCTGCTCATTCTTTACCTTTTCAAGCAAAATGGTATCCAGAATGATCGCATTCCCATCCGGGTTCCGGTACATATTCTCAATCAGGATTTCACTCAATACCCCACCTTCCCTCGACCAGCGGTTATTATTTCCCATGCTTGAGGTTGCTCCCAAAATCCACAATCTCACCTCACTCGAAGCATTTCCACCAAGTACCGGCCTGTCCTGCACAAGAATAACTTTTAAACCTTCCCTTGCTGCAGCAATGGCTCCGCATGTACCCGCGATACCACCTCCAATGATAACCAGATCAGCATTCATTGGGCGTTCATAAACTGAACGTCCGGCAGAGGAAAACTCACTTTTAATCATAAATTGTATATTAACATTGATAAACAGATTAGTCTCTTGAATAGAATATAATTCTTCTCGACGCCCTCCATGGGATGATTGCGAGAACAAAAATCAATGCCGCTATCGAACCTAAAAGACCAAAATTATCTCCCGTAATTAAACCCAGAACCAATAAGAGAAATGCAGTAAATGCCAATGCAAATGCAGTTATTTTCAAACCAAATTTGTTTTGTTGTAATGATTCACTAATCTCTTCTTCTGATAAATTAGCCTTTTGAGCCTTTCTTGAGCTTTTCTGGGCTTTAAATTCCAGGTACTGCGGACTTAGATAATTAGAATAATAAGCCCTGATCTCATTGGCAATCAGAAGTACCAGTGGTACACCTACCCCAACCAGCATTTCTTCTGCCCGGTTAAGTTTGAAATCGATAAGGAAGGGTAAAATTATTTTAAATATCAAATTGATTCCTAAACTGACGTAAGTGATGATCAGCGTGGCTTTTCCGCTCAGCCTTTTGGAGACCAATGCCCAGATTGGAGGAGCTAAAATCGGACCACCGGTGATGGCACCAACACTTATGGTTACATTCACCAGACCACCGATATAAGGCACCATGAGTGCAATTGCGATCATCCCAAGGCCAATTAGCCAGGATGACAGGCGGGCAACCTGCATTAGTTTACGGTCGCTTGCCGCCGGATTGATCCTGCCTTTATAAATATCATTCGTAAATACAGCGGAGACTACATTTAAGGTAGTATTTGCGGATGCAGAAGTTGAAAAATACATTCCGGTAAGCATTAAGCCTAATAATCCTGGAGGGAGCACCAGCTGACAGATCATTAAATACGCATTTTCTGTATCCAGACCAGTCAGAGAAGGATTAATGGTCTTGTAAATCATTGGTGGCAGCATCCATAGCACCGGACTGATCAGATACAGACCCGCAAAAAGGTAAGCTACCTTTCTTGCTGATTTACTATCCTTAACACTGGTATAACGCTGTACAAATGTCCAGTTACCTCCGATATAGAAAATATGATAAAGTGTAAATGCAATAATGAATCCAAGGGTAAATTCCCCATTTAACAGGTCAAAAAATCCTTCCTGTGCATTTGTCTGAAACTTTGAAAGTCCGCCAGCTGCATCAAATGATAATGGCAGGATAATCAGAACAGCTGCGGTTAAGATCACGAACTGAAGAATATCAGTAACCATAACCGCCCAAAGTCCGCCAACAGCCGTATATGCGATCATAAATAAGCCCAGCATGATAGTTGAAGGCATCAAAGGATAGCCCAATGAAGCGCTGACAAGCTTTGCAACCGGATACAATACTGTTCCTTTAATGAATAAAGAAACCAGCATAAAAATATAGATATAGGTCTTTTGTACCTGTGAACCAAGGCGCTCTTTGATAAACTCTGCTGCGGTAAGGTTACCTGTAGATTTCCATAAGGGAGCCAGATACATTCCGCTGATCAGAGCGCCAATACACATAGTCCACTGGATGGTAATTGCAACCCACCCATATTTATAGGCTATTGAACCCCATGCGACAAATGTTCCAGCAGAGAAAAAACTCATAAAGAGTGATAATCCTCCAATAAACCATGGAACAGACTCTCCGCCAGCGAAAAATGACTTTAAATTAATTCCGGTTCTTGCGAAAACAAGTCCTATGCATAATACGAATGCTGAAAAAACAAAGATGACTATGGTATCTATATTTGGACTCATAATTAATTAAAATCTGCATGAAATGCCCCTCATTAATTTAAGGTGCTTAGGCCCTATCCTGTTGAATACTTATTAATAAGTACTTGTATAAATTTTCAGTGTGAAACATATATATAAATGTATTGTTAAGATTAAAACTTTGTCTAAAGCCTTTGACAAAAAAATCTTCGGGAACAGTCCCGATTTTCGGGAGCGCTCCCGACAGGGTCCATCATTCTCAAAGAGATCTGATTAACCTAAGTTCAATATAAGGAAGGCCAAAATAATACGGTTATAATTGGTCAGATAAGACTCTGGTAAACAATGATTAGATTTTAAAAATCAACACCCGTGTTTTATAGGCTGGTTCAGCCCTTTCCTCCGGAGTATTTCCGGCAAGAAATAACGTTCTGTTTCAAATTACGAATAGCCGGAAGATACCTCCTCCGGCAAGGTTTATTTTACCCGGGGCTGTTTTTCATCGGAACGGGCAGCCCGGCAAAAGGGCCATCAACCATTTGAAATAAACCCGGTGGCCGATGTACCTTTCTGCAATACTGAATTTCATGGTACATGCTAAATCTGTTAAAAAAATAATAGCAGAACACGGGAAGGCGCGACCGAAGAAGCACAGACCTTGCTTTCTAAAACAAGAGAAAATTATTCAATTTAACCTTACTCAAGCAAGATTTTATATCAATCTCATTTAGTTAATTAAGTCAAAATTTCAAAGCTTTTAAGAATATGCGAGCCATCAGGAATGTTATGCAATAAAGCCTGACAGCTTGAAAAATATTTATAGATTTATTAAAAATTAAAACGATGATCAAAGCATTTTCCCTGAAAATTTTATCAATCACTTTCCTGCTATCCTGCTCAATATCTGTCTTCGCTCAAAATGAAAAAGCCGAAGCAGATTTGCGTGAGATCATGAAAAAACTGGATGTGGTGGGTCTTTCTGTTGCTGTAGTAAAAAAAGGAGATATTATTTATAGCAATTCTTTTGGTTTGAAGGATATCGACACAAAAGCTCCACTTTCTGACACAGATATCTTCCGGATTGCTTCCATATCCAAGTCATTCTCAGCAACTTCTATCATGCAGTTAAGGGAAGAAGGGAAGCTTTCACTGGATGATGATTTTAGCGATCTGGTAGGTTTCAAAATCAGGAATCCAAAATTTCCGGACAAGGTAATCACATTGAGAATGATCCTATCGCATACATCCAGTATAAATGATAGCCAGGGATATTTTACACTCGATGCCATTAATCCTTCCAAAAATCCGGATTGGGCCAAATGTTATAGCGACTATGCTCCGGGTAAAGGATACAGATATTGTAATTTGAATTACAATATGGTGGGCACAGTCATTGAAAAACTAAGTGGCGAGCGCTTTGACAACTATGTTAAAAATCATATTTTGAATCCACTCGGACTTTATGGTGGTTACAATGTTGATTCATTAGATGCTAATCGTTTTGCAACTCTGCATGAGTATGATGCCGCAACAAAGACATTTAAACCCTCTCCTGCGGCTTATAATCCAAGACGTGAGGAAATAAGAAATTATGTAATGGGTTATACAACCCCTATTTTCTCACCGACCGGGGGAATGAAGATCTCGGCCAGCGATCTTGCAAAATACATGAGTATGCACATGAATATGGGTAAATACAAAGGCAAGAGAATTATGTCGAAGAAGAGTGCAAAACTAATGCAGACTAAGGTTGCTGATGAAGAAGGTTATGCCCTCGCCCTGACAAACCTCGATGATCTGATACCCGGCAAAATGATGGTTGGGCATACCGGTTCGGCTTATGGATTATACAGCGCGATGTTTTTCCATCCCAAAGAAAAATTCGGAATTGTGGTGATTACCAATGGATGTAATCCTACTTATACAAAAGGGATTAATGATGTTTTGAGGGCTGGGGTGAATAGTTTGTACGAGAATTTTATTAAATAGTATCAAGAACCAAGAATCAAGACTAAATCCGGGTTCATTTGAAATTTGGTTTTCAGACTTACGAATTTACCTAAGCATCATGCATTTAAATTCGTAAGTCGCTTGCTATTGTGTCAGTATCAAGAGCCAAGAATCAAGACTAAATCCGGGTTCATTTAAAATTTTATATTCAAGAATATTGACTATTTCTAAACATTTTACAGATGAAAATCAGTTTTTATAGGCACGAGATCCCTCCTGCGTCGGGATGACAGTCTAGGTTTGAGAATTAGGAATCAAGACTTAATCCGGGTTCATTTGAAATTTGGATTCAAGGATATTTATTAATACTACCTAACTTGACAATTAGCACAAATTGCTGTCCTTGCCTGAATATGTTGACCGAAAATAGAGGTTTATAAACAATAAACCAAAATGAGATGGCAACAGTCAGTGAATATGAAAGATTAACAGTTCAGCAACGCAAGGTGCGTTATTTTAATGAAACCTTTAAGCGTTT
>NZ_JAUXXZ010000058.1 GCF_030684675.1 Daejeonella sp. | reverse complement strand
GAGCACTGTTCCAAAACCGTTCATATCAGATAAGCCTTTGCGAAGGACGATTCTCCCGGTTTAAAACCGGGACCAGTGCCAGCAAAATCAAAAAAAGCAGCAGATTCATTCAAATGGCACATCCGAGCATTAGATTTTGGGATCATAACCTGAATGCTTTCATATTCAGATAACCCCCAAAAGCAGCGATCACTTTTTTTTGATGTGCGGGGGCTTGTGACCAAGGCACCTAGGGATTGAAAAGGGCTTTTGTTTCTTTTGGCCCCTCAAACCTGAGCCGCCCTTCAGCGGCGAAAGCATGAACACCTTTAAAAAACAATAAAAACAAGTGAATAACAATTGGCCTTCCCGGCTATAGAGGGAGGCAAGGTTGAGGGGGAGGGCCTATAATTTTGAAATAGCTAATATTGCTACTTGAAAAACTGTATCTGTATGTTCTGACTATTACTCAATTTAACTGGAATGCGATGATGACTAATTGTCTCTTTCTGTCTATTCCAGATAATCGAGATCTTTTGTAAATGTTTCCTCCATTTTATGTAGGGCCCAGAAGGCTAGTACAAGACTCAGCGTAGCAACAGCTATCCCCGCATGAATCATCGAGCCATTAAAAACTCCTTTTAGATATTGAAAAAGAATTGACAAAGGAACTACTGCGCCGCGAACAAAATTGGGGACCGTTGTAGTTACCGTTGCCCTGATATTGGTTCCAAACTGTTCTGTGGCTATGGTCATAAATATAACCCAGTACCCCACTGAAAATCCGAGAAACAGACAAATTGTATAAAATGCAAACAAACTGATGTCATGTAGCATAAAGTATGCTGATATAGAAATAATGGACAAAAATAAGTAGGTGTAAATTACTTTGATACGGCTTTTTAAAAGCTGGCTTAGCAAGCCACTGGCTATGTCCCCCAGGACAAGTCCGGCATAACAACAAGCCACAGCAGCACCTGCATTTACATCTCCCTGCACACCCAGCACCTTACCGAATTCTGGTGAAAGAGTGATTAATATCCCGACAACAAACCACAAAGGAACTCCAATTATAATACATCTCAAATATTTGATAAACCTTTCCCGATTGGTAAACAGCGAAAAGAAATTCCCCCTGTTGGTATGGTGGTTATTAGTCTTCCCGAACATCCCTGATTCTGATACTCCAAACCTCAATAGCAATAATGACAAACCAAGTCCGCCGCCAATAAAAAATGAAGTCCTCCAGTCAAAATACTGCGCTATAAAGTAGGCAACCACTGCCCCACTCACACCAACCGCTGCTACAATTGTTGTGGCATAACCTCTTTTTTCTTTGGGCATAATCTCTGCAACCAGGGTAATTCCGGCACCCAGTTCCCCGGCAAGGCCAAAACCGGCAATAAATCGCCAGAAAGCATAAGCTTCTACTGTATCAACAAAACCATTGGCAATGTTGGCAACGGAGTACATAAAGATTGAACCAAACAAAACCGACAATCTGCCCTTTTTATCGCCCAGAATCCCCCAGAATATTCCACCAATAAGTAATCCTATCATCTGAACATTCAATAAGAAAATTCCGCTATCCGTAATATCCTGTCCTGTTAATCCAAGCGATTGTAAACTGGGAACCCTCACAATACTGAAAAGCAGGAGGTCATAGATATCTACAAAATAACCTAATGATGCTACAAGCACTGCAGCATTTAACAGCTTTGTTTTATTTTCCATTTTTGGGATTGGTATATATTATTTTAAAGCAGGAAGAAAATTGCCTGCATAGAAATGATCAATTAACAAATGAATTAAGGAATACTCAGGTTTATCTGAAGCAAAACAATCTCAGGCAAAAATCCGGAAGGATATTTGTTCAGAAATTAAAAAAACAAACGGCATCTAATTAAGGATGGTAAATAATAATAAATGTAATTACTTACCTGCTGCTGCAATCTCCTTGATCGCTCTGACAAACTTATCAAGCTCAGGCAAGCGGGTATAAACATGTGGAGTTACCCGTACACAACTAACATTCTCATAATCAATTGGCACGGTATGGATTTTATATCTGTTAAACAGAATTCTTTCGAGTTCTCTTGGTGGAATGCCATCAATACTTACACCGCAAATTGCACATGAATAGGCAGATTTCAGAGATGTTTTGATCTTCACTTTGGGAACATTAATTACCCGTTCAGCCCAATAATTTTTAAGATATCTTACACGCTCCTCTTTACGCTTATTACCTATGGCCAGCTGGAAATTAATTGCTTCGCCAATGCCCTGCTCGATAGGGAAACTCCGCGTTCCCAGGGTTTCAAATTTTCTGATATTTGTACCGCGGGGATCACCATTTGCCAGTAAAGGCCAGATTTTTGAAATTTTATCCTGTTTGATCCACATCATACCGCTGCCAATAGGAGCACTCAGGAATTTATGAAGCGAGGTAGCAAAATAATCACAACCTAAATCAGGAATTTTAAAGTCCAGTAATGCGAAAGAATGTGCCCCGTCACATACTACTTCCAAACCATGGCGATGTGCCATATCGCTAATCTTTCTAACCGGAAGAATCTGTCCAACCCAATTTATTACGTGGGTAACATGTATAATTTTGGTTTTAGGAGTAATTGCATTCTCGAAAGCCGCTACAATTTCTTCATCATTCTCAACAGGAAAGTTAAAACTTAACTGTTTGTAGACAATCCCATCACGCATAGCTCTTTGTTTCCATGCATTCATGTGGTTTGGATAATCCAGTTTACATCCGATAACCTCGTCACCTGCTTTAAGATCCAGACCCAGAACTACCGTATTCAAAGACTCTGTAGCGTTGCGATTGATCACAATTTCTTCCTTATTGCATCCCCCAAGCTCAGCCAATTTCTCACGTAAAGGTTCTCTGCCCTGATCAAGAATTTCCCACATAAAGTAAGAAGGACCTTCATTAGTCAATTTATTATAACGTTCAACTGCCTCCTGAACCACCCTTGGCGAAGGACTAACACCACCGTTATTCAAATTTATAATTTGAGGGCTAACAGTATAAGCTTGCTGGATAACACTCCAATAGTCTTCATCTGCAGCCACAGAAATTGGCGAAAGATGATTAACTCTGGAATTGGCTGATGAAATTTCTGCAGCGTGTAATTCATTAAACAAACTGTTTGCTGAGAAAGCTCCGGCCATTAAGCCTAGCTGCTGTAAGAATTGTTTACGTCCTGACATTATTTTTGGATGAAATTGAAGGTAAGTATTTTATTAAAATCTACGATTAAAAACAAAATTTATCAATTAGTTGATTCATAAAGAGCGGTTTGAATGGCTTTAAACACCTTTCAAACCACTCTGCTAATTTTATTGATTTTGTCTACAGGTTAATTTCCTTTGCCATAATCCGGAGATTTCTTATCGAACCAAATCCTTTCAGCATTCAGTTTAGCGATAGTAAAATCGTTAGGAGTGAAGCCCTGTTCAGTCATGGCTGCAGTCCAGTTAACTCTGTTAACCTGTCCCGGATCAAGTGTCCACCATCTTCTTGGAAGCACATCACTTATTGGTTCGCGTGCAAGTAATGTAGAATTAGTTTTTGGATAACCTGTACGGCGGGCAAGAGTAAATGCTTCGTTAGGCTCGCGGTAAAAATTCAAAAGGGACTGGATGTAAATTTTTTCCAGATCATTTGTTCCATCAAGCTTAACTTTTGGATTCGCCAATTGTGCATCAACCAAAGCATCAATGTTTGTATATGATGTTGAACCTGCTGCAACTGCGATCTCATTCATAGTCTTTGCCGATGCACGAACACCTTTATTGTACCATTCTGCTGCAGTTCCCTTCGTATTAACTCCGATACCGTAGCCCTTTTGTACAAATTCAGCTATTTGAAAACAAACCTCAGCATATGAAAACAATACATCGATAACTGTACCACTTCCTCTATCTACCGTTGGTGCAAAGAATTTACGGTTAACAGTTGAAATCAGTTGATACCTGTTTGCACCACCTGCATTAAGTGGATTTACAAAGTATGTACTTACCGCAGGATTAGACTGAAAATCAGCCGGACCGCCCTGATACATAATGTTTGGATCACTGGTATTTATCCAGGAAGGCAATGTCCTATTGTATTTAGTCAAAGTATCTCTGAAACTTCCCTGCAAAGAATTTTTGTCATAATAGATCCCAAGACGTGGATCAGCGGATGACTTCAGAAATTCAATTGCTGTTCCAACCGCAAAGTGACGGCTGTAAATATCAATATTGTAACCATCAACTCCGAAAGGGAAATAGGTAGGGTTTGCATGAACTAACTGATCAGATGTAGAGCTGAATGGACCAACGGCATCTGCCATTACCTCTTTGAAAATTTGGGTTGCCTTTGCAGGATCCTGATTCTGGTACCTGGCGGCAATTCTCAATTTCAAGGAATTGGCAAGTTTGATCCATTTTGTAACATTGCCTCTAAAAAAGACGTCATTATCACCATATGAAACCTGATTACTTGAATTCTTCTGTAGCGTAGTAATTGCATCAGACAATTCTTTTAACCATGTAGTATATAAGGTTTCCTGATTGTCATATTTCGGACTGTATTTAGCTTCGTCCCGGCCTTTGTTGGCTTCGGTATAAGGCATTGAGCCATTCATATCACTTACCTTTAAAGCCATCATTACCTGTGGGATATAGGTAATCGCGTTGATTTGTTCGTATTTCTCCTTATCTGCTTTAAGAGCAATTATCCTGCGCATCTCCACCAAATTTGGCAGAACACTTGAATAAAAAAGGTTATAACGACCATTTACGGCGGTAGTAGATACTGCATAACTTTGACCTGTCACTAATTGACATGCTGACAAAAAATGTGTAAACCCTTCATTCCAATACTCGCCACCGCGTGAAGTTTGCATTGGCACTAATGAGGAGGTAAAGAGCAACCTTACATCGACATCAGTAACAACATTTGGATTAACATTTACTGTATCAAAATCTTTAGTACATGAGCTTGTAAACAAGCTGGTGAATGCTGTTATTATGATATATAAAAATTTCCTTTTCATTTCTATCTTATTTAAAATGTGTGTTAATAATCAATACTGATTATTAGAAACGGACCTTTAATGAACCGCCAATTGACCGGATCATTGGTAAAAATCCTTCTTCACCTACTGCTGAAGTTAAATTGGAATTTAACGATGCAGGATTCATATCAAAAGGTAAAGAGTTGTACAAATACCCCAGATCCCTACCAATCACACTTACAGCAATTCCGTTTACCTTAAGCTTGCTTGCAATGCTTTTTGGAAGGTTATAGGATATTGCTATCTGACGAAGCGCAACCCAGGTACTCTCCCTTATCCAGAAATCAGATACACCAGTAGAAGAAGATGCATAACGATAGTAGAATTGCGGTGCATGTGTAGGCTCAACCAAACCGGCGGTATAAGCCTCTTTGAAAGTCATACCACCCACATCTGCAGTAGTTCCATTCGGTAAAGTGACCTTTTGACCTATTGGGAATACTCCATCTATAATCATCCCGTCATCATAGGTAATTCCGTCATATTTACTGGTCCAGGTAATCCCTCCGTGTTCAGCATCTCTTCCAAATAATGTATTCGGAAGTACGCCTGTATGAGTTCCTGACCTTAGAGATGACATAGCCATATCCCCTCCGACTTTTGCATCAAACAAAACATTCATTGACCAGTTTTTATATGATAAATCATTGGAGAATCCACCTCTGAATTTAGCGTTGATATCGCCGATATCCTGGTATTTATTGCTTCTTTGAGGGAAAGCAGCACGAGCATCATTTCTCCAGGCAAGTACAGTCATTCCGTTTTTAGGATCTGCTGCATTTCCAGGGTTAACATACTTTAAAGATTGGGTAGTAGATCGGATTGTACCATAAGATTTCCCAACAACTGCCCATGAGCTTGCATCAAACGCTGCACCACCAAGGAAGTAGTCTGATCTTCCTTCTGCAAGAGAAACGATTAAATTCTTGTTTCTTGAGAAAGTTAAACGGGAATTCCATTGAAAGTTCTGTGTCTGAACCGGAGTTCCGTCCAGAGAGATTTCAACTCCTCTGTTCTGAATATTACCTGCATTAATTTTAACTCCGGAAACTCCTGACTCAAGAGGTGTTGAAATATCAACAATTTGATCGTAGGTATTATCCTGATATAAAGTAACGTCAAAACCTAAACGGCTCTTCAGGAAACGCATTTCCATTCCAATTTCTTTCGAAATTTTTCTTTCAGGTTTTAAATTTGGTGATAAAGTACTGCTGGAACTAAATCCTGCACGAGTAGGTTCACCCGGTAGTCCGATAACCTTTCCTGCAAATCTATATCCCGGATTGATCACAAATGGATCTGTATCTTTACCTAAGGCTGCGATGTTAGTTCTCAGCTTTGCAAAAGTTACGATGGCAGGAAGCTTGAAGGTTTCAGAAGCAATCCATGAAAGACTGGCAGAAGGATAATTGTAAAAATTATTTCCGGTTCCATCTTTATATGTTAAAGCCGAAGACCAGTCACCACGCCATGTTGTAGCCAGATAAAATTGATTTTTATAATCAAAATCAGCACTTGCATAAACAGAATTGATTTTTTTGTTATAGTTTATACCTCCGGTAACAAGCGGCGAATTCACAGAGTTGGTAATAAAATAATTACCCGGTACCATTAATCCTCCTGAAGTATTTCCCTGAGTGAATGAACTGATTGAATTGTACATTTCAGCTCCGGCAAAACCACTAAATCCTAAATCCTTCGCTATTTTAATCGTATTGAATGAAAGTATTCCCTTAAGGAAGTTGCTTTCTTTTTTCGACTGATTTAAAGTATAACCTCCACCGCTAAAGTCAGTAAACTGACCAAGAGCTTTGTTTTCATACTTGTCATAGTTATTATTCATGTTACCTTCAACGGTAAAATTGGCCCATTTGGTCAACTTTGCATTTAAAGCAAAGCGCCCCATAAAGTTCCTGCTATCCATTGTGGCAACCGTATTATGCATGTTGAACCAAAATTCAGGAGCCATTACTTTATTGGGCTCCAGTGGATTGGTTCCTCTGGGTGATCCGCCAAATGCCTGACTGGTATATCTTGCCTGCTGATTCCAATACTTCGTATCATAATTACGAGGGAAAATCCAGGAATAGGCAACTCCCCAGTTATCTCCGGCAAAAGTATCAGTATACGGTGCCCAGGCAAGATTCTGAGGATTTGTGTTATCACTTGCTGTATATCCTCCACTTACATCTGTGCTTAACCAATCAGCTAGTTTGTGAGTTATTCTTAAATTAAAATTATTCCTCTTCATCTTGTTCGCTACAGAGATCCCGGTCTGATCGTCGTGCGTTGCTGCAAATCTGTAGGTGGTTTTATCACCCGCGCCTGAGAATGCGACACTGGTAGTACCTAAAGTACCATTCTGGAAGGCATCGAGGTAGTTATTAGGAACAGCTTTATATTCTGTCCAGGTACCATCATAATTACGAACTTTCTGATTGGCAAATCTTGGACCCCAGTTTTCATTTTCACGATTAATCGCAGGATCGATGTATGGATCCTTGGTAATCGGATCTATCGGGAATACTTTCGTAGTCCACATCTGATTTGGCTGGTAGTTCGGATCCCTGGCATCTGTAAAGAATGCTCCCACAGAACCTCCACCATATTCATTCTGGAATTCAGGACCTTTGTATGGATCGTAAACCATGAAATTTTGCGAAAAATCAACGCCTATTCCATTTGCTTTACTACCCTTTTTTGTAGTAATCAGCACCACCCCATTGATAGCTCTTGAACCATATAGAGCAGCAGCTGATGAACCTTTCAAAATCGAAACACTTTCAAAGTTTTCGCTATTCAGATTCGACAGGTCATTCGCAAAATCACGACCTCCTGCAACAGATTCATTGTCAACAATAACCCCATCAATTACAAATATGGGCTGATTATTCTGGCTTAAGGTTGAGTTTCCCCTGATTACAATTCTTGAGTTTCCAAATGGTCCGGATGCACTTTGGTCAATTTGTACACCTGCAACTTTTCCCATCAATGAATTCACCGGATTTAATTGCTGAGTAGCTGCCAGGTCGCTTCCTTTAACTTCAGTCACTGAGAATCCAAGACTCTTTTTCTCCTTAGACATTCCCAAAGCAGTTACTACCACTTCATTTAAAGAAGTGTTTGCCGCTTCAAGTCTTACATTAACAGTGCTCCGGCCATTGATTGAGACCTCCTGGGTGTTAAAACCGATATAAGTGAATACAAGTACAGTGACATTATCGGGTACATTGATCGTGTACTTACCGTTCATATCTGTTGTAGCTCCTGTTGATGTCCCCTTAAGTTTAATGCTAACCCCCGGAAGAGTCTCACCTTTTGCATCGGTGACAACACCAGTAACAACAATGTCCTTTTCTTCTTTACTTTGAGGCGATATAACTACCAGGCCATTATCCAGAACACGGAATTTAAGCTCCGTATCCTTTAATATCATGCCCAAAACATCCATTACAGGAGTGTCTTTAACGCTTAGGGTAATTGATTTGTCTGATGGCAGGTTTTCTTCGCTGTATAACAGTCTGATATTGCCTTTTTGTTCCAGAATTGAAAAAGCTCTCTTAAATTTCACGTTCTGGAAATCCAGATTTACTTTAACATTTTGAGAATAACTGTTCGCTGATACTTCCAGGACAAGAAGGAATGTTAAGGTTATTGTCCAGTTTAGCATTAATAGGAGTTTTTTGGTTGTGAAATCAGGTAACAGAACTTTATTGTATAGTTCTCGTTTTTTCATACTTTTGTGAATTACAAGGTTAATAATCTGATTATGTAGTTGGACTACGGTTGGATTTTAAAGGCAGGGAATGTTGGCGCATTTCCTGCTTTTTTTGTTTAGTAGATTTTTACTTCATTTTCTGTGAGTTTATAGTTAAACGATTTAATTAATTGCATGGCTTCTAAAGCCTGTATTATATTCTCATTGATAAAAATTCCTGTAAACCGGTAAGACCCGATCTGAGGATCTTCCAATATTATTTTCACATTATACCAGCGCTCAAGTTTTGGAAGCAGCTCCTCGAATGATTCATTCTGGAATACAAACTTGTTTTCTGTCCATGAGATCTCTTCTATATATTCATTTCCGCCAAATACAACCGGGGAAATATTTTCAATTGTCAGCACAGAGCTGCTTTTTTGGCTGCCAGGAATCTGGTTCTTTTTAACCATCGCAAATTTTTCAGATGGCTTCAGAATAAATTTCTGATGAGTACGGCCATTCACAGTTAGCTCAACTGAACCTTTCATTAAAGTGGTTTCAGATTCCTCATCTTCCGGATAATCCCTGATGTTAAACTCTGTTCCCAAAACCCTAATGGCAACTTTACTGGTTCTTACAATGAAAGGATGAACTTTATCATGGGCTACCTTAAAGAATGCTTCCCCTGTCAGACTCACATCCCGCTGCTTTCTGTCCAGTATATCCGAATTGTAAGAAATTTTGCTACCGCTGTTTAGCAGAACGATGGTTCCATCGGGCAGTGTAAATTCTTTACGGATGCCCTTTCCTGCAATAACCTCTATTCGTTCCTCCTTAGCTATTGGAATATAATTTTTTACGAAATGAATTGTGATAAGTAGTAAAATACTGGCAGCAACCGTCAGGAGAAATGCTGGTTTTTTAAAAAAGGTCAGCTTTAGTTTAGCATCTGATTTGAAATCAAGCTCAGTTTTATGTTTGAGTTTGTGCTTATTGAACACCTCATCAAGATCAGGCTTCTCTTCATTGCGCCCCAGCTCCCAAACCTGCTCCAGCAAGGCTTCATAATAAACTGCATCAGGTGATTTCGTCAGAAGGTATGACAATTCACCCAACTCCTCAGCCGTGGCTTCCCCTGCAATCTTACGGGTTATTAATTCAATAATGCGCTGTTCGTGCATACCTGTTTCAGACTCTTTATTAAGTATTTTCTTTAAGGACAATAAAAAAGGAGGAATTCCCTAGTCGGTACTAAAATTTATTTTTATACCTATTTAATCTGAAACTCAGATTTGAAAATTTTGGCCAGCTTTTGCGTGGCGGCTACCAGGTGGGCATCAACAGTTTTGACTGAAATAGATAAGATCTCACTGATCTCCTTGTAACTGAGATTGTTTTCTTTTGCCAGTTTAAACACAAACTGGCACTTTGGAGGCAATGATTGTATTGCATTCTCAAGCCTTATTTTCAACTCATTATCAATGATAATTTGCTCTGGACTTGAGCTGTCAAAAAAAAAGCTCATATCGACTTCATCAATAGAGCTTGTTTTATTCTTTGATTTTTTTCTGAGAAGGTTTAATGAAAGATTTTTAGCAATTACAAGTGAATAAACATGAACATTTTCAACTTCAGGTAAGGTTTTTCTATTCTTCCATAACGTAAGCATCACATCTTCTGAAACCTCTTCAGCCTCTTCATTTGAACGCAAAATGCAAAAAGCAAATTTCTTTACAGGTAAATAAAGGAGGTCAAACATTTCCCTATATGCCTGTTCACTGCCTGTAAAGGCTATTCTTCTGACAATATCCGGCAAATCTTGAAATTGCTGTTTCACTCAGGCGATATGAATTAAATGTAAGGGCGCAGAAATTTAATTAATAAATTAACAGGAAAAAAATCTATTCTTTATTTTTAGTTAATATATCCCAGATCAGGTCATAAACCTGGGTAGCGATAAATTTATCTCCCTGATTTTTTCGATCTGAAATTAATACCGGCTGATATTCCGGTGGCACTCCCGTCTTGCCATGCGAACCCCTTACCAAACCCGCATCCAGAGGAATCACATCCATCACATACCTGAATCCAGCTTTCTTCCTTAAAAGTTTATAGCCAGCACGTAATTTAGAACTCATGAACATCTCAACCGGATCATAGCCAGGTTTTTTATGAATATCAACACAGCGGGCGTAATCGGGGGCTTTCTCATCATCAAGCCAAAAATAGTAGGTAAACCAGCTTTCTTCATCTGCCATTAGTACCAGATCACCGGAACGTTCATGATCAATATGATATTCAGCCTGCTGAGCTTTATCCAGAATCAATTCTACACCTTTAACCTGCTTCAAAATTGAAATTACCTGATCCCTGCACGAAGGGTCATTGATATAAACATGTGCG
The DNA here is from genome assembly GCF_030684675.1 of Daejeonella sp. Lineage (GTDB taxonomy): Bacteria > Bacteroidota > Bacteroidia > Sphingobacteriales > Sphingobacteriaceae > Daejeonella. The sequence continues at coordinate 64,294 of NZ_JAUXXZ010000058.1, read as the reverse complement.
ATCTGATGGTCTGCTACTACAAAAGCTTTAGAAGCCCCCGGATCCAGCAGTTCAAGCCCTCTTTCTTCGCGGATTGCGAGCAGGCCATGTTCACGGAACAGTCGGTTCAGATGCAAAGGATGCTTAACAGGTGCTATCCCATATTCAGAGAGAATAATGATCTCTGCAGAGCGCTGTTCATAAAATGTAACCAGCTTCCTCAGCAAATCATCAATCTGGCTTAACTCTTTGCCAATCATTAAAAAGTCAGGCCCAAACTTTTGCAGACAATAATCCAGATGTGGTAAATAAATCAGGCTCAGTGTCGGGTCATAAAGTTCATCTGTGATCATAGATGCTTCAGCAATCCATTTTGAAGATTCAATATTGGCACCCGGTCCCCAGAACTGAAAAAGGGGGAAAGCACCGAGTTTTTTCTGAAGAATATCACGCAGACCCGCAGGATGGGAATAACAATCCGGCATTTTTCGGCCATCTGCGAGATAATTTGGGCGTGGTGTCACGGCATAATCGGCTGTCGAATACATATTATACCACCAGAACATTTTCGAACAGGTGAATGCCGGATCAACTTTTTTTGCTCTTTCCCAGATTTTCTCACCATTCACAAGCTTATTGGATTGTTTCCAGAATTTGATTTCACAATCAATCCGGTCATACCATCCATTTCCAACAATTCCTGTTTCTGATGGCCATTTCCCCGTCAAATAGGTAGATTGGGCAGAGGTAGTCAGTGCCGGCAATACAGGCTCAATTCTTATGAGGTTTTTGCGTTCAGTATATTCTCTTAAAAAGGGCATGTATTCACCCATCACAGAGGTCGACAATCCAACAACATCAATAACTACAGTTTTATTCATGACCCTGATTTTTAAGCAATAATTCTTTCACCCAGTTCAGTTCCCTGACAATACTCTCCCCGATTGGTATTTTCAATGCCTCAGGCAACACTTCCCAGGTATAGGTTTCAACTTCCATGTGCTCAGTAAATGGCCTGTTCTTCTGAATTTTCAAAACTTCAGAGATATCATCCTGAGTCGACTGAAGCAAGCCAAGTTCTCTGATAAATACGGGTACATGAAAATGTGCCCGCCATTCTCTGACCAATGGATTAGTATAATCACTTAATGCTTCGGGCAGATCACGATATCGTATCAAAAGCCCATCATCCTTTCTTGCCACAACCTGGTGGAGATAGGTCGGTTCATTATAATTCGCAAATGCATCAGCGATACCCGACCTGAATTCCGGATTAAGCGGAAGGTCTGCCTTTAAGGCAGCACTGATTTGAATTTTACCCACCCGAATTCCCTTATTGCCAAGGAGTTCAATAACGTCTGAATGCGATTCATATCCTATTGCAAAATGACATACATCATAACAAAGGCAGATATGTTCTCTTATAAGTTGTTCAGCTTCTTCGGGACTGATACTTAGCCGACCCGGCAAAATTTGCTTTGAAAGGGGTATAAGCACACTTTCAAACCAGTCGACAAATTCGGAAGCCGACTCCAGAATACCATCGGGTTCAGGTTCAATATCCAAATGCATTTTCACACCGCTATTTTGCCTGATTCTGATCAGCTCTTCTGCTATCTCAATAATATTTTTAGTAGCAGTGAATACTGCATTTTGAAAATCATTCTTATCCGGAAACCAGAAGCGATAACTAAGTGGAGAGGTCGAGATCCCCCCTTCCATTCCTTCAGGTAAAAGCTTAGCAAGCGTATTAAAAAGCCGGATAGTATAATCTACTCTTTCTTTGCTGGTCCAATCAGGGGCATGAACATTATCCTTTACCACAGCATGATGAAAATCTCCGTAAGGAAATCCATTCATCGTAAATACATAAGCATTATTGGCTGACAGCCATTCCTTGAACTCTCTCAGTTCTTCTGCACCCTGAATATCCAAACTTGCCGAATTGGAAAGCCTTAAACCTATGCCCATAGCCTGGTTCCCGCAAACTTGTTTCCTTATGCCTGGAAAATTTTCTTTTAATGCAGCAAAATGATCCTTCCAGCTCTCACCCGAATGGATATTGGTACAATAGCTTAAATGTCCGGATGTGAGTTTCATAAATTAAATCAGAGATACGGGTTAAGCTTTGCTGCTTTCAAGATGGAGGCCCTTTAAATATCCGGAGGCCTGTATAAGTATTTCATTATCAATCTGATGCACCTCCAAACCTTTACCTATACCATTGAGCAGCATGATCGTAAGTTCACCACCCAAATGCTCCCTGAACTCTTCAAGCCCTGATAAGATTGCTGAATTGTTCGCAGATATCTGCATGATTGGGTGCGAAATTTCAAATCCCAGTTTAATTAATAAATCCAAAACTCTGTGGCTTTCAGTATCGGTCAAATGTCCGGATAAATTAGAATAAACTGTGTCAAGTGCCATCCCCATCGCAACAGCCTCACCATGGAGTACTTCAAAATCTGAAAGCTGTTCTAGCTTATGGGCACTCCAATGACCGAAATCCAGTGGGCGTGAAGAACCGCTTTCAAATGGATCTTTACCTGCAATATGCTGCATATGGAGTTCTGCACATCTCTTGATCAGATAGTTCATCGTGTCTATATCCCTCTCAACCAGTGCACCTGCATTGTTTTCTATCCAGAGGAAAAATTCCGGATCCTTGATCAGGGCAACCTTAACTGCTTCTGAAATCCCGGAGCGCCAGTGCCTTTCATTTAAGGTTTTCAGATACTCCTGGTCATTGAATACTGCTACCGGAGGTGCAAAGGTTCCAAGAAAGTTCTTCTTACCAAAGTAATTGATCCCATTCTTTACTCCAATGCCTGAATCATTCTGTGACAATACTGTCGTGGGAATCCGGATATGCCGGATACCACGATGTGAAACAGCTGCTGCATAACCAACCAGATCGAGGACTGATCCTCCTCCAATTGCAGCAATATAGGAATGCCTGTCTATTTTGCAGGTATTGACTGCTTCAATTATCCGGTCAAAATAGGTAATATCATTTTTTACAATTTCTCCTCCCGGAACCATAATGATCTCAGGCACCAATTGTACTGCATGATGAACCTTAAAATATGTTCTTATTTCAGTAATTACATCATTCCCGGCATCTATGAACCCCTGATCAATTACGAATAATATTTTACGGGGATTATTGCCAGTCGATATACCATTCAAAAAATCATTGAACAGGGGGTTCGCCGGACTAAAAAGACCGGATGTGAAAAAGACCTTGTATTCGAACTTAATGGTAAATGACTGCTGTAAGTAATTCATAAAGATTGATACTCCGGCTAAATTCAAACAAGCTGTAGGAGCTGATTATTTTTGATAAAGATAAATTTCAATTAAGTAACTGCAAAACATTTTGCCAGCCATAAAGATAGTGGCAGAAGCGCTGCGATCAGCAAAGCAAAATAGATCTGTCCAGAAGCTGAAGCCCATGCCGCATCCATCAAAATTAGAGAGATTACACCTGCCTTAACTGCCTTTCCTATATTCCTGCCAACCGGATCCTTTATAGCCACAAACAAAGGCTTAAATATCATCCAGGCAAAAGCAATCAGAAAAAGACCTGCGTACAGCAAATGCTGCTGCAGGTAAGCAGAATACAGGATGGATCCGATCACGATTAAATATAAAAAGGCTCCGGTATACAGTTTGTTTCTGTTTGATCCATGAACCTCCCCCTGACTGATCATCGTAATTGAGAAAATATAAATCAATGGGATCAGACCCAGAAAATAGTGACTTTGTAGTGAAAGGGAGAGAATACTGATTCCCAGCAGGAGATTTAATCCACGGCAAAGACCCATATTCAATGGACCAATGAAGGAATGGTGTTTGCCAAATCTATTATAAACCAGGGCAAAAACAAGAATCAGAAAGGCAATCATACCCGACCAGACTGAAAATGCAAAGGCCGCTGAAAGACCTATTCCTAAAAGGATGATTCCAAGCACTGTGGCTTCCCCTATACTTATAGCCCCACTGGGTATTGCCCTTTCAGGTCTTTCAATCTTATCAAGTTCGGCATCGAAAACATCATTAAATACAATCCCTCCACCGTACAAACCAATTGTTGACAGACAAAGCAGAAATACCGGTAAAAATTCCTGTCCAGCCCCAAGAAAATAGCCCGAAATAGCTATTCCTGCCAATACATCTGCAACCGAGGTTACGATATTGGCTGGCCTCATCAGACGCAGAAAAACCAGGAGTTTTTTCAAGGCATTAACTGATAATCATGGAAGATTTATCCGTTCTTGGCTGTTGCCCTCCACGAAGTACAGTATTGCCTTCAAACTTTTCTGATTGATCAATAGATTTGGGACTTGTAAAATCATTCTCGTCGATCTGTCCGCTCTGGGCAAATGCTGTGATTGCATTAGAATAGGTAATCAGGCGGATATCCTCATCACTAATTCCACGCAATTTCATCAGGGCAGCGGTTTTTGGAATAGCTAAAGGATCACTGATTCCCCAATCGGCTGCAGAGTTGATCATGATGCGCTCCGGACCATACTGTCTGGCTAGTTCAACCATACGCTCATTGCCCATTTTGGTAAAAGGATAGATCGTAAAAGCAGCCCAGAAGCCTCTGTCCAGAACTTCTTTAACCGTTTCCTCATTATTATGATCAATGATAACCATATAGGGGTCAATACCATGCTCAATTGCAATGTCCATACTACGCTGGGTTCCCCTCTTCTTATCACGGTGAGGAGTATGAACCTGAACCGGAAGTCCGGCCTCTTTGGCAAGCTCCAGCTGAAGGCGATAATATTTTTCCTCTGCAGCAGTCTGATCGTCGAAACCAATCTCCCCAATTCCCACTACCCCTTCTTTGTAGATAAATAGAGGCAAAATCTCCATCACTTCGGTAGCCAGCTTCTCGTTATTTGCTTCTCTTGAATTTAGCCCTATTGTACAGTAATGCTTAATCCCAAATTGAGAGGATCTAAACCTTTCCCAACCTACCAGACTGCTGTAATAATCCCTGAAGCTGTCAATGCCGGTACGGGGTTGACCCAGCCAGAACGCGGGCTCAATCAATGCTACCACCCCGGCATCGGCCATTGCCTGATAATCATCAGTTGTACGTGAACTCATGTGAACATGAGGGTCGAAGAATTTCATGCCATTTATGATCTCTAGATCCATGGCTTCAGAAGGCACCTGTGGTCTTCTGTCTTCAAATGAATGGCTGCAACACATATTGAATATTAATTTATATTTTTTCTTCATCCTGAGCCAGACTAGCCCAGGTTAGTTCATTATTTTTAATTGCATCCATAAGCTCCGGATAGCTTTTCAGAAGCTCTGAAGCTGATGCAGAGCCGGATTGAACCAGGGTTAATGCTGCAGCCTGCTTCTCTCTCAAACTCCCCTCAAAAAGCACTTTTTGAAGATCATGAATTAAACCTTCATCCAAAAACTTACTCGCAAACCTCCATAAAAATGGATTGATTTTTCTTTTTGCAGCCCACCTTTCGTGTGCATAATCTGTGAGAGTAAGGGCAAGCTCAGCATTAGCTCTTTCATCAATTCCAGGAATCTGAATAATATCCTTATCAGTAAAAAAGGCTTTCAGAATAAGTTGATTCCAGGCCTTTTCATCCAGGTATTTCTCAGGATAGGGATTATGGTACATGATCGCTTCGAGTACAAGACCGATATTGCTGCGAATTCCTTCTGCGCATCTCAACTTCCAGCAATCAGGCCAGGCCAATACTGGCAGGGATGAATACAGAGCAACGAGCTCGGAAACCTCTGCAGCCAGGAACAGATTTTCAATAGTTTTAATATACTTTTCCTGATCTGAAGGATTAAGATGTAACAATAAGCATAACCGGCCAAGTTTATCCATGGTCCAGTTTTCTACTGTAAATCCGGGTTTTACATGATCAACTTTACTTATCAGATCCTTACTGATTTGAATAACAGATTTCCCGGTCTTTCTGGGCATTACCGCAAATGCAGTATTGATCTGCCTCGAATCATCCGACGATAAATTTTCACTTAGCCAGGTCCAGGTATCCGGACTGAGGTTTGAACGGCTTACTTCTGTAATGAGTGCCCTTAATCTTTCTGCATCGTAATCGAACATATCCAAAGAAATTGAATTTTTTTTCTAGTCGGGAGGACTAAATATTGCGAAAAATATCAAAAAATAACGATAATATGAAGTAAAAACGATGAATTTACCGGCATTAGAAAATTATCTCAAATGCCGCCTGCCATAAAATAATTCAAAGCCAGTGCAGCAGAAATAATCAGCAGACCAAAAAACTCTCTGGTCATTTCAATATAAGGCTTCGTTGCCTGCATACTTTCAGTAATACTTGGTTGTTTATATTTAAAAATCCAGTCTTTAACCCCATCCTTCCTAAAGAATAAAATTATAGCATAAACCAGGTAAAACCCGATCAGGAACAAATAAGTTACCGGGAAGAACATCCCAAAGCCCGCGAGTCCACAAAAAACAGAAGCCGCAAGATAAATCGGAACCCAAAGCCAGGAATCATTGTCATTCACATTAAACCAGGCAAAGACCAGGAAGGAAAGACAGAAAATAATATTCAGGATTATTAAGACCATAGCTGATTAACTAAAACACAATTCGAATATAAACATTCAGGCTGATTAGAACAATGATAATTCCACAACAATACAATTTCAGAATAAGGAAAATTGGATTGTTTCAGAATTTGATCTTTCGGCAGGCACATCAGAATCAGTAATATGGTAAATTTCTGATTCCTGATCTCTTGATGCTACCGTAATTTTAGTATTACATTTAATCTGATTGAATAACTCCATCACTATTCGGGGATCATTATTATCTCTCGAAAGATGTGAGAGCAGGAGATGACTCATATGAGTTCCATTGCCCGAAAAAAGTTCAAAAGCCTGCGCATTCGAAAGGTGACCATTTATTCCGCGAATCCGGGCTTTTAAATGATAGGGATATCTTCCATTTTCAAGCAAATCCTCATCATAATTAGCTTCAAGAAATGCAGCGTGGCATTCGCCGAAGTACCGGATAACATGTTCACATGGAAATCCAATATCCGTGAAGACCCCAACCGTAAAACCTTTGCACTTTATCGTAAAACTATGTGGCTCAGAAGCATCATGAAATTTAGGGAAAGGCGTAATGACAAGGTCCCCGATATTGACAGATTGATGGGCAATGAATGTTCTGATCTGGTCAGAATCCAGATTAAGCCCTGACCGGCTGAGCGTCAAATTAGTGATGTAAACCGGAAGTCTGTATTTTTTAGCAATCACCGTGATTCCCCGGATATGATCGGCATGTTCATGTGAAACAAAAATCGCCCTGATTTTTCTCATAGCAAGCCCCAACCGTTCCATCCTTTTTTCAGTTTCACGACAGGAAATTCCTGCATCAACAAGTATTGCATCATGCTCATTTTCAAGATAATAGCAATTGCCATTACTGCCAGAATTTAATGATGCAAAGCTTAATGCCATTTGAGCTAATTGTTGATTTGGAAGATTCCTTTGGCCATAAAATTACAGAAAAAGGATTAAAGACATCAGCTTATGTGATTATATTAGCGGGATAAATAAACCGATCAGCAACTGAAAAATATGAATATAAAATCATTTTCTCCACGAAACCTGTTTTTGTTTGCTGCCCTCCTGTTGCTTAGCAACAGTGCTATATCTCAGCAAAGACGTTTGATAAATTATACTGAAATAAGTGCTCTGATTCATGGCAGCACCTCATTGACAGGCAACCCAACATTCAATGGATTCAGAACACGTACCGGAGTTACAAAACTCCTTAATGAGAATTTCGGAATTGGATTTGCCCTGGGAACAGATAATTATCGGAAATCGGGTGGAGGCAATTACAATACTTTGCCCATCACACTCAATGCAGCTTATTACCTCGACCCTAAACTCAGCGGACTCAAATTAGATGCTTATGGCGGGTATGCAGTGAAGCTCTTTAATAATTTAAGCAAAGGTTTGACTGCCGGTGCAGGACTTTCGTACTCCATACCCGTAAATGGAGGACTTAATTTAGGCCTGCAAACAGGTTATAATTATCAGAAGATCGACTTCCCCGCAAACTTCCAGATTTCAGAGAACTTTGATATGGGTACCATACGTTTGGGGCTTGGATTAACATTTAAATAAGTTATTGTTTTAATTTATCAAGGCTGTTTATTTGGGCAGACCTTTGATTCAGTACTTGTGATCTAGTAGTGTCCAGTAAAAATTTTGTTCTTCGACCCTAAAGGGGTCGTATGTTTATAGAACCAACCAAAAAAAAATCCTTTGCCGACCCTGAAGGGGTCGAATGTATTTGAATTTCACATACGACCCCTTCAGGGTCGGGATTTCCTTATCAACGTAATTCTATAAACATACGACCCCTTCAGGGTCACTAGAAAAATCTCAAGCTGAAAGTGCATTCATCAGGATTGACAAACCCATTAAATGATGAAATTGGACTTTTGGGATCAAGCTTGTCTGTCCAGATTGAAGGGGCTTTCTTTTAAAAATCGGCTAAAAAAAATTCAATGAAATACATATTGTTTTTCTGAACTTAATTTTATCCGGACACTGGTGACTTGCGATCTTAAGGCTGACAGGGTTTAGAACCCTGTCAGCCATTCAACCTTATTAAATTAAATTCATTAATTTTGCAGTTTTACGGCTCCTATAAGCTTCCATTATGTCAAAAAGTACCTATAAAATAGCTGTGCTTCAGCTTAACCTGAATGATGTTGCAGAAAACAATTTGAAAAAATGCCTGACTTGGGTTCGTAATGCTGCAAAACAGGGAGCCGAAGTAATCTCATTACCGGAACTTTATAGCAGTCATTATTTCTGCCAGTCTGAAGACACCGCAAATTTTGCTCTGGCAGAACCACTCTACAGCACTTCATTTATTGCTTTCAGTGCATTGGCAAAAGAACTTGGGGTGGTGATTATCGTTCCTTTCTTCGAAAAAAGAATGGCAGGCATCTATCATAATAGTGCCTATATCATTGATACTGATGGCTCGGAGGCCGGATTGTACCGAAAGATGCATATTCCTGACGATCCTCATTTTTATGAAAAATTCTACTTTACTCCCGGAGATATCGGTTTTAAAACTTTTCCAACACAAAAAGGAAAGATTGGCACGCTGATCTGCTGGGATCAATGGTATCCTGAAGCCGCAAGATTAACGGCTTTGCAAGGTGCTGAAGTATTATTTTATCCAACGGCTATTGGCTGGCATCCGCTCGAAAAGGAACAATATGGTGAAAAACAGCATGGGGCCTGGATGAATGTAATGAAAGGACATGCCGTTGCAAATGGAGTATATGTTGCCGCAGCAAATCGTATTGGCCTCGAACAATATTTACCTGATACTGCAGGTATTCAATTCTGGGGTTCATCATTCATAGCTGGCCCGCAGGGGGAGATCCTTGCCCAGGCATCACATGATCAGGAAGAGATTCTTATTGCAGAGGTTGATCTCGAACTACAGGAAAATGTGCGTCAAAACTGGCCCTTCTTCAGAGACAGAAGAATTGATGCCTTTGGCGATATCACAAAAAGAGCCATAGATTAATATGAGTACAGGTAGAAGATTTCCTGCTGAATGGGAAAAACAGCTGGGTATATTACTTTGCTTTCCACACAATGGCAAGGACTGGCCCGGCAAATTTGCTGCTGTTCAATGGGATTTTGTTGAATTCATCAAAAAAATAGCTGAATTTGAAGAAGTCTTTCTTTTGGTCAAAGATGAACAACAGAAAAATAAAGTCTTTGAAATGCTTGAAAAGGCTCATGTAGATCTCAAAAAGCTGAGTTTTATTTTTCAAAAAACTAACCGAAGCTGGATGCGTGATTCCGGCCCTATCATCGTTAAAAATGGCAATAAGAGGGAAGCTTTAAATTTCCATTTCAATGGATGGGCAAAATACAAGAACTACAAGCTCGACAGACACGTTCCATCAACTGTAGCTAATCATCTTAAAATCCCACTGACACCAGTTTTTCGTGATGGTAAACCGATTATTCTCGAAGGTGGTGCCATTGATGTGAACGGAAAGGGCACGCTCCTTACTTCCGAAGAGTGTTTGATGCATCCGGATATCCAGGTTAGAAACCCGGGCTTCAGCCGTGCCGATTATGAAGCAGTCTTCAGGGAGTACCTTGGAGTAAGCAATGTGATTTGGCTTGGAGATGGAATTACCGGAGATGATACGCATGGACATATTGATGATCTCTGCCGCTTTGTGAATGAAGATACAATTATCACTGTTGTAGAATCAGACCCTAAGGACAGTAATTATAAAGCATTACAAGATAATCTGAAACGGCTTCAGGATGCAAAATTAGAGAATGGGAAATCACCCAAAATAGTCAGTTTGCCTATGCCTTCACGACTTGATTTCGACGGACTACGCTTACCTGCCAGCTATGCTAATTTTCTGATATTGAATAATTCTGTTCTTGTTCCAGTATTTAATGATTACAGAGATCTTGAGGCATTAAATATAATTGCAGGTTGTTTCCCTGACCGAAAGATCATTCCAATAAATGCGACCGACCTGATCTGGGGATTTGGAACTTTGCATTGCTTAAGTCAGCAAATTCCGGAGTAATATGTTACCGGGCAGGGTTGAGTTTTATTTAATTTAATCTGAGTTTTTGATGGGGAAGGGTAAAAGAGTACTTTACAATTTGTCAGAAAAGGCTCCGAAAACATTAATAGATTTTTGAAACCAATACCTGTGTCTTATAGGCTGGTTCAGCCCTTTCCTCCGGGGTAGTTCCGGCAAGAAATCACGTTCTATTAAAAATTACGAATGGCCGGAAGCTACCTCCTCCGGCAAGGTTTATTTTACAAAGAGCTGTATTTCATAGGGAGGGACGGCCCGGCAAAAGTACCTATCAAACACACATCAATTTAATGCCTGGTAATACACATCGCTGAATACACGATTCCCATTTACTAATTTGCTAATTTCCAAATTTTCAAATTAAAGCAGTAAACTATCTATCCGGTGCGCATGTACCAGATTCTCACATGGTGACCATGTGAAAATGGTAAAATGACCATCCTGAGAAGCTACAAGAGCGATTGAATCGCGCTGATCATGAACAAATTGTGCTGCAGAAATATGTCTTGTACCTCCGCTGCTCGCTGGGTTAACGATTTTTCCTTCCCCGCCAACCACAGGTTCAGTTAAGAGTACCCGCTCAACTCTCGGGCTACCATCAATCCTGCCAATCTTCGCACCAAAAGCCAGCACCTCATAATGATCACTGATCACTGTTGCACCGTCAATAGCGGTAAGTCCGGCGATACTTTCAATCTCCCGGCTGAGTTCTCCGAGCCATACACTTGATGTCCATTTACTCTGATCATCATTCATCAGGTCAGTCAGGCCAGTGAATGCCGGAGAAACAGCATACTTAACAGGCTTCAATATAGATTCACGCCAGGCATCAGTTCCTGAAGGAACCACAAGTAAGATTCCGCCATGCTTGTGTGCACGCATGGAAGTGGCAAGCTGAATCAGCACATTTACAGAATTATCATCGGAATCTGACGTAAACCCAAGTAGAGAAGTCAGTAAAATAGGGCAATCCGGTAAATTTGCACTACTCTCATCCACTACCTTAATTTGATCCCCGCGAAGAACCATTATATTGGTAAATTTCCCGAAACCATGCATCCTCCTGTGTTTGATAACCAATAAACCAGGCTCAGAAACATCCAGCACAAAACAACAATTAGGAATTTTATGGGTTGTACCCCAAACATACAAGCCACTTTCATCATACCATACTCCCAAATGAACTCCCGGACGCTCAACCCCGGGACCCAGCTTGGTCAAGACTTTGCTACTGAATTCAAGTTTTTGCTCAAACTGAAGTGCAGAACCTGCCTGCACTGGGGAAAGGAAGGCAATTGAAATTTTTGGAGAACTTCCCTCCTCTCTTCTTAAGCTTGCCCAAAATGCTATATCCAGCATGATTTCAATCTGGATTGCTGAGGGTGCAGCAGCCAGATCTGGTTCAGCCCTTTGCACGGCTTCATGCAAATGGTCTGCAAAATGCTTTTCTGCAATTAATGCAACAGCTGATGCTGCTTTGTAAGTCGAAAGAGTAGACATAATTTAGAAATTCAGCTAAAACAGATTCGCTTTGTTATGAACAAATTTTTATTTGATTCTTCCGGAGGCATATTCCGAAATAATTTCATAGGACCGAACCCTTGCATTATGATCAAAAATATGAGAATTAATCATAATCTCATTCACGCCGGTATTTAAAACAAATTCAGACAGCTCGGATCTCACCTTAGCTCCTGAACCAACAAAAGTATATTTCAACATTTGCATTACTGCAAAACGCTCTGCCTCATTCCAGACCGAATCCATCGAAGCGACAGGCGGCTGAAGACTTGTCCGTTTGCCTTTAATTACATTAAGAAATGTAGTAAATAATGAAGTAGACTGAAATTCGGCTTCCTTGTCTGTATCGGCTGCAATAACATTTACACAAGCCATTGAATAGGGCTCTTTCAGAGATTCTGACGGTCTGAAGCTTTCACGATAAACCTGCAGTGCAGAAAATAGCTGAGCAGGCGCAAAATGACTTGCAAATGCGAATGGCAAACCCAATATTCCTGCTAACTGGGCACTATAGGTACTGGAACCTAGCAACCATATTGGAATATCCAAACCTTCACCGGGGATTGCTCTTACTACCGACTCTGAATTATCTGATGACAAATATGTTCTCAATTCCATCAGACTTTTGGCAAAATCTTCTCCGGCACCTTCCAGGTTCCGGCGTAATGCCATAGCCGTTAACTGATCTGTACCAGGAGCGCGACCAAGGCCAAGATCTATTCTTCCTGGAAATAAAGATTCAAGCGTACCAAACTGCTCTGCAACAATCAATGGAGCATGATTGGGTAACATAATTCCACCAGAGCCAACCCGTATGGAATTGGTTCCGGCTGCTATATGTGAGATCAGAATAGAGGTGGCTGAGCTTGCAATCCCTGCCATGTTGTGATGCTCTGCCATCCAATAACGGGAATATCCGAATTTTTCGCAATTCCTTGCCAGATCCAAACTGTTTTTAAATGAGTCGGATGGCGTTTTTCCGGACAGAACCGGAACAAGATCAAGAACAGAAAATGGGATAGATAAGTTTGAAACTGAGACAGAAGAATCTTGCATAATTTTACAGGATATTCCCGGAGATTATGTCCTGGAAATATTCTGCAAAATTAAGATTTTAGATTTCAATTATGGCTCCAGGTATAATCTGAGTGTCACAATACAAGCAGAGCTTATGTGATCAATACCAGCTGTTTGTGTTTGGCTTGTGAGCCTCCTCGGGCTCTGTTGCTTGAACAACAGCCTTAGTCTTCGTTACAGGAACCGGAGCCCTCTTATTGATTTCGGATGGCCTGTCAGGCTGACTAACCGGTTTAGCTACAGGTTCCTTTTCAACTTCAAGGGGCTCAGAAATCAGATAAGGCATAGTAATAATCTCTTTCTGGACTTTTGGAGGTAGCCGGTTCCCTACCTTCTCAATAAGATCACGCTCATCAATATTCCCTTCAATCCGGATCATTCCATTGATAATACATCCGGGCTCTACATTAATAGATTTAGCCCTGATATTACCACATATTATGGCCGAACTTTTAATGAGCGCAGACTCAGTAGAAATAATGTCTCCGATTACTTTTCCATTAATATTACAGGTTCTGGAAGTGATATTGCCTGATATTTCTGCAGTCGGGGCTACGGTGACTTCTTTCAGTGAATAAATGTTTCCTATAAGCCTTTCATCAAGGATTATAGAACTTGATGAAATAAAATTATCATCAACCCTGATTATTGTAGTGTGAAAGTCTGCAACGATCTCCTTTTGGCGGTTCTTTTTATCGAGATATTTCTTAATAAAATTTACAGCCCTGCCGATCATTCCGTCAATGTAGTTACAACAGTTGTTGCATTACCAATATCTAATCCAACTGAAGATTGCTTTTTACCTCCCGAAACACGAAGTGAATTAAGTGTGTAACCCTTACTTGCCAGACTGGCAGGATCAGTTACAAACTCAAGTTGAGCGATTTCCCCAAATTCATTTTTAAAGCACTCAACCAGATCCTGATACAACATGGCGCCACCGCAAAGATATACCTTGTTAGATTTCATGAGGTTCGCATCCGTGATTACATTTCTCAGATTTGGAGAGATAACTTCATTATAATATGATCTTAGAACATTTCTTCTGATCTCTCTCAGATCAACATTCTTTCTGTTCAGAATTATATAACCCTTCTGGAATGCTTCATCCATCAGGTGTGCATTTCTGAAACCAAGATAATGGCTCTTCTCAAGCTCACTCATCATCATGTTTACGGCATATTTCAGTCCATGAGTACTGACCATAGTCTGCTCAACAATTCCTGATTCCATACTTAGAACAGATTCAAATGTTCCGAATCCACAACTTAACACAAAGAAATTCCCTTCAGCCTGATGTTCCCCTTTTCTCAATGCAATGGTACAGCCTACAATCTCAGGTATTACTTCAACATTCTGAACGTCCAAAATAACAGATCTCTTACCACTGTTACTGTAAGTAGATGCATCAAACTCAATGATATGAGTCTTCCTTAGAAACTCAGTTGCCATATCCTTGTATATCCTGTAAGTAGAATACGGAAAACCAGTTGTTATTGTTAATGGCTGCTCAGCCGAATCAGATACCAGGAGCAATGCTGCTTTAACAAGTAGCTGATAATCAAGATCTGTTGGAGCTGAATTAATGAATTTATGTGGCAATTGCCCCTCACTCATAGCTAAGTTACCACAGATATACCACTGATTTTCATGGAAGATCTTCAGCCCGTTCAATAAGTCCTTTGAGGTATTACTAAGGTTGGCGTTACTATTTTCTATTAAGCTGGAAAACGACTGAATTGCAAACATTCTGTTATATAAATTAGAGTTTATACATGTGTTAATTTCGATTTCTAATAAGCCTCCCCTTTCAGGAAAAATAATTTCCCGAAAGAATAAATTTGTTCATGTCGCGATAATAGGAACCGAACAAATGGAATCTAAATTAGGATAATTTTATTGAATTAGAATAAACATACAATTAAATTGATAAAATGTTTTAAAAAAACAATAAAATGCTGTATCATAGCTTTGTGAATAGTTACAGAAAAAATCGTGTCTATTCCTAAAATAATGAGATAAATGATATTTTCGAAATCAGATTTCAGTACTGTTTTGATCGTAGGCTCTAACAAGGGCGAAACAAAATCTCTGCGTGTCAAAACAAAACACCTCAACCGCTTAAAACATTACGCCCTTACCATTGGGATAACAATCTTTATTCTGACCTGTACAATAATTTTCCTTTCACTTGAACTTAGCAAGATTGAAAAGGAAAGAATTGCCTACAACAGAGAAATCGCACATCTAAAAAAACAGATTCCGCCACCAACAGATAGCACCCAAGCCCGGAATTACATACAGAATATCGAAAACAAGCTGAAAAAAATCAATCAATACCTCATTAAAAGAGGAATAAAGGGATTTAAAGTAGACGAAATTGGTGGTAATAATGAGACGACGACGGAACTTAGTACAGAAGAAACTTATGCATTATATGATGAGCGACTTGAAGATTTTCTCCTCGGTGTTGCCTTTACCCCAATTGGATATCCTGCAAATTATGTAATAAATTCAACCTTTGGTTACCGTGGTGATCCAATCAGGCGGGGAAGGGTTGAGTTTCATCCCGGTATAGATTTTAAAGGACGAAGGGGTGATGCAGTAAAGAGTACGGCAGACGGGAAAGTTGTGGTTGCAGGCTGGTTTCAGGGATATGGCAAATGTGTAAAAATCAGGCATAAAAACAATCTTGAAACTCTTTATGGCCATTTGTCAAAGATCAATGTTAAAGTAGGGCAAACGGTAAATACAGGTCAAATTGTAGGGCAGGTTGGATCAACCGGATATTCTACCGGAAATCACCTCCATTATGAAGTCAGGAAGAATGGCAAACCTGTCAATCCGAAGAGCT
The DNA here is from genome assembly GCF_030684675.1 of Daejeonella sp. Classification (GTDB taxonomy): domain Bacteria; phylum Bacteroidota; class Bacteroidia; order Sphingobacteriales; family Sphingobacteriaceae; genus Daejeonella. Next base: position 48,193 of record NZ_JAUXXZ010000058.1, on the reverse strand, counting down.
TCCTAAGTATAAATTAAACAAATGGCTGGCTCTAAAAACGGACAAAGCAATCCTGCCCCGACACTAATCAGTAAGGGTTGTGTGGTCCATGGCAGGATAGAGTCGGATGTTTTTGTGAGAATTGATGGGCATATAAAAGGCGACCTGATTATTGGCGAGGGATTAATCATTGGCGAGAACGGAATAATTGAGGGAAATATTAAAGCCAGGGAAATTGTAGTTTTTGGTACCGTTAACGGAAGTGTTACCGCAGATTCTATTGACATAAAAAGTTCAGGTAATATTCTTGGCGAACTTCATACAAATTCGTTGCAGGTTGAAACAGGAGCTACCTATATAGGTAATGTCATCATGGATAAGGTGCAGCTTAAAAAAGAAAGTACTGCCATCCTGAAATAATTTATTTATTACCTCATCTAATTTCCTCTCCTGTGAAAAATCCTGTTAATAATTCCCATTATTCTTTTTAGCCTATTGTATATTTTTACAAATGGATTTATTTATTAAACCGATATTTGCTGCCGTGAAAATATAGCAACAGATTAACAAAAATTAAACAAAAACCGCAATATCCTGCGCAAAAACCATATTAATTATTTATCCCAAATCCAATGAGAATAAAATTTCTGATTTTTACTTTTCTAGTGCTTGCAACACTTACCACAAATGCACAACAATCTAAAGCACAAATACAAGTCAAAAATACCAATTTACCCCGCCCAAAATTAGTAGTAGGATTAATGGTAGATCAGATGAGATGGGATTATTTATATCGTTTCTATGAGCGTTATGGGAATGGTGGATTTAAGCGAATGCTGAACGAAGGATTTTCATGCGAAAACGCATACATCAATTATGTACCCAGTGTTACCGGGATTGGGCATGCAACAGTTTATACGGGTTCTGTTCCTGCGATCCATGGTATCACCGGCAATGACTGGATTATCCAGGCTACAGGACAAAACATGTATTGCTCTGCGGATTCAACAGTGGCTACTGTAGGAAGTAATTCAGTATCAGCCGGTAAGATGTCTCCAAAGAACTTATTGGTAACAAGTATGACTGATGAACTCAGACTTGCTACAAATTTCAGATCTAAAGTTATCGCCATTGCATCAAAAGACCGCGGTTCCATTATTCCCGGCGGGCATAGCGCCAATGCAGCATATTGGTACGATGGAAGTTCCGGAAACTGGATTACAAGCACTTATTATATGAAGCAGCTTCCTGTCTGGCTTACAAAGTTCAATGAACAAAAATATCCCGAAAAATATTTGAAGCAGGATTGGAATACACTTTATCCAATTGAAACCTACCTTCAAAGCACTAAGGATGATGTTCCTTACGAAGGGAAATTTCCGGGGATGAGTACCTCAACACTTCCCGTCAAAACTTCAGAAATGCTGAGCCGCGGATTAGGTCTGTTAACCAGTACTCCTTATGGAAGTTCCCTGACTCTGGATCTGGCAAAAGCCGCAGTTGAAAATGAAGCAATGGGAGCCGATGCGATCACAGATTTTCTTGCGATCAGTGTTTCCTCTCCGGATTATATTGGACATCAGTTCGGTCCAAATTCTGTTGAAGTTGAAGATACTTACCTGCGACTTGACCGTGATCTGGCAACATTCTTTAGCTATCTTGACACAAAGGTCGGAAAAGGGAATTATACTGTATTTCTAACAGCCGATCATGCCGCTCAACATAATGCAGGGTTTTTAAATGACAATAAAATCAGTGCCGGAGTCTTTCCTAGTTCTGCAGTTTTAAATGAATTAAATAAGCAGCTTGAGGCCGGGTTTAAGGTGAAAAATATTGCACTAAGTTTTAGTAATTACGCAGTTAGTTTTAACTATTCAGTAATAGAAACAAATAAATTAAACGAAGAAGCAATTAAGAAGATCACAATGGAATTTCTGAAAAAGCAGGAAGGTGTTGCTTTTGTAGTTGATATCCCAAATGCTCAGAATGCTACAATTCCCGAAGTCTATAAAGAAAAAATAATAAACGGATATCATCCTGATCGCAGCGGAGTAATTCAGATTGTACTTGAACCGGCATGGTATTCAGGCTCATCACCACGGTCTACCGGAGCAACCCATGGCACTATGAACCCTGCCGACGTTCATATTCCAATGGTTTTCATGGGTTGGGGTATCAAACAGGGAAAAACAAACAATTCATATAACATGACCGATATCGCTCCTACCATCAGCGGAATCCTGCGTATTCAGGAACCGAATGGAAATATTGGCAGGGCAGTTAATGAAGCTTTGAAATAGCCTTTCCTGATGTCTGAAGTATGAGGTCTGAGGTCGGACTTCAGGTCTCAGACCTCAGACTTCGATAAACTTAAACCAAAATTTCTTATATTCGTTTTGAGGTTAACTTAAAATGAGTATCTATAATTCCCTTAAGGATAGTGAGTTACTGGGCCTCCTCAGGTCGGGTAATGAAAAAGCTTTCGCTGAAATCTATGAGCGATACTGGGGGCTTATGTTCCATCATGTACTCAAAATGACAGGCGATAAGGATGAAACGAAAGATCTTGTTCAGGAGCTTTTTACAAACCTCTGGTTAAATGTTGAACAAATAGAACCCGAAACCAACATTGCTGCTTACCTCTATGTTTCCGCAAGAAATAAAGTAATTAACCTGATCAGGCATGATAAGGTTAAGAACAACTATTTATCTTCATTAAGTAATTTCGCAAACCATCATCAGAATTCAATTCTTGAACAATTAAGTGCAAAAGATCTTTCAATTGCAATTGAAAGAGAGATTCAGAACCTGCCGTCTAAAATGCGGGAGATTTTTGAACTTAGCCGTAAAAAAATCCGTACGCACAAAGAAATCGCTGAGGAGCTACAGATTTCTGACAAAACAGTTAAAAAGCAGATCAACAATGCAATTAAAATTCTACGTTTAAGGCTAAATATTTTTATTCTTATCCTTACAATCTACCTTAGCCTCGTAAGCAGTATCTCACAGTTATAATACCTCGTTTCGGACCTCAGAAATTTATTTTCAATTTCCCTACTACCTGACCCCCTTTAAATTGTCTTATCATAAATTAAACAATAGTTATGACCGGACTGGAAGCCAAACAGCTCCTAAAAAAATATAATCAAGGCAATTGCACAGCTGAGGAAAAGGCCTTGGTGGAGCGATGGTACTTATCGGAGTCATCCAAACAAACTTTAAACGAAGATCAGGACCAGGACGATTTTACCGCTGAAAAGATTCAGATGTGGTATGAAATAAGTGAAATGAGCGGTATTGAAAATAAAAGCGGAATCTCCCGAATCATTCTTTGGGGGACTTCAATTGCAGCCGCAGTTTTAATCACAATCAGTTTTGGAAGCAATTTTTTTAACACAAACGAAACAAAATTGGTTCTGAAAGAAACAAGACCAAGGGTTTACGACAAAAATCCTGGTGGAAACAAAGCCGTTTTAACCCTTGCAGATGGAACCAAAATTGTACTTGACGATGCTGTTAATGGGACTATTGCCAAACAGGGAGGAATAAATATCAGCAAGGCTGCAGACGGATCCATTATCTATGATATGCCAGAAATGGCAGGGAATAACTCTGAAACAGCTCTTTTTAACACAATTGAAACCCCTAAAGGGGGTAAGTATCAGATCATCTTGCCGGATGGATCAAAAGTCTGGCTAAACTCAGTCTCTTCCCTTCGTTTTCCTGCAATATTTAGTGGCAGGGAGCGAAATGTAGAACTTACCGGAGAAGCATTTTTCGAGGTTGCCAAAAATATCAATAAACCATTTATTGTAAAGACTAATGACATGAATGTGTTTGTGACCGGGCCCCAGTTTAATGTGATGGCCTATTCTGATGAAAACTATAGTGCTACTACACTCATAGAAGGTTCTGTCAATGTAAGTAATCTCAATAGTAACATTGTTCTCAAACCCGGTGAACAAGTAGTTTCAAATGAAGGTGCAAAACTCAGCAAGAGTCTTGCGGATGTAGAACAAAATATAGCCTGGAAAAACGGTTTGTTCCAATTCAACGATACTGATATGCGCACAGTGATGAATCAAATAAGCAGGTGGTATGATGTTTCGGTTGAATACAAAGGCTTGGTGCCTGAAAAGCATTTTGGAGGTTATATTTCCAGAGATTCAAAGCTATCACAAGTTTTAAAGATGCTTGAACTCAGCGGAGTAAAATTTAAAATTGAAGAGAAAAAAATTATTGTTTTACCTTAAAATCATAGCCTATGGACCCATAAATCTACTTCCAAAAAAAGGCCCAATAAAAATCCGGAAACGTTGCAGCGTTCCCGGACATAAAATAAAGGGGGCTAAAAACTCAACTTAAGTAATATTCTATTCACCCTAAATCATGTAAAGTTATGCAAATTACTGCTTTTTGCAAAAATGCCCATTCATTAAGTTGATGATAAATACTTTGAGTCTTAGGCAAATTCATACATCTTATCGAAGATAGTATTATAAATAAAAATGAAAGTAGCAGGATAATGAAGTCGGGTAAGATAGATTTGATATAAGTCTTAATAATGATACTTCACAAATGGTATATGGATATACTGATAAGCATATAAATCGCTTTATCCTTTGCTAAATCTTATTCAGGAAGCAGAAATATTAAAATATATAACCAAAATGGGAAGATTTACCCTTTTAAAATCCATTACGGGAGTGGGTGCAAGCACCATCGAACTGGAGTCTCTGAGTTTATTCAAGTCGGACGTAAACACAATCAATCCGGATGTAATTCCCTCCCATATTACAGGTAAGAGCGAGAATTTGAAATTACCCACCTTGTAATCTATTGAAGATCCCCAGAATAAATACATAAATTATAAGCACATTTCATAATAATTTCAATTTAAGTCCTTTTCATAATAAGCTATGAAATCTATAGACAGGCGGAAATTTATATCTGGTCTTGCAATCGCAGGAGCAGGCTTGGCATCTATTAATCCGATTGAAGTTTTGGCAAATAATCAATCACAAAAAATGATCAGGATTGGAATAATCGGGCTCGATACCTCACAGGTGACTATGATTATCAGCCATATCAACAACATTCCCGGACCGGGATACGATGTTGTACAACCCCTTTGGGATAGTTCATTCGAAGGATTCAGGGTTACAGCAGCCTATCCTTATGGAAGTAAAAAAATAGAATCCAGTATAAAACAAATCCCAACCTATGTTGGGAAGATGAAAGAAAATGGAGTCGAACTGGTAGACTCTATTCAGGCTTTACTAACCAGGGTAGATGCCGTTATGCTGATGACATTCGACGGTCATCCGCGCGTTGAACAGGCAATGCAAGTAATAAAAGCTGGTAAACCACTGTTCATCAACAAACCTTTCGCAGCATCATTAAAGGATGTAATTAAAATTATAGATGCTGCAAAAAAATATAATTGCCCCATTTTTTCCTCTTCACCAACACGATATTTAAAAGGTGCTCAGACCGCCCGTAATGGTTCGATCGGTGATATTATGGGAGCAGATTCTTACAGCGGCTGTCCTCTTGAACCAACACACCCTGATTTTTACTGGTATGGAATTCACGGAATTGAAATTCTGTTCACTATTATGGGCAAAGACTGCCATACCGTACAGCGCAAACATACTCTGAATACGGATCATGTAGTCGGAATCTGGGACAATGACCGGATCGGAACCTATAGGGGAATCAGAAAAGGGAAAGTTACACATAGCGGTATTGCCTATGGATTAAACGAAATCCTCCCGGCTGGTTCTTTTAATGATGTTGGTCACCGTCCACTGGTAATAGACATGTTAAAATTCTTCAAAACCGGAATAAGTCCCATAAACATAGAAGAAACTCTGGCAATACATGTATTTATGGAAGCGGCAGATGAAAGTAAAAGGCAGGGAGGAGTACCTGTAAGTATGCAGGCAATATTAGCGAAAGCAAAATCATAAAATTTGATTTAAACCTATTTATACATACCCTTAATCGATAAAATATGTTTTTACCATTTATAAATTCGCATAATCCGATGAAACAAAAAATTCTATTCCTGAGCTATATTCTTGTTTTAAGCTTCCTCATTACATCCTGTAAAAATGATGCAATTGAAGTTACTGTTTCAGAAGGCACCAATATGGCCGCTGCCCTGTCACCCGACCAGTCGACTTTAGCAATGAGTCTTCAAGGCACAATATGGACTATCCCTGTTGAAGGTGGAAAAGCAAAAAGTGTAACCGATGAAATGGGAGATTCTCAGGAACCTGATTGGTCACCGGATGGGGGAAAAATTGTTTTTCACTCCTACCGGGATGGTACTTATCATATCTGGACAATCAACAAGGATGGCTCAGATTTAACGCAATTAACCTCTGGCACATCGGATAACAGGGAACCGGATTGGTCGCCTGATGGTAAATCAATCGTATTCTCTTCTGACAGAAGTGGAAATTACGATATATGGAAAATCGATCTTTCGAGCAAAGAGCTTAACCAACTCACAACCGATAAGGCAAATGATTCAAATCCTGCCTTTTCAAACAGCGGAACCAAAATCGCTTTTGTTTCACAAAGGGATGAATCCGGTATTTATATTCTTGAAAACGGAACAGAAAAACTGGCCGTCCCTGAAGCTATGCGTATTGCTGCACCTTCCTGGAATACTGATGACAGCAAGCTAAGCTATGTGGCTTTCACCGGCAAAACAATGCTTTTTGATGATAAAAATACAAGTTATATTTATCTGGCTAACCTGAATGATGGCAGTACTGAACAAATATCAACCGGGGACGAAGATCTGTTCCCTTTTCGGATTAACTGGGCATCTGACAACAAACTAATTTATACAGCCGATGGGCATATCAGAAAAAGGATAATCGGACAATCCACGATTGAAACTATTCCTTTTGAAGCTACTTTTACCCTCAACCGCAAGCCTTACGAAAAGAAAAAATATGATTTTGATAATACAGAAGATCATAAAGCCTTGGGAATTGCAAGTCCGGTGGTATCTGATGATGGAAAGAAAATAGCTTTTGCAGCCAAAGGCGACATCTTTATCCAGGAAATTGATGGTAAACTTATACAGCTGACCAATGATTCTTTTGTAGATCTGGAACCCGACTGGTCGCCTGATGGCAATACTCTGGCCTATATTTCTGATCGGGGAGGCATCATGAATGTTTGGTTACACGATCTGAAAACAAATCAGAGTCGCCTGCTTTCCAAACAAATCATAGAAGATACATCCTACCCTACCTGGTCTCCGGATGGTAAAAAAATTGCCTATTATACCCAGAACTACATGAAGAAATGGGGCTATGGCATTCTGCATATTGCCGATGTGGCCAGTGGAGAAGTTAAAGTAGCAAACAAAACGGTTTGGGTACCCAGCAAACCTTCCTGGTCACCGGATGGTAAAACAGTGGCCATGATGGCCTTAAAAGCTCATTCCACCCGTTTCCGGGAAGGCTTTAATAACTTCATGCTTGTATCACTTGAAAAAGACACCACTATTCTGGTTAGCCCTGATTCAGACAAGCCACTTGGAATGCGTGTCCAGAATGGCCCGGCCTGGTCACCGGATGGAAAAACCATGGCTTATACAAAAGATGGTACGCTTTGGACTATTCCGGTAAACATGAACGGTGAAATTTCTGGTAAAGAGAGAAAACTCACTGATGAACTTGCAGATAACCTGAGCTGGACCGGAGATTCAAAAACCATAGTTTATATCGCCACTGATAAATTAAAGCAGATCGATGTAAACAGCGGAAAAGTAAAGGAAATAGCTATTGACTTAAAATGGAAAACCGAGATCCCTACTGAAGAATATATTATCCATGCAGGTAAGGTATTTAATGGTAAAGACAGCACTTACCAGGAAAATATGGATATCTATGTTAAGGGGCACCGGATCAGAGACATTAAGCCCCATCAAAATCATAAACCCGGCACTAAAATTATCGATGCCTCAGGCAAGGTAATTATGCCAGGACTCTTCGAAATGCATACCCATCAAAGTTCAAATGTTGGCGAAAAACTCGGTAAGATCTGGCTGTCTTATGGCATCACATCAGTCAGGGAGCCGGGAGCTGATCCTTATGATGCGCTTGAACGTAAAGAGGCCTGGGAAAGCGGTGTTCGTCCCGGCCCAAGACTGTTCTTTACAGGTGGATTAACCGATGGTACACGCATAGCTTATGGACTGGCAAATAGCGTAACCGAAGCAAATCACATCAGAATGGAATTGGAAAGGGCTAAAAAACTTGGCTATAGTCTGATCAAGACTTATGTCAGAATGCCTGATTCCATTCAAAAAGTCCTTACTGAAGGTGCCCATAAAATTGGCATTCCGCTCTCCTCTCATGAACTTTATCCTGCCACAAAATACAATGTTGACGCTATTGAACATCTTTCAGGAACCAGCCGAAGAGGTTATTCAATGCTTCTTGATGCTAATTTCAGAAGCTACCAGGATGTGGTTCAACTGGTTGCTAAATCAGGAATCAATATCACCCCAACGGCATGCTTAAGAACAGGATATTTCAGACTGGCTAAACAATATGATGAATTACTAAATGACGAAAGGAACAGGAAATTCCTTACACCTGAATTTCTACAAGGTCTGTATGCCCAAACCAACAAGTTCGACTCGCTGAGAACACCAAAAGCAGATGCTAATTATAAGGCACTGCTAAAAACAATTAAAGCGATATCTGATGCCGGGGGAAGTATTACCGCTGGGACTGATGCACCATTTGCGCCATTCGGCAGCAGTCTCCATTCGGAACTTTGGGTGTATGTTGATGCAGGACTATCTCCTTTCAAGGCTTTGCAATCGGCAACCATACAGGCTGCAAAAGTAGTCGGAGTTGACAAGGATTTGGGCAGCATAGAAGCAGGAAAACTAGCCGATCTCATCATTGTAGATGGAGACCCACTAAAAAGAATTCAGGATGCCATGAAGGTCAGAACAGCAATTAAAAACGGTAAGCCCCACACCATTGAATCCTTGCTGTATTAAAAACTATTAACAATCATTTAATGTAAAAAGTGTAAATAATAATCGGTTAAACTATCTAATCCATGGCATTTTTAAAAATACAGATCATAGCAGTATTCATATTGCTTTCTACATCAATTCAGGCACAGAACTTAACTATTAGCCAGCAGGAAATGTTTGAGCTTACCCCGAAATGGACGGGAGAACGCTTTCCTGATGGAAGGCCAAAAGTATCAGATGACCTGCTCAAACGGATGAAAAGAGTCCCGTTGGAACAGGCATGGGGAGTACTTAAGGCAGCAGGCTATTTACACCAATATGAGGGTAACTGGAAAAATATTCACTCGGGAGAGGTATTAGTTGGGCGGGCATTAACTGCACAATACATGCCCATCAGACCAGAAGTAAGGGAACATCTCGAAAAAGAGGGCAAGGCAGATGGCCGGATTGGTGATATGGTTTCCTGGCCTATCGATATGCTAAGCAAAGGCGATGTTTATGTGGCCGATTCTTATGGCAAGGTAGTGGATGGTCCGATAATCGGAAGTAACCTTGGAACTGCAATTCTGGCCAAATCAGGTAATGGTGTAGTTTTTAATGGTGCGGTAAGAGATCTGAGGGATCTTGAAGCTATGCCCGGCTTTACCTCCTTTATCAGGGGGGATCATCCTTCGCACCAGACAGAAATGATGCTTAAAGGCGTAAATGTGGCCATCCGGATTGGCCCGGTAACTGTTTTGCCGGGAGATGTAATTTTGGGATATCTGGATGGTGTTGCCTTTATTCCACCTCACCTTGCCGAAAAAGTAGTAAAAGTTGGAGAATTGATTCTGGTAAGGGATGAATTTGGGCAAATCCGATTAAAAGAAGGCAAATATACCTCCGGCCAGATTGATAACCGCTGGACAGCAGAAATTGAAGCCGATTTTGCGAAGTGGATTAGTGCCAACCCTGGTAAATTACCCTATTCTCAGGCAGAAATGCAGGAATTGTTGAAGGAAAGGACCTGGTAGATTAGAAATATCTCATTTTTTTAACTTTTATATTCAAAAGAAAATAAAAACTAAAAAAAAATATCCATTTATGATCTCATTTGTCAGATTTTTCATCACCTTATCAAATTAATTCATTTTCCTAAAATCCTCTGAGTATATATTTTTACATTATTACTATATTAGTCTTTCGTTTTGATCGTCTACCTATAGTATCAATGTCCTATTATCAAACACTGTCCGATCAGGAATTGACAACTCTTTTGCATGAAGGGGATGAAAGGGCCTTTACCGAAATTTACGAACGTTACCATAGCCTGCTCTATAGCTATGCTCATAAAAAGCTGAATAATAAACAAGAAGCACAGGATATTATCCATGAGGTTTTGACCGCATTATGGACCAGGCGCTTCGATTTTTCAATGCAAACTTCTCTTCCATCATATCTTTTCACGGCAGTTCGTAACAAAGCCCTGGATCTTTTTTCGCATAAAAAAGTTGAAGCAAGATACCTGGCATCATTGCAAAATTTCATAGAAGATGCCGGAGTTCAAACAGATTTTCTGATTCGCGAAAACGATTTAAAAAATCTGATCGAAAAAGAAATTCAGGCACTTCCACCAAGAATGAAAGAAGTGTTTCAGTTAAGCCGGAAGGACAAACTTAGCCATAAAGAAATAGCAAATCTGATGGACATATCTGAGCAAACCGTTTCAACTCAAATTAAAAAAGCATTACGTATTCTTCGTGTACGTTTGGGGTTAATCACATTCCTGATTATGTTGCTTTTAAATAAATTTTAAATTTATTTAAATTCCCAGTACCTACCCAATACTAGCTTTGCCGTCTTAGGAGTATAAAGAGAATAAAGTCTTTTGAAGCTCATGAAGGAAGCAAAGGAATTGCTTGAAAAATACAAGTCGGGGAAATGTAGTCCAAGAGAAAAACTACTTCTTCAAAAATGGTTTCATCACCTGAATGAAGATGAATTAACTGGGCTTACAGAAACCGACCTAAAAGCTGCAAAGAAAGAATTCCGCAAGAAAATAGCCGCTGAAATAAGCACATCCAGCCTACATACCCTTTGGCCGCGAGTCATATCCGCAGCAGCTATTATCATCATTATCTCAATCGGAACATTGTTTTATCTGGATTATATAAAGAAGTCTAAGGTGAAACATGTGATTTCAGAAGCACAAAATGATATTTCCCCCGGTGGCAATATTGCGACCTTAACCTTAGCTGACGGTCGCAAGATCAGTCTGACTGATGCTGAAAATGGCCAGCTTGCTGAGCAATCCGGTATAAAGATTAGTAAGACCGCTGATGGGCAATTGGTTTACAGCATATCCAATTCAAAAAACTCTTCTCAATCGCTTTCGTATAACATCATCGAAACACCTCCTGGCGGGCAATATCAGGTAGTCTTGCCTGATGGAAGTAAAGTCTGGTTAAATTCAGCTTCATCATTACGTTACCCGGTGAGATTTAGCGGCAATGAACGAAAGGTTGAAATAAGCGGAGAAGCTTATTTTGAAGTTGCACATAACAGTAAAATGCCATTCAGGGTGATCAATCGTAGTCAAATAGTTGAAGTTTTAGGAACTCATTTCAATATAATGGCATACCCCGATGAAAGCAGTACAAATACTACTTTACTTGAGGGCTCTGTTAGAATTATTAAAGAAAATAAAAGCAAAGTAATATCACCCGGCCAACAAACAAGAGTTAAAAATGGAGACATCGATGTAGCCTCTGTTGACGTCACTCAGGTTACAGCCTGGAAAGAAGGTTATTTCATGTTCAAAAACGAGGATATCCAAAGTATAATGAGACAAATATCCCGCTGGTATAATCTGGAAGTAAAGTACGAGGGGCCTATTCCTGAGAAAGTTTTTGGCGGAAAAATATCCCGCACAAGAAATGTATCCGAGGTGCTTGAAATTCTGGAATCAACTGGTTCAATACGATTTAAAATTATCCCCGGTGATTCTAAGGGGAGAGAAAGGAGGATAGTAGTTATGCCCTGACCCATACTAAAAAAGGGGTAATTGAAAAAACCGGAGCGCTACGAACGCACCGGTTCAAATCTGTCTTTAGGACAGTTTCAGGCCTACCCGCTTATAAATAACGTGATATCGACAAACTTATAAACCTAAACGATACAAATGTATGAAAATTCCTTCTCATAGGATATGCAGTGTGCAATATTCCACCGCCTATAAACTACTTCTGATTATGAAACTTTCTATTGTTTTAATGATCTTTACCATACTCCAGGCCAGTGCCGCAGGGTATGCTCAAAAGATTACTTTATCTCAGAAAGACGCTACTCTTGAACAGATATTCTGGTCAATAAGCAGCCAAAGTAAATATGAATTTGTGTATGACGCAGCCATGCTGAAAGAAGCAAAACCTGTGGATGTAAAATTCAAAAACTCAACGGTTGAAAGTGTACTTAACCGCTGTTTCACTGATCAGCCTTTGACTTATACAATTAATGACAACATTGTAATAGTTAAAAGAAAACCTCTTCTCTTTCAGCAGCCAAGGATTACAGACATTACTCCACTTATTGAGAATGCGCCGCCAATTACAGTCAAAGGGCAGGTAAGCGATTCAAAAGGTGAGTCACTTCCCGGAGTAAGTGTTCGTGTCAAAGGTTCCGCTTTGGGAACAGCGACTGATTTGCAGGGAAATTATACACTAAATGTTTCTGATACTGATATTTTGATTTTCAGTTATGTGGGATACCTTCCCCAGGAAGTTGCAGTTAATAGCAGAACTACATTAAATATTATCCTGCGTGAAGATCTTCAGGTTTTAGGAGAAATTGTAGTGACCGCCCTTGGTATTGAAAGGGAAGCCAAATCACTGACTTATGCTGTTCAAAACATCAAAGGCGACAAGATGAATGAAGCAAAAGAGACCAACTTAATCAATTCATTACAGGGGAAAGTTGCAGGTGTTACAATAACAAAAGATGCAACCGGACCGGGTGGTGATTCCAAGGTTTTAATACGTGGGAATCGATCCATAACTAATAGTAATCAACCTTTATATGTAATTGATGGTGTCCCTTTAAGTGGGAACGTTGGGATGCTGAACTCGGACGAAGTTGAAAGTATGACAATCCTTAAAGGTGCATCTGCTGCAGCATTATATGGTAGTCAGGGGCAAAATGGAGCCATAATTATTACCACCAAAAGGGGGAAAGCAAATCAGACAGTAGTTAACTTCATTAGCGGACTGGGTATGGATAAGGCATCTGTACTGCCAGAATTGCAATATGAATATGGACAGGGAGATGCCGGGATTTATGGCTCGAATTCAGAACGAAGCTGGGGTCCAAAAGCTACAGGACAAACGGTTACTCTTTGGAATGGAAAAAGTGTTCCCTTACTGGGACAACCAGATAATTTAAAGAATTTTTTCAGAACCGGCCATACATTCAACAATACACTCAGTGTTAGCGGAGGTGGTGAAAAAATGCAAACCTATTTCTCTTATGGAAATACAATGGCACAGGGTATCCTTACAAACAATGACCTTACACGCCATAATGTAGATCTTAAAACAGATAATAAAATCTCATCCAGACTTTCTGTGTCTACCAAAATGAGCTATATTTTTGAAGATGTAGATAATCGGCCAGTTCCGGGAGGAGGTGGAAGCTATGTATTACCTTCAATTTTTAGCGCCCCTACATCTATTCCTTTGGACGAAATGAAAAACTACGCCTATACTGATAATACAGGTACTGAAAAGCAAAGCTATTGGCTACCTGGCTCTTCAGTTCTGGTGAATCCCTATTGGGCATTAAACAGAATAAATTACTACCAAAAAAGGGATCGTATTCTTGGTTTGGTTTCAGCAAAATATGAATTTAATGATTGGTTAAATCTTCAGGTTCGTGGTAGTATCGATAAGACTATTCAAAACAACGACAGAAAAGTATATGCAGATTCCTATTTCAGCCAGGTTGGATCAAACTATGATTATAGCACCAACAGAAGTCAGGGGATAAATGTAGATGCCTTATTATCCTTTAAGCGCAACCTTGGAAAGAAATTCGATGTTACAGGAAATTTAGGAGCTTCATTACAAGAAAGTAAATATGAAAGCATTAGCGGTAGTGCAAATGGATTAAATAAACCGAATTTTTTCTATATGCACAATGCGAAGTCACCATTCTTTACAACGGCTGATGGAAGAACTCCACGTGTTCAATCGCTATATGGTACTGCGACTTTTGCATATAATAGCTATCTGTATTTAGATGTCACAGCCAGAAATGATTGGTCATCTGCACTACCTGAGCAAAGCCAATCTTACTTCTATCCATCAGTTGGTTTATCCGCAATTGTATCAGATATGGTTAAACTACCGTCATGGGTTTCATATGGAAAGGCCAGCCTGACAATGGCAAATTCGGGCTATGGTGGGACTCAATATCTTGACCGAAACTATTACTCAGTGGGTATCGGGGGTGCAATTATTACACCCAATATTCAGTCATTGGGAACCTATAAACCTGAATTGACCACTTCGTATGAAGCCGGTTTAGACTGGAAATTTTTCAACAACCGATTAGGTCTGAACTTCACCTACTATAATACCCAAACCAAGAATCAACTTTTATTAATAGGATTACCCGCAGCTTCATTATTTGACCGGAAATATATTAATGCCGGATTAATCCAAAACCATGGAGTTGAACTTGTTGCTAATGTGTCTCCAATTGCAGGTAAAAACTTTAGATGGGATATGGGATTGAACTATTCTAAAAACAATAACAAGGTCAAGGAACTTACTGAAACGATAAAATCAATTGTTATTGGAGAAGGTGATAATGTTTATCTGATCAAAGTTGACGAAGGAAGTAGCTATGGTGATATGTATGTCAGGGGATGGAAAGCGGATGCTCAGGGAAGAAAGCTGGTTGAAAATGACGGCACACCAATTTTGACTGACGGTCTGGATCAATTTGTTGGGAATTATAACCCTGATTATATGCTCGGTTTTTCAAATGAATTTTCATTTAAAAATCTTTCCATGAGTTTTTTAATTGATCACAGACAAGGAGGTACAGTGATTGGTGGCACACAAGCATTAATTGATGCATATGGCCATTCAAAAAACTCTCTCTTAGGTCGTGAAGGAGGTATTGTACTGGACGCTTACAGACAAGACGGAACAAAAAATGCAACCTCTATTGCTTCACAAAAATACTTTGGATTAATAGGAGGAAGATATCCCTCTGCAGGTTTTTACAGTTATTCTTCAACGAATACCAGATTGCGTGAATTTACATTAGGATACCAGCTTAGTGATAAATTAATAAGTAAATATCCGTTTATAAAAAGTGCAAAATTATCATTAGTTGGAAGGAATTTATTCTTCTTCAAAAAAGATGCACCAATAGATCCGGAGGTAACCAGAGGTTTAAATGGCGGAGGTTTAGAATATGCAGCTTTACCTACAACCCGCAATTTTGGTCTGAACCTGAAAGTGTCATTTTGACAATCTAATCCTCTTTTGATAAATAATTATTAAAAACGCACGAAATGAAACATCAAATATTAACACATTTCAGAGTATATCTCTGCTTAAGTCTAGTGATCCTGGCAATTGGCTCCGGATGCACTAAAAATTATTCGGAATTAAATACAGATCCAACAAGATTAACAACGTTAAACTCTGGGGATGTTAAGGGGCTATTTACAAATGCACAATACATGGCCATGTATTCTGGCAGATCCTCAGCAGAGTATCAGTATGCTCAAGGCTTTTTTGCCGATTTGTTTGCTCAATATTCAGCGATCACTGCAACATTCGACCCTACAGACCGATACAATATTGCGCAAGAGTGGATTCAGGAGCAATGGATAGCTACTTATACAAAATCTCTTCCACCATTAATGTCCATATTAAAGGAAACAAAGACTCCTGAAACGAAGGCTTTGAATTCTATAGCAAGGATATGGAAGGTATTTGTAATGCACCGTGCTACAGATTATTATGGTCCTATTCCTTACTCAAAAATTGGTTCCGACAGCACCGTAGTATCCTATGATTCTCAAAAAAGTATTTATATGGATCTTTTTAAAGAACTAAAAGAAGCAACTGATGCACTCAACGCCAATATAGCTCAACCATCTTATGGAGATAAAGATGTTATTTACAATGGAGATAATAGAAAATGGGTAAGATTTGCGAATACACTGCGTTTACGCTTAGCCTTAAGAATATCTGACGTAGAACCGGCAATGGCAAAAACAGAAGCTGAAGCTGCAGTGGCGGGTGGAACGATGGCTGAATTAAGTGACGATGCCTATCTTAAAGTTGGTGGTGTGAATTATAACGGATACAACAGACAATCCGGTTGGAATGAATTCAGAATGAGTTCTACAATGGAAAGTGTTTTAGGAGGTTATGACGATCCAAGAATGAGTAAATTTTGGGCTCCATCTGTGAATACCGGTAAATATGCGGGTGTCAGAAACGGAATGAATGTGGCAGAAATTGTTGCACCGGCAAATGACCCTGATAATACCTCCGGACCAAGTGATGCTCTGCTTCCAGGCAGCATGTTTAAAACGCCTTCAACAGTGATGTACACTGCCGAAGCATATTTTCTGCGTGCTGAAGGTGCATTAAATGGATGGAATATGGGTGGCACTGCCGAAGCAATGTATGAAAAGGGAATAGAAATGTCGCTCAGAACATGGGGGATAACTGATAATGCCGCGATCAATAATTATATAAAAAGCCCAAATCTACCTAAAGCTCCGGGCGGGTACTTTAATACTCCTGCCCTGACGGACATTCCGGTAAAATTCTCTGCTATTCCAGAGAAACAGCGTGAACAAATCCTGACCCAAAAATGGATCGCATTATTTCCTGAAGGGCATGAAGCATGGGCATCTATCAGACGCTCCGGATATCCTAAATTATATCCCCTGATACATTCAGATAACCCGGATGTTCCTGCAAATAAGATTATCCGACGTATCCCATTCCTAAATTATGACAGGGACAGAAATGCCGCTGCAGTAAAAGCAGCAGAAGCCCTGTTGGGTGGCCCGGATAACGCTGCCACAAGATTGTGGTGGGATGTAAAACATTAAATTAAAACCCTTAATTCATCCCGGATATTTTAAAATATCCGGGATGAATTAAAAATTGACTGCTTTCCCGCATTATATTTCAATCTGAAATCCCGGGTATGTACTCCGGTCTACATTTCAATTACATTTAATCATTGTCAAAATGAAATTTCTAAACCAACTCCTTACGCCAATTTTAAATTCCCGGCATCATTTAACAAGCTTTTTGTTGTTAATTATTTTGTTCAGTTCATGCGAAAATTCTAAAAACTCCCTTAAAGGAGATCCTGATAATGGAGGTCTCTATTTGCCCGATAATTTTGAAGCACTGGTTGTTGTAGACAGCATTGGGAAGGCCAGGCATTTAGCAGTCAACGATAATGGAGACATTTATGTCAAATTGACTTTCAACCGTGCAATGGATCGTTCTGGAGGTACAGTTGGATTACGTGATTTGGATAATGATGGCAAGGCAGATTCTATCATCTATTTTGGCGATTACAAAGATGTTGGCAGCTCTGCAGTTGGTGTTACTATTCACAATGGTTATTTATACACCAGTACCGTTAATCAGGTATTGAGAAATAAATTGAAACCTGGAGAACTTGTTCCTACAAGCAAGACCGAAGTGATCCTTACTGATCTGGACACTAATGTGGCAAGGAACTGGCATACAACAAAACCTTTAGCTTTTGATAGCAAAGGATTTATGTATGTTCCTTTTGGATCCCCATCTGATGCCGGACAGGATATCAGCAAATATGGCCCAATCGGCATACCGGGTGGCAAAGGCCTGGACCCATCACCAGAACGGATAAATCATGCTGGTATCTGGCGATTCGATGCAAATAAGAACAATCAGACTCAAAAGGATGGTTATAAATTTGCCACTGGCATCAGAAGTGTGGTTGGAATGACCTGGAACCCGCTGGATGATCATTTATATGCAGTAATGAATGGAATCGATAATTTTCATACCATTTACCCGGATCTTTATTCGGCATGGCAGGGTGCTGTACTCCCTTCTGAACCTCTTTTAAAAGTAACTGAGGGGTCTGACTTTGGCTGGCCATATGCTTATTATGACCATTTACTCAAAAAGAATGTTTTGCAGCCAGGTTATGGTGGAGATGGTAAAATAATTGGCAGAGCTGCTGAATTTGATGTACCTGTTATAGGCTTTCCGGGTCATTGGGCACCTATGGACATCCTGTTTTATCAGGGAAATCAATTCCCTGAGAGATACAAGCAGGGAGCCTTTGTCGCGCTTCACGGTTCAACAGACCGTTCCCCCTATCCTCAGGCTGGTTATATCGTTTGTTTTGTTCCATTTGAGAATGGAAAAGCAAAGGGTGAAATAGAAGTTTTTGCAGATGGCTTTACCGGGATAGATACGGTAGTAAATACCAGCGATGCTGTTTACAGACCGATGGGACTATCAACAGGCCCGGATGGATCTCTATATATTTCTGAGTCGAATAAGGGAAAAATATGGCGGATCATGTATAAAGGCGATAAGGAGAAATTTGGCGAAGACCAGTTGGCGAAAATGGAAAAACGCAAAAGCAGATCTTATATAAAAGAGCCTGATGTAATCAAAGACAAACTCCCAAGCGGTGATATGCTTGCAGGCAGTATATTATATGATACCTATTGTGCCAATTGTCATCAGAAAGATGGCAAAGGAGATAATAACCGTTTCCCACCACTGGCTGGCTCAGATTGGGTTACCGGTGATAAATCAAGACTTCTTGGTGCAATATTAAATGGATTGCAAGGGGAAATTAAAGTTAACGGACAAAAATGGGATGGATTGATGCCCGCCCATGCAGGATTCCTGGACGATCATGCAATTGCATCGATTGCAACCTATATCCGTCAGAATTTTGGGAATAAAGCAAGTGTAATTACCAGCTCAGATGTAAACATTGTCAGAAATGCCGGGAAGAAAAAATAGTGATGTGCTAAAGATAAAGCCGGGATTATTACAAATAGTTACATGCATGAGGCTCAGTAAAGCTGTAACAGGCATAATTATCTTATTTGCAGGTTTTAATGCAATTGCTCAGGTAAACAGGCTGGATTCAGGAACGTTCTCTCCTGTTTATAATATAGGAAGGTTGAAGCATGCAATTAAAATAGATGGGAATTGGGATAAACCTGAATGGAAGAAAGTTAAATCAATTGAGATTATAAATTTCATTCGTATGGAACCCGAATTTCGCCCATTGGCACAGGCAAAAATGATGTATGATTCTGAAAATGTATATGTTATTTTTCATGTTCAGGATCGAAATGTCAGAAGCGTAACAACTGAAATCAATGGACCAGTCTGGAAAGATTCTGCAGTAGAATTCTTCTTTTCTCCAAACGCTGAATTCCCCTTAAATTTTTTTAATCTGGAAGTTAATTGCGGGGGAACACCACTTCTTGAATACAATCCCAATCCGCGCATTAGTCCTAAACCTGTTCCTGGGGATATAAAAAAGATAGAAATCGGGCATTCCTTACCCAAAATAGTGGATCCCGAAATTTCGGGACCACTTACCTGGACTGTAGAATATAGAATACCGCTTAATATGCTCGAAAATTATTCAAAAATCAGCCGGCCCAAAAAAGGTGTTATCTGGAAAGCTAACTTCTACAAAATAGCCGAAATTACTTCCAATCCTCATTATGCATCTTGGTCGCCTATCACTCATCCAAAACCACAATTTCATTTGCCCCAATATTTTGGAACACTAAAATTTCAATAGCGTTATTTTAATTGTTAATTTGAGATTAAAGAAAACGGGTTAAATCAATTAAAGTAGATCCGTTAATAATCTGAAATAAAAATCCTGAATACATGAGAACTATAGCTTTATTCGCAGTCTTTATTTCGCTTACTCTATCGGCAAATGCACAATCGAAAAGAGGCAAGAACTATAATCTCATCGTAGGTACCTATACAAACAAGGAAAAAACGAATGGCATTCATGTTTTTAGTTTTAATACCAAAACAGGTCAGTCAAGCTTTCGTTCGAAAACACTCGGCATCAAAAATCCATCTTATCTGGCGGTCAGTAAAGACAGAAAGAATTTATACTCAGTTAGTGAAGTTGACAAGGGCACAATTCAGGCGTTTTCTTTTAATGCCCAAACCGGTGAACTTGGCTTTTTAAATAGTGTCAGTTCAGGCGGTGATGGTCCCTGCTATGTATCTGTAAATGATTCAAAAGAATTGGTATTCGCAGCCAATTATGATTCAGGTAGCTTAGCTGCAATACGCGTTGAAAAAAATGGTTCTCTAAATCCTGAAATACAAAAAATACAACATGAAGATAGTTCCGATTCTAAGGCAAAACCTCATGCTCATGCCGTCGTTTTAACACCTGACGGACACTACTTACTTGCTGCAGATTTAGGTATTGATCAGGTGAAAACTTATGAAATAAACCCGGCCTCATCTGAAGCATTAATACCCGCTAAAATACCTTTTACAAGTGTCAATAAGGGCGGAGGTCCAAGACACTTAACTTTCCATCCTAACGGAAAGTATGCCTATCTTATTTTAGAGATGGGAGCTTCGATTGTTGGATTTGATTATAAAGACGGCAAACTGGAAACCAAGCAGACTATAACGATGCTTTCACCGGAATTTAAAGGTACAGTTGAAGCTGCTGATATCCATGTCTCTCCCGATGATAAATTTTTATATGGATCAAATCGGGCTGATGCTAATGAAATAGTCATTTATTCGATCGCCAAAAATGGCATTTTGAAATATGCAGGTCGCCAAACTACTAATATTAACACACCCCGGAATTTTGTAATAGATCCCAGTGGAAATTTTCTTCTGGTTGGCAACAGTGCGAGTAATGAAATAATGATTTTTAAACGGGATAAGAAATCCGGCTTAATTAGTCCAAGCGGACAGAAGATCATGGTTGATAAACCGGTTTGTTTGAAATTTGTTGCGATAGATTGAGAAAAATAAACTAACGCTAAGCCTTTTTAGAATTTAGATTAACCTGAGTTCGGTATAAGGAAGGATACAAAATACGGTTATAATTGATCTAATAAGGCTCTGGAGCCACAATAATTGATTTTGGAAAGCAATACCTGTGTGTTATAGCTTAGTTCAGCCCTTTCCTCCGGAGTATTTCCGGCAAGAAATCGCATTCTATTTCAGATTACCAATAGCCGGAAGATACCTCCTTCGGCAAGGTTTATTTTACCCGGAGCTGTTTTTCATCGGGACGGGCAGCCCGGCAAAAGGACCATTTGCCATTCCAAATAAACCCGTGGCAGCTCTACCTTTTTTGTAATACTGAATTTCATGATATTTATCAAATCTGCTGCAAAAATAAGGGCAGAACACGGGACCGGCAGGACCGAAGAAGCACAGACCCTGCTTTCTAAAATAATAGAACATCTTCAATCTAAATTTACCCCAGAATCATTTTATATTTCGAACTCACGTTAGATTAGGTATTCACTATGCCGCATACCGAGAATAAAAATTCCCAAAAAATCCTTGTTCTTTGTGCAGTCTGACATTTATGCTTCCAAATTACATTTCGGAGTAATAAAAAATAAATACAGGGAAATAAGCTGTGGCTTAAACTAAAATTACAACTCAACTGAAAATTTATTGGAATATTTATTAAATTGAAAATTCTTAATAATCAGGGATAAAGATTTTGAAGCCTGTACTTTTCAGGTCGACATAAATGTTTAAAATGATCAGATATTGCAATGAACAGAAAAAAATTTATAACATCCACATCAGTCCTCGCATTAGCTTCTTTTCCCGTAGGTTCTTTGCTTTCTGAGACCCTTAGAAATCCGTCAAAACCACTTCCTTTAATTGATACCCATCAGCACCTTGCAGATCTGGTTCGGTTTGGAAAAAGCTGGACATCCCCGCCGATTCCAGGAAATTATGATATGAAGGCCTATATGCATGCCGTTCAAAATGTCAACATGGTGAAAGCAGTTTATATGGAAGTTGGTGTACCTGCTGCAAAACGTTATGAAGAAGCATTATATGCCATAGAGATGTGTAAGGACAAGTCCAATCCTACGGTAGCAGCTGTAATCAGTGCCAACCTGATGAGCCCGGATTTCGAGAGCTACATTGCCCAATTTAAAGGCTCTGAATACATTAAGGGCATCAGGTATGGCTTCAGATCGGTTGCGGAGATGAAAGACCTTCTATTGATCAGAAACGTAGAAGTTCTGGGCAAACTGAATCTGAGCCTGGATTTCACTATTTCACCCGCATGGTTACCCTCAGTTGCCGAATTAATTAAGACATGTCCCGGCACAAGGTTTCTTGTAAACCATTGCGGCAATGTTGATCCAAGAGCTTTTCTGGATCCTGCAATAACAGGTGGCAAAGCAAATCATGATGCGAATGAATGGATCGCTGCAATGAAAACTGTCGCAGAAAACAAAAATGTAGTTTGCAAAATTTCGGGTATCATCTCTGTTAGTTCAGGATATCCAAAATCTGCTGAAACTCTTGCCCCTGGAATAAACCATTGCCTTAATATTTTTGGGTCGAAGCGTGTAATGTTCGCCAGCGACTGGCCGTGGTGTTTAAAAGACAGTGAACTTGAAAACTGGGTAAATATTCTAAAAGAGATCGTCAAAAACAGACCATATAAAGAACAAAAGAGATTGTTCCATGATAATGCTGTTAAATTCTACAATATTTAAGTCTCTCAAATAAGCCTATCTTTCTATGATATTCTATTCATCCCAAAGGAAAAATACCCTGTCATTAATTCTTTGCTGCATATTAACATCTATTGCTCTCAATTCCTGCCAGAATAATCTGAGCAATAAGGAATGGGATGTTTATGCTGGAGGCAAAGATCGGCAGGCCTATTCTCCGCTAAATCAAATTGATACAAATAATGTCGGGGAGCTTAAAGTTGCATGGGTTTACCATACCAAAGACGCTGATAAATCAAGTCAGATCCAAACCAACCCATTGATCATTGATGGTGTTCTGTATGGCACATCTCCTCAGTTGAAACTATTTGCTGCTGATGCCGCTACCGGCAAAGAAAAATGGATTTTCGATCCAACAGCAAGCATGCTTATTGACAATGCCGGAAAGCAAAGTTATGGTTTGAATGTTTGTCGCGGGATTGCTGTACATAAAGGCAAAAACAATGAAAACCGGATTTTTTATACTGCCGGATCATCCCTTTATTGTATAAATAGTTCAACAGGAAAACCTATCAGCAGCTTTGGAAAAGATGGCCGGATTTCATTACATGACAATCTGGAAATGAACAGGGATATCAGTGATCTGAGAGTAACTTCTACATCAGCAGGCATGATCTACAAGGATCTGATCATCATGGGTAGTAGTCTTTCTGAAGAAGAAGAATCAGCTCCCGGGCATATCAGAGCCTACGATGTTTATACGGGCGAATTGAAGTGGCTTTTCAGAACTATCCCGGCACCAGGTGAAAAGGGTTATGAAACCTGGGAAGATCCGGAAGCCTATAAATTTGTGGGTAGTGCTAATGCCTGGGGTGGCTTCAGTCTGGATGAAAAAAGAGGAATTTTATATGCTTCTACAGGTACTGCAAATGCAGATTACTATGGGGGCAAACGGAGAGGCGATAATCTTTTTGGGAACAGTATTTTGGCATTGAATGCCGAAACCGGAAAATATATCTGGCATTTCCAGGCCATTCACCATGATCTATGGGATTGGGATTTCCCAAATGCCCCCACCCTGTTAACTGTTAAAAAAGATGGTAAAGCGATAGACGCCCTTGTACAAACAAGTAAACAAGGCTATGTTTATCTCCTTGACAGGGTCACAGGCAAGCCAGTCTACCCTATTGTTGAAACCCTTGTACCTGCACACTCTGATCTGGATGGCGAACAACCTTCTCCCACTCAGCCCATCCCAACAGTCATACCGGCATTTGCAAGACAAGGGATTTCAGAGGCAGATCTCAATAAAAATATTCCGGACTCTTCCTATCAGGAACTTGTCAAGCGCTTCCGCACATTTAAAGGCGGACCTATGTTTACACCCCCTAGTCTTGAAGGAACTTTGGTATTCCCTGGCCTCACCGGTGGTGGCGAATGGGGTGGTCCATCAGTGGACCCCGAAACAGGGATTATGTATATCAATGCGAATGAATTACCCTGGATCGTTACCATAGCAGATAATCGCATTGATAAGCCGGTCATAAAAAGGCAAAGCAATCTTGAAGCTGGCACCTCGCTCTACACCAAAAATTGCAGCGGTTGCCATGGTGCCGATCTTAAAGGTTCAGGTAATTTCCCGGCTTTAGTTGATCTGAACAATAGATACAAAACTTTAGATTTTCAAAACCTGATCAGTTCCGGTAGAAGGATGATGCCCGCTTTCAAAAACCTTAGCGAGGCCGATAAAACTGCTATTGCATCGTACCTGCTCAACAATGCAGCCCTGCAAAAAGAGGAGTATATCGCTGAAAAGAAAAAGAAACATCCATTTTATGAGGTACCCTATCGTTTAGGAGGAATTAAGCAATTTTTAACCCTCGAAGGATACCCGGCAGTAAGTCCGCCATGGGGTACGCTTCAGGCTATAGACCTTAACAATGGCAAGGTTGTCTGGAAAGAAACACTGGGCGATCATCCGGACATGAAAGCTAAGGGTATACATTCGGGTACTGAGAACTGGGGAGGATCGGTAGTTACTGCTGGCGGCCTGGTATTCATTGCTGCAACGAGTGATGAAATGTTCAGGGCCTACAATAAAAAGACCGGGAAACTGCTTTTTGAAACCAAACTTCCGGCTGGAGGATATGCAAGTCCCTCAATTTACAGTATCAAAGGAAAACAATATGTAGTGATTGCCTGTGGGGGTGGTAAAATGAGAACTAAATCAGCAGATGCTTATGTGTCTTTTTCACTGCCTGATAAATAAAAATAAAGTATCTGAAAATATGAAGCCATTAACACGCTACCCTTGAATAAGTTATTTTCTCGCGGATGGATTAAATAATCATTGTATTATTTTCAATAGCCGTACAACATATTATCAAATTGTTTTTAATTTGATAGCTCAATTATTATTTATTGTATGGCAAAACTTTACAAATCCTTTAACATAAGACCAATTCTTCTGCTTTCCTTTTTTGCTATTCTGGTTTACACTGGATGTAAAGTTTATCCGGAAATGGGTAAAAAAGTAAATCTTGATCGCAGCTGGTCTGTTTATAAAGCTGATGCTGAAGGAACAGGGTATTCAATACTGGATCAAATCAATACGAATAATATTCAAAATCTGGAAATAGCCTGGACTCACAAGTTCAGTGATGCTCCTGCCGGATCGCGGGGTGGAAACAGTGAAAGTAATCCAATCATTGTAGATGGTGTGATGTACACCTTGTCTGCAAGGCACAGAGCCTATGCACTGGATGCAACAACAGGTACGCAAATCTGGGCATTTGATCCATTCAATGGAGAAGCCGGAGGTGGCATCGGCAGAGGGGTTACTTATTGGGAAGAAGGAACTGATAAAAGAATTCTGCTAACCGCAGGTGATAAACTCTTTGCATTAAACGCTCAGACCGGCTTACCTATCCCTTCATTCGGAAATAATGGCTGGGTAAGCATGAATGTTGGCATGCGTGGCGATCCCGCTAAAATATCGGTGATACCAACAAGTCCTGGAATTGTATTCCGAAACCTTTTGATTATTGGAAATGAAGTATCTGAATTGTACGGTGCCGAACCGGGTCATGTACGTGCCTATGATATCAAATCAGGGAAACTGGAATGGACATTCCATACCGTACCACAGCCGGGAGAATTTGGTTATGATACCTGGCCGAAAGATGCCTGGAAATATGTAGGAGGTGCCAATAACTGGGGAGGAATGAGTTTGGATCAGAAACGGGGAATGGTATTTTTTGCAACCGGATCACCTACCTATGACTATTATGGTAAGGACCGGCTTGGAATGAATCTTTTCGGAAATTCTGTAGTCGCACTGGATGCAGCTACAGGTAAATATAGATGGCATTTTCAAACTGTTCACCATGATCTCTGGGACTATGATTTACCAGCCCCACCCAACCTGATCACGGTAGTGCATAATGGCAAAAAGATTGATGCAGTGGCTCAAACTTCGAAACTGGGCTATATTTACACCTTTAACCGCGATACCGGAGAACCCTTATTCCCTATCGAGGAAAAACCAGTTCCTGCATCCGATATTCCGGGTGAGCAGGCATGGCCAACACAACCCATTCCAACAAAACCGGCACCTTATGCCCGACAATTCGTTACAAAAGATGATATAAGCAATTATTCCAGGGGCTCTCATGACAGCTTAATGATGCGCTTCAATGCATTCAGGTATGAAGGTCCATTTACTCCTCCTGCTCTTCAGGGAACTTTCATGCTCCCGGGCAGCCGTGGAGGCTCAAGTTGGGGAGGTGGTACAGTTGATCCCATCAATGGAATAATTTATGTCAAGTCCAATGACTCTCCGGAAATTGCTACGATGAAAAAAGTAGTAGAAAATGAAACGGCCAACCTTTCTGTCTTTAATCAGGGTAAAGCACTTTATTCTACCTATTGCATCAGCTGTCATATGGCAGATAAAAATGGGGATGAATCCGGAAACCCTTCTCTTTTAGCGATAGAAACCAGATTGAGTCGTGAGGATGCATTGAATAAGATCAAACGCGGAGGAGGTAAAATGCCATCTTTCGCCAGTGTAATTGCCGGAAAAGAAGAAGCAATTATTTCATATCTCTTTGATAAAGAGTCTTCAACAGCGCGTCCTTCCATAGAGCAAAGCTTCTTAAAAGAAATACAAGAAAATGAACTGGCCAATAAATCAGGAATCAGCACTCCAAAAGAGGATAAATACCTGAATTTAACTGCTTATGGTCAATTCTTAGACAATCAGCGTCGTCCGGGGATCAAACCTCCATGGGGACAATTACATGCAATTAATTTGAATACCGGTGAATTTGAATGGTCAGTCACCCTCGGGAATCAGCCGGAAGGGCAGCTACCAGGAACACCAGAAACCGGAGCAAGTGGTTCGGCTGGCCCATTATTAACGAAAGGTGGCTTACTCTTTATTGGCAGCACCCGCGACAGAAAATTCAGGGCCTTTAATCAAAAAACAGGTGAAAAAATTTGGGAAACCACTTTGCCCGGAATTGCAAATGCGAATCCATCAACTTATTGGAGCAAGGGGAAACAATATGTAGCGATTTCTGTAGGTGGAGATTCTGAAAATCCTGCCGGATATATGGTAACATTTGCATTGCCATCCAAATAAACAATAAGAATTTGCTCATTTTTATGATTTGAGATCAGAAGAAAATAAATAATGAATAAACACACATTCTACAGCAAAATACTCTTAACCACACTCTTACTTTCTGCTGCAATTTTAAATGCTCAGAATACGAGGGCTCCAAAAGCGATTGTACCTCCGGTAGCTTTAAGACCCGATATTAAAGTTGAGCATGTCATGGCTGTAGCACCCAAAAGTGTACGCATATTATACGACGAATCTACAAAGGCTGTATACTTTACCTGTTATGATGGGGAGGTGTACAGAATAAAAAATATACATGATAAAAATCCCGTTGCAGAAAAAATCCTTTCTGTTGAGGACCATGGCATTCCGCGCCTGCAGGGAGCAGCAATTTATAAAAACACCTTGTTTCTCACTGGCAATACCAGGGTAAACAATGGCCTTGGAAACAAAGGGCTGATGGTTCGTTATGATCTTAAACCAAATGAAAAGCCAGTAATGTCTGTGGTATTTAATACGGCTGAGTATGGCACGAACCGGACTGTGTTTGACCATGGCTGGAATGCCCTTGAGATAAGTCCTGATGGAAAGTACATCTTTGTGAACAGTGGTGCGCGTACCGACCATGGCGAAGTACAGGATAACAATGGTGCATGGCCTAATGCCCGAAATGGGGCTTTAACTTCAAAGGTTTTTAGATTCCCAATTGATTCAAAGGATCTTTTACTTCCTGATGATGAAGCAAAGCTAAAAGCAGATGGTTATATTTTTGCTGAAGGCATACGTAATGCCTATGATATTGCTTTTGACGGCTCAGGGAATTTGTATGGTGTATCGAATTCATCTGATTACGATCACAATGAAGATATGTTCTGGATCAGAGAGGGCCATCATTATGGTTTTCCATGGATCGTTGGCGGAATTGAAAATCCCCAGCAATATCCTGACTGGCAGCCAAATCCGGATACCGATCCATTCATTCCCAGAAGTGCCCATGCCTGGGCTGTAAGATATTTCAGGAATGACCCTGATTTTCCAAAAATTCCGGCAGGGGTAAAGTTTTCTCCTGGTATACAAAACCTCGGGCCCGATGCCAATGAATATCGGGGACATTCCGGGAAAATACTGGATGGCGACCTCACTGGTGTAACAGTAAGCACCTTTACGCCGCACAGTTCTCCACTCGCATTGTTTTTTGACAGTAAGAAGAATCTATCCAAAGATCTGAGAGGCGATGGTTTTACTATCCGCTATTCTTTGGGGGCACGATCAGCGCTGATGAAACCATTTACGGACCAGGGTGCTGATTTACTGCACCTGGATCTGTCGTATGATAAAGCCACAGATAATTATTTTGTAAAAACTAAGCGCATAGTAGAGGGTTTTAATGGAGCTACTGATGCAGTTATGATAAAAAACAATGTATTTGTTATAGAATATGGAGCTACCGGTGGTAATATCTGGAAGATAAGTCTGCCTAAATAAGTCTGAGGATTCTAATATCAGTTTTAACATCATTAAACGATTACCCGATTTTAAAAAAAAATGAAAAGGATACCGCAGATAATATTCATCTTCTTAAGCATCCTTGCTTTCTCAAGCCGGGCACAGAATTACAGCATACTGGTAAAAGGCGGTCATGTAATTGATCCCAAAAACAATATCAATGAGCTTATGGATATTGCTATTAACGGCGATAAGATAGTCCTTGTTGCAAAGAATATCGACTCAAAAACAGCAAAGCAGGTAGTAAATGCCACCGGTTTGTATGTTACTCCGGGACTTGTTGATATACATTCCCACAATTTTCATAGCATGAGACCTGGTGATCCGGTTGCGGATGGCTTCACATTCCGCAGCGGAATTACAACTACCGTTGATGCCGGGAGTTCCGGCTGGAGGTCATTTGAGAGGTTCAAAGAAGAGGTAATAGATCAATCGGAAACCCGCGTTCTGGCATGGCTGAATATTGTAGGTGAAGGTTACAGAGGAGGGGCATATGAGCAAAACCTCACGGATATGGATGCAAAACTGACCTCAATTGTTGCCCGCAGATATAAAGATCACATCGTAGGAATTAAGACTTCGCATTATAATGGACCAGAATGGATTCCGGTCGACCGGGCAGTTGAAGCCGGTAAACTTGCAGGCAATATTCCGGTAATGGTTGATTTTGGAGGAACTAAACCAGCACATTCAATTGAAGAACTATTTTTCAAACATCTCCGCCCGGGTGATATTTTCACCCATTGCTTTGCAGAACTTGGTGATTCAAGGGAGTCTATAGTTGATCCGAAAACTAAAAAAGTAAAACCATTCGTTTTTGAAGCTCAAAAAAGAGGAATTGTATTTGATGTGGGTTTTGGCGGTATCAGCTTTGCCTACTCGCAGGCTATTCCGGCTTTAGAGCAGGGATTCTATCCAAATTCCATTAGCACAGATATGAATAAGGGAGCTATCAATGGAGCTATGAAAGATCTGTTAACTGTGATGTCGAGATTCCTGGCAATGGGAATGGATTTGCCGGCTGTAATAAAAGCCACTACCTTAAATCCTGCCAAAGAAATTAAA
This sequence comes from Daejeonella sp., assembly GCF_030684675.1. Classification (GTDB taxonomy): domain Bacteria; phylum Bacteroidota; class Bacteroidia; order Sphingobacteriales; family Sphingobacteriaceae; genus Daejeonella. The sequence goes on along the minus strand of NZ_JAUXXZ010000058.1, from coordinate 18,229 downwards.
AGGGAAGATCTTGGAACACTTTCTGTTGGCTCAATTGCTGATCTTTCTGTTTTTAATATGAGAGAAGGAAAATTTGGTTTCTTCGATTATACCGGATATAAAATCAATGCCAGTAAAAAACTTGAATGTGAACTGACAATCAGGGCAGGTAAAATTGTGTATAATCTGAATGGGATTTCCGATCCGGTGATACTTGGCGGACGCGGACAGGCTCATTGATTTAGATCATAAATCAAAAAATCCTGATCGGTTTGTAGCGCCGAACACAAAATTACTCTGCTCTTTTTGCCTTTATACAAGTCGTATTGAGGCTATCCTATTTTACAATCTTAACAACTAGCTGAGATGTGAAATAACTATTATATCCATATAACATAATATGGTATACTCCGGCAGGCGGATTTGTAATTAGAATAACTTCATCTTCTCTGTTAGGATTAACACTGTGCCAATCGGCTGTCCAAGAATACTGGGGCGTAAGTGAAACCGTTGGATCACTTCCTCTCCTCACAAATAAATCAGCGAGGTTATAATAATACACGCCGGCAACTTCTGTAGTCCTTATTTCCATTTGTTTAACACCTGTTGGGAGAGTGACCTTAAATATTTTTCTATCTCCCTTTTCACCCTCAACTTTCTGATCTGTTAAAATCTGAGCATTACTTCCACTGCTACCACCTGTACCAGTATTTTTAACACCCTTGTTTATTGTGTAAGGAGCAGCTCCATCGGGAGTTATTTTAAGTTTATTGTCAATTATTTCTGCAGTACCTAATCCCAAAAACCCAAAACCGTTTTTCTCACGAATGTATCCCCTCCATTTATTATTACCAATTAGTTCCATTCCAATAGCAAATGAATCCCCTACATTTGTACCAACTTTGGTAGTTCCGGCAGTAACATATATTGCCCGATCTCCGTTAAGTTCAACCTGCCATCCCTCACCCAGATCAAAGACTCCCGCCCAATAACCTTCCCATATTTCTTCAATTGTTTCAGAAATTTTTTTACAACCTGATAAACTGGTCGTTAAAAAAATAGCCAGCATAAAGGATGCCAGTACATTAAATAAGATGGATTTCTTTCTCATAGTAATTCTTTGCTCAAAAGTATTGAGGGCTTTATTAAAATGAAATACTCACATATTGGTATATTGAAAATTTTATGTTTAGTTCAAAATAAACTGTAATTATCCAATCAACTGAAGTTAGCAAGAGTGATTTGTCGGAAAGATTTTGAAATAAAATACTTTGCTAATGCAGACCCTGATCTGGTCAGAAATTAAGAGAAATCTGCCCGTCCCCAACCGGATCAAATCCATAAGGGTACAGATAAGTGAGAAAGAAGGATTTCATGCACTTAACTGCTGTACAAAATGCAATAACAGGTGATTGATTAACATGCTTATAACAAGCAGAGACATTTCATTAAAAAAATAATCTGATTTTCTAACTGATGGAGTTAAACGCCAGTAATGTATGTAGTATAAACAGAAAATGCCTGATGGATAACCTTAAATGTCGCAAAGCATAGGTTAACTGATTCTCCACAGTGCGCTTCGATATATCAAGTCTAGCAGCTATTTCGTCATTAGTTAGCTGTTCCATACGGCTCAGAGTGAAAATTTCCCTGCAACGACTTGGCAGCTCTTCGAGCTCCTCTTCTACTTTCTTCTCCAGTTCTCGATACCGAATACTGCTTTCACCATCGTTTACAGCTACAAGATTGCCATAGTCAAGTTCTTCCCTGTATTCAATCGTTTTCTTTTTGATGCTTTTGACATATCGGTAAACCTGATACCGGGCAGAAGCAGTTATATATCCTTTGAAATATTCAATCTGAAGCTTTTCCCGCTTTAACCATAGATTTAGGAAAATATCATGAACAATTTCAGAACAGACCTCCGTATCCGGACAGATTGAAAAAACAGTGGTGAATAGCTTCTCCCAGTACCTTTCAAACAAAATATTAAAAGAGTCAAGGTCTCCCGCCTTCATCAAATTGAGCAGAATCTCATCAGAAGGTGCTTTTTCAGACATGTAGGTTTTGCTTTTCGCTGGTTTTGAAATTTAAATTTACTAAATCTAATAACATAAAGAAAAATATCAGGGATAATTAAGCCCTGATTCAAATTCGTTACACTTCCGGAAACATTCTAAATGGTTACCAAGTCTATTAGATTCTCAAGCTCAGAAACTATCCGGATAGCTGTTTTTGGGATATCCCGGATGCAAAATCAAAAAAAAGCATTTTTCTATGTGTGTTGAACCCCAAAATTGACTCTATAAATTAAAGCCTCAGAATGACCAGAGAAGAATATAATGCGCTTTACGAGAAATACCTCTCCGGGAATTGTACCAGCGAGGAAAGGGAAGCAATTGAAAACTATCAGGACAGTATTGATCTGGATAGTCATCATTGGATTAAAGATCAAATGGGTGAACAGGAACTTGTTAAAGAAACTATCCATTCTGAACTTTTAAACAGTATTGCAAGACAGAAACGCAGGCAAATACATAGGATCAGAACCTGGTATGCTGCAGCCGCGGTAATACTTTTAATTCTGTCATCAGGACTGTATTTCAACAACCTGAAAAAAAAGACCACTGTAATTGCAAAAACAGAATCACCACGTTTTAAGAATGATGTATTACCGGGCGATAACCGGGCGATACTTACTCTGGATGATGGCTCTCAGATCAATCTTGATGATGCCCAAAACGGCGTTCTCGCGAGTGAAGACAATACCGACATCCGGAAAATCGGATCAGGACAGTTAGAGTATTCAGCAAGCGTTAAACTCATCGAAACTGTAAAATATAACACCTTGAGTACCCCAATGGGCGGACAGTATCAGCTTTCATTACCAGATGGAAGCAGGGTATGGCTTAACTCTGGCTCAAGTATTCGTTTCCCGACCGCTTTTATCGGAAAGGAAAGAATTATTGAACTAAAAGGGGAAGCCTTTTTTGACATCAGAGAGAACAAGAAAATGCCTTTCATTGTTCGTACAAACAACTCCATGGATATCAGGGTTCTGGGTACCCAGTTCAATGTAATGGCCTATGATGATGAAAAAAATATCAATACCACGCTGCTTGAAGGTTCTGTACAAATATTGAAAGAATCAGGAACTGCATTTCTGGAGCCTGGTCAGGCAGCAATACTAAATAAAGGTACCGGAAAAATCAAAGTAGCGGCAGCAGATATTGAGGAGGCCGTAGCATGGAAAAACGGATTCTTCATTTTCTCAAATGAAAACATAGAAAGTATTATGCGCAAAGTCTCACGATGGTATAATGTAGAGGTAGATTATCAGGGTAATTTGAGCAATAAAGATTTCGTGGGAACAATCTCACGTGATAAAAACATCTCTGAAATATTAAAAATGCTGGAATTAACAGGTGCAGTCCACTTTAGAATTGAAGGAAGGAGGATAACTGTTATGCCTTGACCAATGCCTTTAATTGGCGGCAAAAAAACCGGAAGCGCCGCGAACGCCTCCGGCAAAATTTGGCGCTAAAAATAACCGATCGTAAAACCAATAATTTAAATCAAACCAAACTCACAAATGTATGAAACTTTACATGTTGTTTAAGTGCAAGGAACCTTGCATGTCATTAAAATTTATCAGGGTTATGAAACTCGTAATTATTTTATGTCTTACCTCACTGTTGCAGGTTAATGCTACCAGCTATGCACAGAAGATAAGTCTTACTGTCAAAAACGCTCCAATGGAGAAGGCTTTGAAAGAGATTCAGAAGCAGGTTAAATATAGCTTCCTTTATAATACACAGATGTTACGCTCAGCTAAACCCGTAACTATCAGTGCGAACAATTCCTCTTTGGAAGAAGTATTAAAGCAATGCTTCGCTGATCAGCCTCTCACCTATTCAATTGTTGATGAAACAATCATTGTTTCAAAAAAGCAAATCAAGCTTGAGGCAAATGTTATTGAGGTCGAAGAAGTTGCCCCACCACAGGAAATAAGAGGAAAGGTAACAGACTCTAAAGGGGTGCCACTTCCGGGAGTAAGTGTAAAATTGAAAAGCACTACGATTGGTGCAAGCACAGATATCAACGGTAATTTCACACTAAATATCCCTGATGCAGGTATATTGGAATTCACCTATATTGGTTTTGTAACTCAGGAAATTTCTACCTCAGGCAGAACCACAATCAATGTAGTACTTCTTGAAGATCAGCAGGCTTTGGGTGAGGTTGTTGTTATTGGTTACGGAACCCAAAGTAAGAAGGATGTTTCCAGTGCAATCAGTTCTCTTTCAGTCGGAAACAAGAAACTTGCAGATCTGCCAATCACAAGTCCGGAGCAATTATTACAAGGAAGGGTTGGCGGTGTAAATATCACACAGGATACAGGTACTCCGGGTGGCCGTTCAACAGTAAGAATCAGGGGAGCTAGTTCCATCACAGGTGGAAACGATCCTTTATACGTTGTTGATGGTGTGCCAATTAATGCAGGAAATTACAATGGTGCGGCTGGAGGTGCGGTTCCACAAAACCCTCTTTCAAATATTAGTCCGAATGATATCGAGTCAATTGACATCTTAAAGGATGCGTCAGCTGCAGCGATCTACGGATCAAGAGCTTCAAATGGCGTAATCGTGATTACTACTAAAAGAGGTAAACAAGATCAGACAAAAATCAGCTATAATTCCTATTTCGGATTCCAGGAAGTGGCCAAAAAAATTCCACTTTTAGGAGGCCCTGAATGGGGTGAACTGATTAATGAAGCTAACGTAAACGTAGGCAATGCACCACCAATTGCCAATCCAAGTGCTTTAACAACAACAGACTGGCAGGATGAAATATTCAGAAGAGCCCCAATTTCAAATAATGAAATTTCATTATCCGGAGGAACTCAAAAAACGCAATACTTCTTATCCGGAAGTTACCTGAATCAAACAGGTGTTGTTATCGGAAGCGGATTCAGCAGAGGAAATTTCAGATTTAACTTTGATCAGAAAATCAATGACAGGCTAAAAGCAGGTATCAACATGAGTATGAACCGCTCAAAAACTGACCGGGTAAGTACTGGTGACCGTGATGGTATCGTAGCGGTAGCAATCGTAAAATCACCTGCTGTTCCGGCAAGAAATGCCGATGGTTCATTAAATCCAAATGATCCGTATATCAGCAATATTGATAACCCCTTAATCATTGCAGATCAGGTTAGAAATGATGCATTTAGCAACAGAGCTTTAGGTAATGCATTTGTTGAATTCAAGATTCTTGAAGGTCTGAATTTCAGAAGCAGCGTTGGTCTTGATTATCTTAGTCTGGATGAAGTTTACTTTGTACCACCTAATAAATTAACTGTACTTGGTAGAACAACCAATGGATCTGGTACAAACAGTATGACCCAGGATTTGGGATGGATCAATGAAAACACCCTGAACTACAGCAAAACTATCAAAGAAAATCACCGTTTCAATATGCTTTTAGGTTACTCTAATCAGGAATCTAAATTTAACCGTACTGTGGCTTCTGCAACAAATTTCGCGCTTGAAGCTATTCAAACACTGGGATCGGCATCCATCAAGAACTCAAGTTCTACTGGTGGCAGTTGGGGACTTACCTCCTATTTCAGCAGGTTAAATTATTCTTTCAAGGACAAGTTCAATTTGGCAGCCAGTTACCGTATTGACGGATCTTCACGATTTGCAGAAAACAATAAATACGGAAGTTTTCCTTCTGTTTCTGCGGCATATCGCCTTGGTCAGGAAGATTTTTTAAAAGACCTGAACTGGGTTGAAGATGTAAAAATCAGGGCAAGCTGGGGTCAAACAGGTAACCAGGAGATTGGTAACTTCACATCAAGAGGATTATTTTCAGGTGGCTTCAACTACATCGGAGCAAGTGGTCTTTCTCAGACACAATTATCAAATCCTGACCTTTCATGGGAGAGCACAGAGCAAACCAATATTGGTTTAGACCTTAGCTTCTTCAAAGGAAGAATTACCTTCAGTACTGATGTTTATAAGAAAAATACATCCGGTTTATTGCTTGCAGTTTCATTGCCAAGATCTTCAGGATTTACAAGTTCAATACAAAACGTAGGTAATGTTGAAAACAAGGGTATAGAGTTTGCCCTGAACACTGTGAATATTGATAAGAAAGATTTCAAATGGTCTACTGATTTCAATATTTCATTTAACAGGAACAAAGTAACAAACCTGCCAGGCGGCGATATTCCACTTGGATTTAATGGTTACGCCAGTGTAATTAAAGAAGGTTATCCATTAGGTACATTCTTTGGCTGGAATATTCTTCGTGTTAATCCTGCAACAGGTAATTATGATATACAGGATGTTGATGGTGATGGAAATATTCCTTTGGCTTCAACTACACTCGATAATGTGGTATTAGGCAGTGCTCAACCTAAATTTACAGGTGGCTTTACCAATTCTGTTTCCTATAAAAATTTCGACGCTTCCGTTTTCATGCACTTTGTTTATGGAAACCAGATTTTCAATCAGGCTGAATATTCTTACGGAAGACTTCATACCTGGTTTAACTCTTCAACTTTAGCGCGAAACCGCTGGAGAAAACCAGGTGATGTTGCAAGCTTACACCGCGCAGCATGGGGTGATCCAACAAGAAATGGATCAGTTTCTAACCGTGTATTGCAGGATGGTTCATTCTTAAGAGTTAAAAATGTTGCTTTAGGATATAACATCCAAAATGCTACACTTAAGAAAGCCGGTATTCAGAACATAAGGGTTTATGCAGCTGGTCAGAACATTTTCACCTGGACTGATTACCGCGGATATGATCCAGAAGTTAACGCTAATGGGAATGATACAACGCTTGGTTTTGACATGAGTTCTTATCCTCAGGCAAGATCATTCTCTTTAGGTTTAAATGCTACATTTTAATATAAAAAGTCATGAAAAGAATATATTTAATAATCTTCTTATACCTAACGGTTTCATCTTGTGATGTAATCGAACAGGAACCGATAGATTCAGTAAGTACCCAGGTTTTATTTACCAGGGAATCTGATGCAAATGCAGCAATCATTGGCACTTATCGTCATCTGGCCAATCTCGGATCCAATTATATCTACTTTGCAGAATTACCTACAAAAAATAGCAAAGGAAATGCATTGAACAGACAGTTTGAGCAATTAAACAATCTGATCATTGTAGCTGACAATTCACAATTCACCGGACTCTGGGATCAGCAATTCGTATTGATTAATTCTGCGAATGTGGTAATCAAAAATGTTCCGAAAATTCCCGGGATGTCTGATGCAGCTAAAAATTCAGTGATTGCAGAGGCCCGTTTCCTGAGAGCATTTACCTATTTCAATCTGATCAGATACTTCGGAGCAGTACCATTGGTTACTGAGCCTACTGAAAGTCCGGATGTAGCTGCATTACAGATTTCAAGAACGCCTGTTGCAGATGTTTATACCCAAATTATTGCAGACCTTGATTTTGCGAAATTAAACTTGCCTGAAACACATACAGGTTTGGGCAGAACGGCCAGAGCAACCAAAGCTGCCGCCTATGCATTGGGTGCCAGAATTCATCTGACCAGAAAGAACTATGCATTGGCAATTGCTGATGCAAATCAGGTTGCTTCAAGAAAGGGAGAAACTTTAAGTGTAGCTTATGCTAACTTATTCCTGACCAAAAATTCTGCTGAGTCAATTTTTGAAATCAATTATGATACTCAATTGCAAAATAACCTGGCAACTACCTTCCTTCCGGGTTCTCTCAGCGGTACAAGAACAATTGAAGTCAACAATGATATCTTCAATGCTTATGAGACTGGTGATCTTAGAAAGGATGCAACTTATGGTTTTGCGAATGCTGCAAACTATATGAAAAAGTATTCGAGAGGTGGTACAAGAGATGATAATATCATTGTTTTCCGTATTGCCGAAGTTATGCTTGCTAAAGCTGAAGCATTGGCAGAAACTTCCTATCCAAGTGCTGATGCTTTAAAGCTTTTAAATGAGGTTCGCAGAAGGGCAGGTCTTGCAGCAATTAACCCTGCAACATTGGCTGCATTCAGAACTGCGTTATACAAAGAAAGAAGGCTTGAGCTTTGCTTTGAAGGCCATGAGTGGCATGACATTGTAAGAACAGGAAGACTTCAGGCTGTTCTTGGAATCACAGATAATAATAAATCAATCTGGCCGGTTCCATCAGTAGAGCTAGCAAGAAATCCCAAATTACTACCTCAAAATCCGGGGTACTAAATATTAAATTTATTGTGTTATCAAAAACGGCATCCCTACAAGATGCCGTTTTTGTTTTCAATTTGTTCAGGAATCTGTTTCTATCCGTTCAAACCTCATGATTATTAATTTGTTAGTATCTTGGATTAATGATACAGAGAAGAAACCACGAATTCAGAAGCAAAGTTTATAGCATTGTATTTGAATCGGATACCCGTGCCGGAAGACTTTTCGACCTAATCCTGCTCTGGCTTATTGTAATAAGTATTCTTTCGGTTTTCATGGAAAGTGTGGCAAGCTTTCGGGAAAAATATCTTGTTCAGATTCATATTGTTGAATGGATTTTCACAATCCTGTTTACAATAGAATATATATTGAGAGTATATAGTAGCCATAAACCACTGAAATATATTTTCAGTTTTTACGGAATGGTGGATCTTATTTCATTCATACCAAATTACCTGACCTTCTTCTTTGCCGGCTTGCAATATCTGATGGTTATCCGGGCCTTGCGCCTATTGAGAATATTCAGAATTTTAAAGCTAAGCCGCTTTCTTGATCAGGGTAATATCCTTAAAAATGCACTAAAAGCGAGTGTACATAAAATTATCGTTTTTATTGCAACTGTTATAACCGTGGTAACTATAGTGGGTACATTGATGTACATCATTGAAGGTGATGAAAGCGGATTTACGAGTATACCTATTAGTATTTACTGGGCAATCGTAACCATCACAACCGTAGGTTATGGCGATATCTCTCCTCAAAGTCCCTTAGGGCAATTTTTAGCCAGCTTCCTGATGATCATAGGGTATGGAATTATTGCTGTCCCAACAGGGATTGTAACTATAGAAATGGCAAGGGCCAATGATGAGGCCATGGCAAAATGCCCGGATTGTAAAGCTCCAATTTATCCAAAAACAGCAAAATTTTGTGCGAACTGTGGGAAGGAACTGGTACGGTGAGAACAATGATGAGAGGGGCAGCGGTACGGTGATAACACCGACCAAAGGGATACTGATTTGCTTTAAACACTTTAATTTAGCAATGTATTAGCTAAATTGTCTTTGCGAGGAGGTACGACGAAGCAATCTCCTGATTTCAAGAATTGCATCCCAACCCTAAGCTGATCGTAATTAACAATTCCCCTGTCATTTCCACACTGTCCGGAGAGTTTCCATCGATTACTAAAATTGATTTTTTAGCACAACATTAATTATTAAACTCATCGGATGACTTGGAGTCATCCGATGAGTTTAATAGCTGTTGTACAGTTTTAGCGGAGCGTCTCTCCGGATTCTCAAATGATGAGGAGTCTTCAGACTCCTCCATTCCAGAACAAGATATTTACAACAGTTGTAGACAAAAGATGAGAGCTTTGTCTAAACAGTTAAAAGGATTTTTCGAAATTTAGCCACTTTATAGTATTTTCATGGATTAAAGAAATGAATATGACGCAAATACTCAGATTGAGATCCACTTATCTTACCGCTTTTTTATTGTTTAGTCAGTGCAGCCTCGCACAAAACAACAAGGGCAGAATTGATTTCGAAACCTATAATCCCCCATCCTCACTGGTCGTCCCTGAGCATGTTCTTACAAGAGCTAAATTTCCATTCATTGATGTACATAATCATCAGGGGAATATGCCCACTCAAAATCTCAAAGTTCTCCTTTCAGAAATGGATAAGCTTAACATGAAGACCATGGTGAATTTAAGTGGTCGCAGCGGCGATTTCCTTGCACTTGCAGTAAAAAATGCCAAAGCTGCAGAACCGGGTCGTTTAATCGTTTTTGCGAATCCCAATTTTTCAGGAATTGGTGAAAGTGACTATGGGAATAAAGCTGCAAAACAGATTGAAGACGATGTAAAAGCAGGTGCACAGGGCCTGAAAATATTCAAAAGCCTTGGATTTTCTGTCAAAGATAATAAGGGAGCCTTGGTTGCAGTTGATGATCAAAGGCTGAAACCAATCTGGGAAAAATGTGCTCAGCTCAGAATACCTGTTTTGATTCATACGGCAGATCCCAAACAATTCTGGGATGAGCCTAATGAACAAAATGAGCGATGGCTTGAACTACTAACCCAACCCGGACGGAACAGAAGTGCGTCGGATGGCTTTTCATGGGAAGAATTAATTAAACAACAACACAACCTGATTAAAAATAATCCTAAAACCAATTTCATTATTGCTCATTTTGGATGGTATGCAAACAATTTAGATTTCTTAGGTACGCTACTCGATAAATATCAGAACATGAACGTTGAATTTGGAGCCATCATTGCCGAACTGGGCCGTCAACCACGCCGGGCAAAGCAGTTCTTTGAAAAATACCAGGACCGGATTCTGTTCGGAAAGGACAGCTGGGTTCCTTCTGAATATACTACCTATTTCAGAGTCCTTGAAACTGAAGATGAATATTTTCCTTATCATAAAAAATACCATGCTTACTGGAAAATGTATGGCCTCGGGCTGAGTGATGAGGTATTAAAGAAAGTGTATTATAAGAATGCGATCAGGCTGATACCCGGAATTGATAGTTCACAATTTCCCAGGTAATAATCTGCGGAATGGCTGAAATTCAAAAACCGATAACGAACAAATTGGTATTGCCCTGATCATTGTCGGCAACGACCAGAAGCTGACGATTATCTGTTGTCAGAGCCACAGATTCGACCTTTTGAAAGTTGAGTTCAGGACCTAAATCACTTAGTTTAGTTAAAGAAGAAATGTACAGTTCATTTTTTTGAATTTGATCAGCGGCTTCCTGAATGATAGCGAGATAACTTTCTCCAATTTCCCCATCATCGTATGAATTGCTGGTATTTTCAGAAGAAAATGTGATAAATAAAATATCCCGCACACCATCATAATCCATCCCTGATATACCTGTATGTTCAACAGGAAGCTTTAAAAGTACTTTCCTTTGAAATTCAGGAGAGAGTTTGCCGGGGATTGCTAATGCAATATAATTATCCGGGTTAGATCTGTTACCCCGGATACCCAGAGCTAAGCTATCACCAAGCAAGGTGGCCGCTTCGATATTCAGCTGGGCAAACTGATTTCTAAGCTGATCATAAAAACTACTGAAATCAATCCTTCTGAAATTTTTACTTTCAGGTTCAAAAAGATAAGCATAGTCACGATGGGGACTGACTGAACCTGACCCAAGAAACAGAATACAGTCAATGCCATTCTGACTGATGACAACAGATGCCTCAATATCAGCTTTAAGTGATTTGGGAATCCTGATATTTTCATCTTTCGGAAAAAGCGGAACACGCTCCACTTCTACCAGCTTATCGTTTAAAACAAGAATCTCTGAAGCATCATCGCCCATTATGTAAAACAAGTCATTCATAAAACAGATCGTCGAACCGGATGGGTAAGCGAGCTCAGATTTATGAATTAAGTACAAAGGATCTGAATCTTTCATAAAATATTAATATCCAGGTAAATTTAGGATAGTACAAAAAGTACTATTAAAACAGCTTGCCGTTTTGGAAGTTCAGGTTTTATGCACAATACTTCAGGATATAAGGTCTGATAATTTCCCCTTGCGTTTCATGATACGCTGCAGGGCAAGCATATTCCGCATCAGATAACGCGGCATATGATAATGCTCAATGGTTTTAGTACTTGGATTTACAACTTTCCTGTTTCCTCCAAAAGTCCAGAAAGCATAATCCGGGCAACTCATTTTCTCCAGCATATAGGCATCCCCTTCTGAGAAACATTCATGAGCCCAGGTATTTCCGGTATGCTCTATGCTAAGCAAGGCTCCAATCGAAACTTCCTGCTGGCACCATGCCGACTTACTCGGCGACCAGGAATAAGTATTTGCATTGTATAGCACTTCAAAATGCCCACCATAAAGCTTGTCGGCTGCTACATCCACATGTCTTTTAAAAGCAGCTTCCGAAGCAATAAATAGAGCTGGGTCCTTACGCCTGACTGCCTCAGCCATTACAAAAGCAAGCGTCTCAATACCATGTCCAATAACCGCGAAATCGGCATATTCGTTTTTTGGAAGAGTAAAATCATGATTTCGCACCTCATTCAGAATATTAAATTCTTCATTCACATGCTGTTTCATGATTGCATCAATACAACGGTCCGCCAGCTTCTCCAATTCAGGATCTGGTCCTTGCGTAAGTATCTGGGAAGAAAGACTGAGGAAGATCATCCAGTGACCCAGATTACGCGGACCCTGCATTTTTGGCTTACCCGGCACATAACTAATGTCATAAACATAATCCGGGCGATCGTATTGCTCAAGACAAGTTAAGATCATCTCTTTGGCAATCTTCAGGTAGGATTTGTCGCCACTGGCTTTCGCATACTCTGCCAGTCCCTCGGCTACGAAAAGATTTCCATAGATATCACCGGGGCCTGAAATTCTATTCCCTTCCCTGCTATAGCTGCCATCGAAGAAATTATCATCCTTCGGCTTAAGCTTCAGTATAAAATCAATAGCCTTCTTTGCGACCTCGAGATATCGGGGATTCTTTTCAAAATTATTGTAAAGAAATGAATAGACCCAAATACCACGACCCTGATTCCATACCCTTTTTATGGTGTTAACCAACTTCCTCTCGGAAATGTCCACATCACACATAAACCCACCGTATACAGGGTCAATGCATAAACTTTCCATTGCCGGTAAAAAGCGCTTGAAAAGTTCATCATGATAACGGTCATGGAGTTGCTGCAGATTTAATCCTGCAAGGGTTTTAATGGGTGATTTACCCTGCACAGAATTTTCCGATTCAGAACTATCTACTGCGAACCCGGATAAACCAGCTAATCCACTGAGTCCAATTCCCGCAATTGCATTACTCCTGATAAAATTCCTTCTGGAAAAGCTCTTCCCTGACATCCTAAGCTTTGATATTATCTGATTCCAATTCATGATGACTTTTCAGCATCCCAATGAAATTTGGATTAAGTTTAATTGAATTCGATTTACAATACTGAATAATATCATTTCCTAAACGGGTATTTGAATGATTAAAACGAACCTGCTTATTGATTTGCAGAAAGCCAATTTTAGACAGCCATTCAGACATTTTTTGTCCGGCTTTTTCAGGCATATGAAGGGCACAGTCGCTAAAACTCACACCCAACTCTGAATCCAGATCATAAATTCGTTCAGCACCCGCTTCTACTTCAGGGACGAACTCAGAATTCGTAAATGACAGACGCCCTTTGAAAGGAGAGACGTCTTTTGTGATCCGGCTGATAGAGCAATTTTCGAATCTCAGATTTGCAGTTCCCTTTCCGGCATAAATATCCATATTCCGGCAGCCTTCAAACCTGATGTCTGGATATAAAGCATCCGGGCCTTTATCAGTTGAAGAATCGTTCAGATAGAAATGAACATTATCCTTTATGACACTCATTGGAGCAGGATTTAACTTTTCGAGATCAACATTCCGGACAAGGATCCGGCAATTACTTTCCATCCTGACACCGTCATAAGAGCCCTGCTTATTCATATAATATTTTGAGCAATCATATAACTGGAATAAGCGAAGACCCTGTTTACGGCCACGAATACTCACATTATTAATGTCCATTTGCTCCGGAAAAAACAGTTTTATCTTATCGGCATTATTTACCCACTCCGAAGTTTTCATCAGCCAGCAAACAGCCTTACTTTGTTCCTGCCCGGTAAAATCAACAACCATATCCTGCAAGCTGAGTGTACGGCCATATCCTATTGGATATTTAAAATCAAAATCAGCAGTAACAAACTGCAAAACCGAAACCTGGCTTGCACCGGTTCGTGGTACCAGTCTGCAATTTTTTATACGAATATCCCCATCCCATTTAGCCCCATAATCGGCTCTAAATGAGATGAATGCATTGGCATTCACCAATGTGTTTTCAACGAAGAGATCCCCTCCACCTGTTAAAGTCAAACCCCTCTGCCCTACCTTACTGTCTTTGATATAGAGATTCCAGCAATGGAAATGCACATCTACACGGTTAAGCATACAGTTTTCTATTCTGAAATTCTTGGTTAAGTTGGTACCAAAAACACCCCAGTGCACCGGACTTCCTTCAGCGGTAATATTCCGAAATGTAACATTCATCCATCGGTTGCCTGAGATTCCGTAAGTACCCTGTGGTACCATCGGCACACCAGGCCTGTCTTTTTCCCATGGGATGAGCCTGATATTTTCAACCACTACATCATAAACCATTCTCAGCGAATAGAAACCACTCCGCTGAATTTTAGCCACATCCTGTTTACCCGGCTCCAGACCAACCCATTGATTTGACACAAGAGTTCTGCTCCGTTCAATGCAGATGCCATTTTCGACATAATTTCCTTCATTATCTCCCGAAAGATAAAATGTGCCACCGCTAATAGTTAAGTAACTGTCACTAGCCGGATAAGCCATTAAACTGGTATAATCCTTAAAAGTCCATGCCATTTCCCCTACGATGCGCCCATGCTCCTCTACATAAAAAAGTTCTTCTCTGGCCCATCCTCTGCTGATACCGGTACTCTGATTCCTCAGTCCGATCATATCAGTTGAATCGGCTACAATTACCAGACAATTTTTATAGGGAGCCAATTCGGGGATAACCTGAGCCCCTGGCTTTAACTGGCTGATTAATGAATTCTTAGCGTTCTCAGAGAGTTCGATTGGATAAGGTGCGACATCGCTCAACACCTTAAAACGGGGCTCTTTACCGTTGTATTTTTCATCGAAATGAAAAATACTTTGTCCCCAATCCACGTTTGTTTTAATTACAATTGCGGTTGTCTCTCTGAACCAGTACTCTCCACTCAGGTTAACAACTGGAATACGATGTCTATTTGCATACTCATGTGCCGCCTTAATCTGCAACCCATCATCATTTTTCTTGTCACCAACAGCCCCGAATAATTTATAATTTACTTCTCTGACATTGATTAAGACAGCAATCAGGTTATTTTTTAAACTGATGATTCCACCGCCATCAGCAGTAAATTCAGAAGCTGATGTCCTGATGATATAGGTTCCCTGACCACCATCACCAATCTGATAATATCCTCCGGTTTGGACAACATTTCCAACCCTTAGAACAGTGCTTTCTTTCAACTCCGTTAAACTCGAATAAAACAGAATATTTTCACCTTCCTTGATCAGGGATATAGAATTACTTGTACCAGCCTGAACGTTAGATGCCAGCAACCCAAGACCAGTCAGGCCAAAACTGCTTATAACTTTTCGCCTGCTTAATTTATCTGCCATAAGAATAATATAGGTTCAGTTAATCAGTCAAGTTGTTCTTATAGGTTTCAGGAACCCAAAAAATATTGACAATAATTCCAATCAAAATCAGCGAAAGCGGATAAACCAGTCCGACAAAAGGTGAAAGTGCAAATCCAATAACAACAGATGATTTGATCAGTTCGGTGATTACAGGGGTTGATCCTCCGATTGCGCCATTTCCAACGTTATATACAAATCCCATACTGGTATATCGGATTTTAGTAGGGAACATTTCCATTAGGAAAGCACCCATCGGACCATAGACCATTGTACCAGAAATGGTCAGCATAAATACCAGCCCAATGAATATGATCTTGGTTTGGGTATCTATATACTGGATAGTATCCAAACGCTGTGGGTTTCCAAGCTCAAGGAATAAGTAAAACATAAGCGGTATTACCAGCAAACCCAAAATCATTCCCGGGAGCATTATCTTTTTACGGCCAACGCGATCGCTGATTGCTCCAAAAATCTGAAAGAATGGTCCGGCAAGAAGAATTCCGGTAGCCATGATCAACAGCGCGGTAGTATCTTCCAGTTTAACCGTACGTTGCAGGAAGAACAAAGTAATGATCTGATTTACCTGCATGATCGCACTCTGAGCAGCATTCCCCCCGAACACAGCAGCTAGAATAAGACCAATGTTCTTTTTGGTTTTGAAGGTTTCTTTAACCGGAGATTTGCTCGTCTTACCTTCACTTTTCAATTGGGCAAAAACCGGACTTTCATGCAGCTTACGACGAATAAAGTAACTCGCAATTACCAATACCGCACTAAAAAGAAATGGAATTCTCCATCCAAAAGAGTTGAAACTCTCTTCAGTCATAATGCTTTTAATCGTAAAAACAACAACAAGCCCAAGAATCAGGGCAATGGAAGAAGTTGTCTGTATAAAACCTGTGTAAAACCCGCGTTTATGAGCTGGCGAATGTTCTGCAACATAGATTACCGCCCCCGAATACTCGCCGCTGATAGCTAAACCCTGCATTAATCTGAGTATTAAGAACAGAATGGGTGAAACCCATCCTGCCTGCTCGTAGGTAGGGATACAGCCGATCAGGAAAGTGGCTCCACCCATCAGTAAGAGTGAAACCAAAAAGGTGTGTTTTCGTCCGATCTTATCTCCGAAATTTCCAAACAATAATGACCCGAATGGCCTGATCAGATAGGTGGTCGCAACAATCCCCAGTGTTTCAATGAAATTATTGCCCCCGGCAGGAAATAGTTGCATAGACAAGATGTTAGCCATAATAACAGCCAGCAAAAGATCATACCATTCGATCAGCGTACCTACAGATGAAGCAACTATAACCAATTTCAGGTTATTCTTTTTTTCAGGGGTCACATTAGCATCATTTGCTAATTCGGGAGAGGTAGAATCAGGAGTCATTTAAAATTTTTAAAACAGTGATTGAATTCGGATTCAAATTAGAAATTTTTTGGATAGAATAGAGAAGGAGTGCGTAATTTATCTGCTACCGGACTTACGAAATCACCTGGGCGTTTAGAAAGTTGATTTCGTCAGTCACATCCTATAATGGCGACTGACGAATTTATCTTGCATGATGCTTAGGTAAATTCGTAAGTCTTAACTTTCCGACTTGCGAAATCACTTGGGCGTTTAGAAAGTAGATTTCGTCAGTCGCAAACTTAGATTGGCGACTAACGAATTTAACCGGTATGACGCCTAAGTAAATTCGTAAGTCTTAACGATCCGACTTGCGAAATCACTTGGGCGTTTAGAAAGTAGATTTCGTCAGTCGCAAACTTAGATTGGCGACTAACGAATTTAACCGGTATGACGCCTAAGTAAATTCGTAAGTCTTAACTTTCCGACTTGCGAAATCACTTGGGCGTTTAGAAAGTAGATTTCGTCAGTCGCCAACCAGAAAAGTGACTGACGAATTAACCAACTTGCTGCTTAAGTCGAAATTCAGGAACCGTTAACTAATATTTTCACCCTGATTTTCATAATATTTATAATGTTTGAGTATTCAAATATTATAATCATGCCTATTAATCAGGAAGGGAGTTATTACCACTTGTTCAATCGTGGTAACAATAAAGGAAAGATATTCTTTGATATAAATGACTATTTCTATTTCCTGATTCAATTCAACAATTATTTAGGTCCTCATATTGACGTTTTTGCATATTGCTTAATGCCAAATCATTTCCACTTTTTTATTAGGATAAATAATGGTCCCGGGTTTGAAAAAGGGATTAAGAACTTTCTTATCTCATATTCAAAAACCATCAATAAAAAATATGGAAGAGTTGGTTCATTGTTCCAAGGAAGATATAAGCTATCAGAAGTAAAAACGAATGCTCATTTTACACGAATTGTAACCTATATCCACCAAAACCCTATGGCAGCAGGATTGTCAAAATCATTAGAGGATTATCGTTTCTCCTCCTACAAAGCATATCTTTCCAATAAAAGAACCATTTTAAAAAGAAAGGAAGTTTTAGAATGGTTTGGGGGAATTAATTGCTTTATTGAGGCACATAAGTTAATAACAAAGGCGACTGACGAATTTTAAAAGCATGACGCCTAGGTAAATTCGCCCAAATAAAGCGACTGACGAATTTATCTTGCATGATGCCTAGGTAAATTCGTAAGTCTTAACTTTCCGACTTGCGAAATCACCTGGGTGTTTAGAAATTCGATTTCGTCTTCGCATACCAGAAAAGTGACTGACGAATTTAACCGGTATGACGCCCAGGTAAATTCGTAAGTCTTA
>NZ_JAUXXZ010000066.1 GCF_030684675.1 Daejeonella sp. | reverse complement strand
GTACGCAAATGAGGAGACTATTCAAAAATATATAAATGAACAAGGCCAAGAAAAGACTGCTTATAAGAAGTTTCATAGGGCACAATTACGGTTATTCGAATAACGCGATACCTCGAAGCTCTGCTTCGGGGTCATTCATTACTCATCCGGCACTAAGAGGAAAGTCGGATGAGTATTAATTTAGCTACAAGGTATATTTTATTCCTCCAAAGAAATTGCGCTTAGGTGCAGCATTAAAGAACCGGCCTCCAAAGGCATTTATATCATTCCCAAGGCTATAAGTTTCATTCAACAGATTGTCTATCCCTGCGTAAAAATCCAAAACAGGTTTTCCGGGTTTTGAGCTTCTCCAACCCGCTTTGAAATGTACAAGGTCAAAACTTCCTGCATATACGCTGTTCGCATCATTCAAAGGGATTTTCGAGGTATAATTGTGCTGTGCGAACAGGTAGAAATTCTTTTGAAAGCGGAAATCCAGACCACTGACTATCACACTTCTGGGCGTGCCGGTTAAACGGTTTCCCGAATAATTTGCTGTTCCATTCTGATAATCCCTGAAAAAATATTTACTGAGTGTAAAACTGTTTTGCAGCTGAAGTCCGCTTAAGAACCCTTTTGAACCCGGTTCGATAAGCCAATAGCTGGTCTGGGTTTCCACACCAGTCTGCCGGGTACCACCAGCATTTAAATAGAATTCAGTATCATCTGCATTTACGCGTCGAACAATCGCATTTTCAAGTCGATACTGGAAAATTGAGGCATCCATCCAAAGACGGTCATTGCCATTACGTAAGCGGAAACCTGCTTCGTAATTCCATCCTGTTTCAGATTCCAGAGTTGTATTGATCTTCTTGTCAGATGCTCTAACCTCGGCAATTGTTGGAGGTGAATAACCTCTGCTGATAGAAGAACGAAGCGCAAGCATATCTGATATCTGATAAGATAGTGCAAATCGTGGCATTAGTTCAGGATCAAAATTGCGTTCAAATCGGCTCGCATAAGATCTGATATCCTTTGAAAACTTATACCTGTAATAATTTAAGCTGGCGGCAACTTCGGCGGTAAGCTTGTCGCCGATATTTGCAGAAAAACG
Source organism: Daejeonella sp. (assembly GCF_030684675.1). Lineage (GTDB taxonomy): Bacteria > Bacteroidota > Bacteroidia > Sphingobacteriales > Sphingobacteriaceae > Daejeonella. The sequence continues at coordinate 90,964 of NZ_JAUXXZ010000066.1, read as the reverse complement.
TGTGAAATAGAAAAATTGACGCGAAAGTATATCGTCCTGTGCCTGTAGACTGCCCTGAACTCCTCTGTTATTATTATAGTTGGCAATATCAGCGCTGGTACCCTGCAATTCAAGACCGGCATTCCATTTCCAGTTAACTGCTTTATCTTCATTTCCGGATAGCTCGAGGTAGGTTCTTATTCCACCTGTATATTCTTTACGGATTTCATAATTGGTAATGAATGGGTTCAGATAATCGGTTTTTGAGCCATAGACTCCAAAAACATGCCGCAAATTACCGGTGATCTTTGCATCATTGACAACTCCGGCATATAAAGTATTGTTTTCAATCCTGGCTTTTTGTGCAACCGGGCCTGCAACAAATGCGGTTGATGGTCGGGCTGCCTGTGGATTGAGATTGTATTGAGCCAGGGTCAAACCTCCGGGAGTTTTGTATTCCAGGTCAGAATAAAAAGCAAGTACACGAAGCTGATTCTCTTCTGAATAATTCATGCGGTACATCAGTTGGGCATAATGACGGCTCATGGCACTATGTTCACGGTAACCATCTGATCTCTGATAGGAATGATTAATGTTCAGGTATTGGTTTTTGAATTTTTTCTGAACGGCTAGCTTTTCATGAAACAAACCATATGATCCGCTGCTGATACCGGCTGATGCCCAGGTACTGTCGGCATTTTTGTCGACAGGGTTTATCAATACAACTCCGCCGGAGTTTGCTCCGAATAAACTGCCATCGGGGCCTTTCAAAACTTCAATATTATGGATACTGTTCACATCGATCAGATTTAGATAGGTGTTTCCTCCCGCATCTGTCAATGGGAATTCATCCAGATAGATTTTTACGTTTCTTACTCCAAAAGGGGATCTTAATGAACTTCCACGAATGGATAGGCGATAACTTCCCGGAGATCTTTCTTCCATTCTGATACCGGGTACCGCGTTAAGGGCAGGTACCATTGAGATCCCGGGCTGGTCTCTCAATTGTTTATTACTGATTAAACTCACAGATGATGGAACCTGTAATATTGGCTGTTCTGAAAGATAAGCCCTGATCACAATTTCTTTTACTTTCTGAACCGAATCTACTTTGCTTTGTGCAAAGCTAACATTCACTAATAATGTAAATATCAGAGTGAATTTTATTCCCCTGAAACTAAAATATCTGCTTGTTTCCATTTTTTATATTAAAAATCCTTTTTTCTTAGGCGCGGCTAATTTATTAAAACTTATAATGAAATTTTGCTTTTATTGTAATGGATATTGAAAATTGATGTAAAATTTTTGAGTGTTTAGAAACAGCCCTGATCTGATTATTCAATAATTACCTTATTAAAGAAAATAGCCAGATTTGTTTTCCGGCGTTCATCATATCCTCCATGTTCTATGCTCAACATATATTTGTCTTTAAGATCAGGTCCTGCAGATATTTTTGGATTATAAAATGGCCCAATTGAAAAAAGGTTCCAAATGGGGTTTTCATCGTATTCAGCTACATTGACAAGTAAATTGCAACTGTTTTCATGACCTCCAGCTTGCATTGCGCTGCCTGATGGGTTTCCAACAAGAAACACCTTAATTATAAAACGATCAGCCATGATTATCATGCCTGAATCAATACTGCCTAATAGTTTAACAACAGACTTTGTTTTTACAGACTTTACAGAAGGTTCAGGTAATTGGCTAAAGGAGAGGAATGCATGACTTATTAGAATCAAGCAAATGATTATGGATTTCATCAGAGAAGGATTTATACATCAAGATACAAAATTTCAGTATGCCTGGTTCAAGCTAAACCCTGACCCATTTTCATAAAAAAACCCATCGATTTTGGATGGGTTTTATCAATCGAAATTAATTTTCTTTATTCGAAATATTCTTTCATTTTATCGAAAAAGCTCTTTTCATTTTTCCCTGGCTGAGGTTTGAAATTCGGAGATTCCCTAAGTTTATCAAGTATTTCATGTTCATCTTTTGATAATGCTTTTGGAGTCCATATATTGACATAAATGAGTTGATCTCCTTTATGATAGGAATTTACTTCCGGTACACCCTTAGCTTTCAGACGTAAAATTTTTCCGCCCTGGGTACCTGATTCAATCTTGATCTTTGCTTTTCCATCAATGGTTGGTACTTCAACGCTGGCACCTATGGCAGCATCAATGAAGCTGATGTGCAGGTCGTAAATGATATTATTTCCTTCACGCTTCAATGATTCATGAGGTATTTCTTCAATAAGAATAATCAGATCGCCTGGAATACCACCTCTTGGAGCAGCGTTTCCTTTGCCACTCATCGAAAGTTGCATGCCTTCACTTACCCCGGCAGGGATATTGATACTGATTGTTTCCTCGCCCCGTGTAAGTCCATCACCATGACAAACCGTACATTTTGAAGTAATCTGTGTTCCCTCACCATTACAGGTAGGGCAGGTGCTTGTGGTTTGCATCTGACCTAAGATGGTATTGGTTACCCTTCTTACCGCTCCGCTTCCATTACAGGTACTACAAGTATTAAATGAGGATTTATCTTTAGCACCGCTTCCATCGCAGGTGTCACAAACAATCTGTTTGTTAACTTTTACTTTTTTCTCAACTCCTTTGGCTATCTCTTCAAGACTTAATTTAACCTTGATCCGAAGATTACTTCCTCTGGAAGCACGACGACCACCTCTGGTCTGCTGCTGGCCACCGAAAAAACTATCGAATGGACTTCCGCCACCGCCTCCACCGCCAAAGATGTCTCCAAACTGACTGAAAATATCCTCCATATTCATGTGGCCACCGCCATAAGCACCGCCATTCGGACTAGAAGCTCCTCCGGCATGGCCAAACTGATCGTACCTTTTTTTCTTATCAGGATTGCTTAAAACCTCGTAGGCCTCGGCAGCTTCCTTGAAATTCTCCTCAGAAGCTTTATCCCCGGGATTTTTATCCGGATGATATTTGATCGCCATTTTCCGATAAGCTTTTTTTATCTCATCGGCATTTGAACTGCGTGTGACACCAAGTATGTCGTAATAATCTCTTTTAGCCATTTTTATAAATCAACAATATGCACATTGTTTAATTGAGCAATTAATTCTGATTCGAATATAATTACCAGCATATTATTTTATGCACCAATAATAACTTTTGCAAAGCGTATTACCTTATCATTCAGTAAATACCCCTTTTCTAATTCATCAATAACCTTGCCCTTCAAATCCGCTGAAGGTGCAGGAATACTGGTTATACCCTCATGCAAATCGGCGTCAAATTCTTTGCCTATTGATTCCATCTCCTTCAACCCTTTTTGGTTAAGGATACTTTTTAATTTAAGTTGAACAAGTGTTACCCCTTCTTTCACTGCTACCACATCTGTAGCAGTTTCTATTGATTTTTGTGCTCTTTCAAAATCATCGAGTACGGTTAAGAGATCAGATATGACATCTTTTCCTGCTATTTGCAGTAATTCCAGTCGCTCTTTACTTGTGCGGCGTTTAAAATTGTCAAATTCTGCATATAAACGCAGGTATTTATTCTGCCATTCGGTAGCTTCTGCCTTCAATTTATCTTCGTCTGAAATCTGGGATTCCTTATTTTCAGAAGACGATTCTTCTGATCCTTCTTCTACACCATCTGAAACTTCATTTTTATCGGTCTCATTCTCATGCAGTGTTTCATTTTGCTCTATATTTTCAGGATTTTGATTCACTTCCATTTTGTTCTTCTTCTTCTTTTTATTCAATATTTCTGAAAAATTCATATTAAGTCATCACAATTTTTTTGCCAAAGATAAAATCAGTCAAGCTGTCAGTGTTTTTGCAGGATAGGAGGATTAAAGAGCAAGGAACAAAGACAGTTTAGGATCAATAAAATTTTGATTTAATAGAGCTTGAGATCAAATTAGTGATCAAGATATAATTAACCTTTGCTCTATATTTTCACATCTTCATGAACCAGGCCAGCTTCACATTTAATAATTCTGGAAGGAAAGGTCCTGATGATATGATAATCATGTGAGGCCATTAGTACCGCGGTACCCGACTGACTGATCTGCTTCAAAAGCGTAACAATCTCTTCTGATGTTTCAGGGTCAAGATTTCCTGTTGGCTCATCTGCAAGTATTAATTCAGGATCATTCAATAATGCTCTGGCAATTACAACGCGCTGCTGTTCACCACCGGATAGTTCATGAGGCATTTTTTTGATCTTTGAACGTAATCCTACCTTTTCCAGAACATCAAGTATGCGTTCTGAAATTAGTTTTTGATCCTTCCAGCCGGTGGCTTTCATTACAAATTCAAGATTTTGTTCAATGGTGCGATCGGTCAGTAACTGAAAATCCTGGAAAACAATTCCCAGTTTACGACGAAGAAAAGGGATGTCTTTTACTGTTAGTTTCTTAAGATCAAAACCTGCAACAAGCCCGTTTCCATTTGAAATATGCAGATCTCCATAGATAATCTTCAATAAACTGCTTTTTCCTGAACCGGTTTGTCCGATTAAAAACACAAACTCACCCGGATTGATATGCAGATTTACATTGCTCAGTACCAGGTGCTTTTGCTGATACACATCTACACCTTCTAATTTTATAACGGAGTTTGCAATCATAATTCTAGTTTTAAAATTTGCCCGAAAGGCAGGTCTTTAATTTTGTTCATGATGTAATCTGCCTGTTCTGCAAGTCCCGCTTTCTCCAGTGCTTTTTCAGGCCGGTCAACGCGAAAATACGCCAGAAGTGTGAATTTCTCATCACGCAATTGAACATAATCCGGGATTTTTGCCCCCCCCTTTACTTTAATCACATACATTATGGTCAAAGTTAATTAAATAGTAGTTAGTAGTTAGTATTTAGTAGTTAGATTTATGGGAGATTCATTGGGAATTAGGGGCCTTTATTATGACAAAAGTCAACAGAATTGAGCCAGGAACCAGGAGCCAGGAATCAAGACTGGATTCAGCTACCTATGGTATTTTTTTAAGAACAAAGAGATGAAGTATTCTTTACTTTAGTATCCTCTTATCAGACCTCAGACTTCAGTCATCAGACAACTCCTACCTAAGTTCTCTTAAGAACTTCATCGTATTCACACCATCGGCATAATCAAATAGACCGGGGCACTGGCTTTGACCAAATGGCAATGTACTGAGTGGTAATTTAGAATTGGAAACGATGCATTGGATCAGATCTTCATTTTTCAGTAATTCGGATTCCACTTTTTCAAGTTTCTGATATTCTTCGTAATATAATACTGCGAGAGGCGAAACAAAATGTGAATCTTCTTTTAATAGCAGAAAGCCATTGTCAAGGTGTTTGTCGAGATTGACTAAAAAAATCGATTTGTTATAATCGTAGTTATTATTGTATTTATGATGATCAGCCACCGATTTAAATCCTTCAATCGATTCGAAAAATATTCTGAAATCATAGCCTTGAGGTACATAGAGTTTTGAAACATTCCGGCAGCCGAGACCGAAATAATCAAAAATATCATGGCCTAGAGCTTTGAGCTCTTCCCTGCTCTCCTGACCGTTTAATACAGCTACACTGTTTCGGTTTTTGCGGATGATATGCGGTACTTTACTGAAATAATAGTCGAAATATCTTGAAGTATTGTTGCTTCCTGTCGCGATTACTGCATCAAAATCTTTCAATCTATCGATATAGCTGATCTGTTGCTCAAAATTAGGCTCAATTTCAACTAGTTTATTCAGTATATAGGGTATTAACTTCTGATCCTGAGAAGATAGTTTGATCAGCGCTTTGTGCCCGGATGCCAGGACGCAAAGAATATCATGGAATCCAACTATCGGAATATTGCCTGCCAGAATTAAACCTATAGAGCGCATTTTTATTTCGGCGTTTCCTGATTCATTTTCCAGCCATTTTCCCAGATCCTTTTTATTCATCATTCCAGCAATTGCACTCACAGCCATTGCAGCACTTTGAGGAGTGAACCAGGCATTGTATTGGTGTGCAGAGTTAATTAATGCACTTAATTGCTCATCTGGTTTTGCCATGATATGGCCTAAAGCCTCAAAAGCCGTGATTCGTTGATTGCTTGTCAAAATCTTACTCATTAAAATATTTACTTCAAATAATGTTATATTTGTCCCACACTCAAAAATGAGCTTCTGCTCAATTTTAGTGCAAAAATAGCTTTACAAATAGACTTTTAGATAAGATGGCAATTAAAATCACCGATGAGTGTATTAACTGCGGGGCTTGTGAGCCCGAATGCCCAAATAACGCAATTTATGATGCCGGTGCAGCATGGAGATTTTCTGATGGCACAGGATTAAAAGGCCTCATTGATTTTGGAGATGGTTCAACCCTGAATGCAGAAGAAGCACAGGCTGCTATCTCGGATGAGGTATATTACATTGTTTCGGATAAGTGTACCGAATGTGTTGGTTTTCATGATGAACCACAATGTGCCGCAGTTTGTCCGGTAGACTGCTGCGTTGATGACGAAGATGTTCGCGAAAGCCGTGAAGAATTGCTTGCTAAGAAAGCATGGCTGCACGTTGAATAAGATTAATAGATTATGATAGCGGACTGATAATTCAGGCCGCTTTTTTTATGTCTGTTTTTTTATTTCTTTTCGGGATTGGGAATGATCAAAACCGGGCATTTTGATTTTCTGGCAACACTCTCAGAAACACTTCCTGAAATGAAATGATCAAATCCTGTTCTTCCGTGTGTTCCAAGAATAATGAGATCAGCTTTGCATTCTTCCGCAACTGCCAGAATCTCATCCTGAGCCCTGCCAATCCGGGTATAGGTTGAAATTTCTACGGTCTTACCATGCTTCTCAACTAATCTTTTAAAAAGATTTTTACTCGCTTCTTCCTGTATGTTCATCAGTTCAGGAATCATTGCCGGCGACTCATTAAGTAATGGATCAGCTGTGTATGATGAGGCAATGGGAATTTCATCAGCATGAACCAGAATGATATTCGAACCAAGATTCTTAGCCAGTAATACACCATAATTTACCGCCAATTCCGAATAAGGGCTGTCTTCAACCGCTATAAGTATTCTGTTAATGTTTTCAGGACTTATCATAATTCTTTTCTGGTTAAATTTTAGTGATTTTGGTATTTAGGCTTCAATTATCGCTCAATTTAATGTAAAATTGGTTTATTTGCAATATGAATCAACAGTTTGGTGTTTGTAATCTTGCACTTGTCCCGCTCCGGACTGATCCTTCTGATAAGAGTGAGATGTGCTCTCAGTTATTATTTGGCGAGGTTTTTAGTATTCTTGAGGTTGGAGAAAAATGGACAAGGGTTCTGACAAGCTACGATGATTATGAAGGCTGGATCGATAATAAGCAATACATCGGGATCACTGATACTGCACATGCAGGCTTATCAAACCTGAATACAATACTTGGTTTATTTGCCATTCATGCTGTATTGAAAACCGATACTTCAGAAGTGCTGAATCTGTTGGCTGGCACGATTATTCCACATACTGTCGATAATTATTTCTATTTGGGAGAGACCCGGTATAAACTTGAAGGGCAAGTCCACCATCCGAAAATTAACGAGTTCAGATCTTCAGTTGCTGAGGCAGCCATGTTTTATATGAATGCACCTTATCTATGGGGAGGACGTTCAGTTTTTGGGATTGATTGTTCAGGGTTTACACAAATGGTGTTCCGGCAGTTCGGTATCCGCATAAAAAGGGATGCCTGGCAGCAGGCCGAGCAAGGCCAATTATTAGGATTTATTCAGGAAGCCAGAGCCGGTGATCTTGCTTTTTTTGATAATGATGAAGGACGGATTACCCATGTAGGAATCATGCTTGATAATGACCGCATTATTCATGCTTCAGGTAGGGTAAGGGTCGATCCGGTCGACACCCAGGGCATATTTAATAAAGAGTTGAATAAGTATACGCATAAGTTGAGGATTGTTAAGAGGTTTAATTAAGTTAGTATTGAGTATAGAGTATTGAGTAGTGAGAGGCAGGAACCAAAAGAATCCTAATAAAAAGAACTGAATTGAGAATTGATATCCGATAGCTATCGGATTGACATTTAGTAAAGAAATTTGCTAATATTATTAATTTTAATTTAAGCAGGATGTCATCCTGATCCGCCCTGGGCGGAGAAGGAACTTCACAATGGGTGAGTAGGAGTTTTGCAGCGAAAATAGAGGTCGATAGGGGCTAAGTTCCCTCCTGCGTCGGGATGACAGATCGTTGAGAACTGATGGCTATCGGGTGGAAATTAAACCATCATGGCATTGAAAATTAAGTTTGCAATGAACCGAAAATTTACCAGCAACCAACAACTAACAACCAACAACTACCCACCAAACTCTACTTTCCAAATCTTCAACAATTTATCATCGCTAACTGAAATGAGTTGATTATCAACTGATTCCCAAATGATTTTATTGATGGACAGGCGATGGGCATTGTATCCTTTTTCAAGACTGATGGTTTTCTTTAAGCTATAAGTTTCTGTATCCCAAATCTTGATACTTTTATCTCTGCTTGCAGTGGCCATAAAAGGCAGATCGGGGTGAAAGGCGATACTATAAATCGAAAATAAATGTGCCGGAATACTTTGAACCAGGGAATAATCGGAACTGCTCCAGATCTTCAACTGAGCATCCCTGCTTCCTGATAAAAGGTGTTTCCCATCCGGAGAAAACTGGATTGAACTGATGGGCATCGTATGCTCATCAATAATATGAATCAGGCTATAATCTTCAAGATTGTATATCCTGATCGTATTATCCTTACAACCGAAAGCAACTGTTTTTTCATCCGGACTGATACTTATCACCCTGACTGTTTCTGAGGAGACCTTGAATGAAAATAACAGATTCAGGCTTTTAATATCCCAGATACTTACGGTACCATCTTCAGATGAAATAATCAGTTCATTTTTAGAGGATACAGATTTGATATCAAAAACCGGAAGTTTATGGTGATCTAATACAGCTACAATCTTTTGTTCCTCAAAATTAAAGACATCCACCTGCCCGCTACGCTCAGCAGCAAGAAGGAGTGGTGCTGAAACCGGGCAATGAAGACTATATACAGATGATTTTACCGGGAAAAGCACCTTGATAAAGCCCGGAGTTTTTACATTCCACTCCACAACTCCTTTATCATTTCCTCCTGTAAAGATTATCCCTGCTTTCTGAGAATTCTCGACAGTGAAAATAGGGTTCTGATGCCCCGATAAAGTGGCTGTGTTTTGAATCTCGATCATATTCGGAAGGTGTTCAAAAAATTATTTTCCCGAATGTCTGCCTTCCAGGTTTTGGGCAATTTTTTCGAGACTGACATTCTTTTCTTTCAATAATACCAGCAGGTGAAACACCAGATCGGACGCCTCATTGATTAAGTCATGCTCTGTTTCATTCAGCGCAGCGATCACAGTTTCAACACCCTCTTCACCAACCTTTTGCGCAATCTTGTTCAGTCCTTTATTACGAAGCTTGTTGACATAAGATCCTTCGACTGGATTTGCATAACGATCTCCAATGATTTTCTCCAGTTCAAAGATGAAATTCTGGTTAAAAGCCGTATCAAAACAGCTTCTGTTGCCTTTGTGACAGGTTGGCCCGACCGGATTTACCTTGATCAGCAGGGTATCATTATCGCAGTCCTCAGCGATGGATACCACATGAAGAAAGTTTCCGCTTTCTTCACCTTTTGTCCACAAACGGTTTTTCGTCCTTGAAAAGAAAGTAACCTTATTTTCAGACACCGTTTTCTGATATGCTTCTGCATTCATGTAACCAAGCATAAGCACTTCCAGTGTTTGCTCATCCTGAATAATTGCAGGTACCAGACCTTCTCCTTTATTGAAATCAATCGTCATTTTCTCCGGACTTATATTCTAACCTCGATATTATTTTGCTGCAGCACTTTTTTAAGATCAGGGATCAGTATTTCACCGTAATGAAAAACCGAAGCCGCAAGTGCTGCATCAGCATTACTTATTTTAAACACATCCACAAAGTCCTGAATATTTCCGGCACCGCCGGAGGCAATCAAAGGAATGCTCAGTGTATCATTTATTTTCTTTAACAGGCCATTGTCAAAACCCGCTTTCGTGCCATCATGGTCCATAGAAGTCAGAAGGATTTCTCCTGCGCCTCTGCTTTCTGCTTCTCTTATCCAGTCCTCTGTTTCAATTTCAGTAGCTATACGTCCGCCATTTAAATGAACATAGTTTTTGCCATTTATATGCTTGGTGTCGATAGCTACTACAACGAACTGCTTACCAAAGGCCAGTGCGAGTTCATCTATGAAGGCCGGGTTTCTTACAACCGCAGAATTTACGGATATTTTATCAGCTCCTGAGTTAAGAAGAATGTCGGCATCAGAGATCTCATTTATTCCACCGCCAATGGTAAATGGAATATTTACCTGCCGGGCAACAGCTTTAACCAGTTCAACTATGGTTTTTCGTCTCTCATGAGTAGCAGTAATATCCAGAAATACAAGTTCATCTGCACCCTGTCGTGAATACTGATAGGCAAGTTCAACAGGATCACCGGCATCACGTAATGCAACAAAATTGACGCCCTTAACTGTGCGGCCATCTTTTACATCCAGACAAGGAATGATTCGTTTTGCCAGATCATTGCCTGACTTAATAACTTCAGTTTGTAGGCTTGAGGATTCCAAAACTTAGATAAATATAATACCCATATTCATACGGGTCTTTGATCGTAAAACGATTTAATTAATTGCCTGACTAAGGACAAACCAAATTTCCTGGCTCTTAGAAAAATGCAGAATCTTAGAAACTAATCAACGCTTTCAGATTCCAGTCCTTAATTTCTTCTATCGAAATTCTTCCTTCATAAATTGCTTTTCCAACAACGCATGATTCTACTTTGATCTTCTGCAGATCTTCAATATCCTTCATTGAACTTATTCCACCTGAAGCAATTAGTTTTATAAAAGGGGAGTGTTCAAGCAGTTTTTTGTAAAGACTTACTCCTGCACCACCCAGTTTACCATCTTTATCAATATCAGTACAGAGAAATCTGAAAAACCCAAGATTTAAGCATTTATCAACATAATCCATCAGTTTAATCGGAGAACTTTCCATCCATCCCGAATATTTGATTACTTCATCAAGTACATCGATAGCTACAACAACCTGATCCTGACATTTCTCTTTACCGCAAACTTCCTCACTTAATTCCTTAAGGAAATTTACATTTGTGATTGCCTGAGTTCCAACTATAACCCGGTGGACTCCGGCATCAATTAGTTCTTTCACTTTATCTATGCTTCTGATACCACCACCGTACTGGATCTTAATACTTGTCTTATTGATAATATCAAACAGATATTTCTGATTGCTAAAATCACCCTTGGCACCATTAAGATCAATGATATGAATGAACTCTGTGCCATTAGATTTGTATTTTTCAATCATCTCCTCGAGGGTAACATCATAAAATGTTGCCTGCTCGTAATCACCTTCGCGTAAACGGACAACTTTTCCGTTTAAAATATCAATAGCTGGAATTATATACATGAGTTTATGCTAAGTGTGCAAAATTTTTCAATAATTGTTCGCCGGCAATACCGGATTTTTCCGGATGAAACTGAACGCCATAAAAGTTATCTTTCTGTATAACAGCAGAGAATTTTATTCCGTATTCTGCTAAAGCAATCGTAAAAATAGAATTAAATTCTATATAATAGGAATGAACAAAATAAAAATGAGTTCCCGGTGTGATATCACTGAATAAAGGATTAACAGATGACTGAAAGACTTTATTCCATCCTGTATGTGGTACCTTAACGTTCAGTTTGTTGCTGAAAAGCCTTGTTTCCAATGGAATAATACCTGTAAGTGCAGAATCACCTTCCTCAGAATGAGTGGTTAACAATTGCATTCCCACACATATTCCAAGCACAGGTTTCCTGAGAGCAATAATGGAAGGCACCAGACCGGTATCTTTCAGCTTTTGCATGGCAGAACCTGCATGACCTACACCAGGAATAATATAGCGGTCATATTTTTCAAAGTCTTCAGCTGTTTTGATCATCCCATAACTTAAGCCAAGGCGATCAAGTGCAGCTGTTAACGAAAAAATATTTCCGGCACCATAATATACTATACCGATCATAATACTCCTTTAGTACTTGGCAATTCTGTTCCGGTTATTTGAATCGCTTGTTTAATGCTTTTAGCCAGGGCTTTAAAGCTGGCTTCTATCATATGGTGGGTATTGCTCCCGTCAATAATTTTTAAGTTTAAATTCATTCCGGCATGTTCAGAGAATGATTTCATCCAATGTTCAAACATTTCTGTTGGGAAATCACCTACATATTCCCGGTCGAATTTGCCTTCATAAATAAAATAAGCCCGGTCAGAAAAATCAATGGCGCATTGAACAAGAGCTTCATCCATAGGCAAAAGGAATCCATAGCGCTCAATTCCGCGCTTATCTCCCAGTGCCTGTTTAAAGGCTTTACCCAATGCAATCGCACTGTCTTCTATCGTATGGTGTTCATCAATTTCCAGATCACCCTCAACCTTCAGAACCAGGTCAACACCTGAGTGCTTTGCGAGTTGATCGAGCATATGATCATAGAATTTCAATCCGGTATCAATCTTATGTTCGCCGTTCCCATCCAGATTCAGACTAAGCCGGATCTTCGTTTCCTTCGTATTGCGTTCAAGTTCAACCAGCCTGTCTTTTTTACCAGTTAGAAATTTGCAGATCTCAGGCCAGCTATTGCTGTTCAGGGCTGTATTTCCCAAATTCCTGTCTGAAAAAAAGATAGCCTTACATCCAAGATTTTGCGCAAGCTGAACATCCGTTTCCCTGTCGCCTATAGTATAGGAATTATGCAGGTCAATTAGGTTGGATATCAGGTAATTAGTTAATAGTCCGGTATTTGGCTTGCGATTCGGACTATTATCGTCCGGAAAGGAATCATCGATAAAAATTTCTGTAAACTCTATACCTTCATTTGCCAGAATTCTCAGCATTTTCTGATGTGGTTTCTGGAAATCCTCCTCTGGGAAGCTGCTTGTGCCTCTTCCGTCCTGATTGCTGACCATCACTAATTCGTAGCCATAATCCTGTAGCTTTTTCAGAGATGAGATCGCATAGGGCAGGAACTCCAGTTTTTCCAGGCTATCAACCTGTAAATCGATAGGTGGTTCTGCGATCATGGTTCCATCGCGGTCTATAAACAATACCTTTTTCATATTTTATCAGATTCCTGAAAGGATTTTAACGCGTTTAATAATTCTATATTTTCTTGCGGCGTGCCGATTGTGATCCTTAGACAGCCTTCACAAAGTTCAACTTTTGAACGGTCGCGTACAATGATCCCCAAATTGACGAGGCGGCTGTAAATACCTTTTGGATTGCTTGTTTTCACAAGAATGAAATTCGCATCTGAGGGGTATATTTTCAGGACAGATGAGATTTGGGCGAGTTCAGCTATTAATTTCTCGCGTTCTGCAACAGTTTCTTTGATCCAGCTGTTTATCTGATCCACATTTTGCAATGCTTCAAGAGCCAGTTCCTGTGATGCTTCATTAATATTATACGGAGGCTTTACTTTATTGAAAATTTCAATAATTTCTTCACTCGCAAATGCCATTCCAACTCTCAATCCGGCAAGTCCCCAGGCTTTTGATAAGGTCTGAAGTATAACCAGATTCGAATATTCAGTCAGTTCCTGAATAAAAGTTTTTTGCCTGCTGTAATTAATATACGCTTCATCAATAACCACCAGACCGTTAAAGTTGGCAAGAATGGTTTCAATATCCTTTCTGTCAATGGAGTTTCCGGTTGGGTTATTAGGAGAGCAGATAAATATGATTCTGGTATGCTCATCAATAGCTTCTGCAATAGCTTCCATATTCAGCTGATAATCAGTCCTGAGTGGTACTTTTCGTAATCTGACATTATTGATATTTGCAGAAACCTCATACATTCCATAAGTAGGAGGAAGGGTTATTACATTATCCACACCTGGATTGCAAAATGCTCTGAAAAGTATGTCAATGGCTTCGTCACTTCCATTCCCTAAGAAAATATTCTTAGCAGGCACTCCTTTTATTTCAGCAAGGCGATTTTTGACCTTCCATTGCAGCGGGTCAGGATAACGATTGTAATTGTGGTTTAATGGTGAGCCATAACTGTTCTCATTGGCATCCAGAAAAACCGATGCTTCACCCTTAAATTCATCCCTTGCAGATGAATAAGGCACCAGCTCCTTTATATTTTTACGAAGTATATTATCTATGTTGAACATCGTATTTCTTTTTTTAATGCCGGGATTATTATTCCAGGCTGTCTTTCAAACGTACAGTCACAGCATTCTTATGTGCTTGTAATCCCTCCAGCGATGCCAGTATCTCTACGGCAGGCCCCAGGTTTCTTATACCTTCTTTATTGATGTGCTGAAAAGTGATCTTTTTTACAAATGAATCTACTGAAACTCCTGAATATGCTTTTGCATAGGAACTGGTAGGCAGGGTATGGTTTGTCCCAGAAGCATAATCTCCTGCACTTTCAGGAGTAAGATGTCCAAGGAATACTGAACCTGCATTAATGATATCATCAGAGATACTTTCCCACTGGTCTGTTGCCAGAATCAGGTGCTCAGGTGCATAGGTATTACTGAATTGCATTGCTTCCTTGAGATCTGAACAAAGTACAGCATAAGAATTGGCAATAGCTTTTGCAGCGATCTCAGCTCTTGGGAGTACTATAAGCTGTTTTTTCAGTTCAAGTATAGTTTCTTCAATGATCTTTGCAGAACTTGAAACAAGCACAGCCTGACTGTCGATTCCGTGTTCTGCCTGAGCCAAAAGATCAGCGGCAACATATTCTGCATTTGCCGTATCATCAGCTATGACCAAAACTTCAGAAGGACCTGCAGGCATATCTATGGCAGTCTGACTTTCAGATTGTATGATCGTTTTTGCCTTGGTTACGTACTGATTTCCGGGACCAAAAATCTTATCAACTTTCAGGATACTCTCTGTGCCATAAGCCATTGCAGCTATTGCCTGTGCACCTCCCGCAAGATAAATCCGGTCAATTTCAAGCAGTTCGGCACAATAGGCCAGATAAGCATTTACCTTTCCGTCTTTCTGCGGCGGAGAACAAACAATAATTTCTTTACATCCGGCAATTCTTGCAGGTATGCCAAGCATCAGAAAGGTACTGGGCAGAACCGCGGTTCCTCCCGGTATATAGAGCCCAACTTTCTCAATTGCCCTTAGTTCCCGCCAACAGACCACACCTTTTGATGTTTCAGTCTTTTCTTCTGTTTTGAGCTGACTTGCATGAAACTTCCAAATATTATCGTATGCCAGTTTCAAAGCCTGTTTTGCCTCTTCAGAAGTACCTGAAGCAATAGTTCTGATCTCTTCCTTATCTAAAAAGAGTTTATCGAGTGTAATGCCATCAAACTTTTCGGCAAATACTTTCAGGGCATTGTCCCCATTAAGCTTTACCTCATCAATGATTTCTGTTACTGCTGCCCGGATATGATTATTGGAATCTATATTGCGTTTGCAAAGATCTTCAACAGCTTTTGCGTTCAGATCCTTTAAATTATAGACTTTCAACATGGCTGTCCTTTTATAAGATGATCTTTTCGATAGGCATCACAACAATGCCCTGGGCACCTGCACTTTTCAACAGGCTAATCTTCTCCCAGAAATCGCGCTCAGGAATTACCGTATGAACAGCTACCCATCCGCTTTCTGCCAGAGGTACTACCGTCGGACTTTTAACACCCGGAAGTAGCTCAAGTATGCGATCCAGATTTTTAGACTCTGCATTCAAAACCACATATTTGGTTTCTTTCGCCCGGAGTACCGATTGAATTCTTTGAATCAGTTCAACAACAAGAGGTTCAGCTTCAATTCCATTTCTTCCGATCAATACCGCTTCCGATTTCATCACTTCTGCGAATGGCTTCAGTCCGTTGCTTTTAAGTGTACCACCTGTTGATACAATATCAAATATCGCATCACTCAGACCGAGACCCGGGGCAATTTCAACCGAACCGGATATCGTGCGGATATCAGCACTGATATTATTCTTGTCCAGGAAGTTCTTCAGTATTACAGGATAGGAAGTCGCAATCGATTTTCCATTCAGGTCACTAACATTTTGGATGCTGCTATGAGTTTGTACTGCCAGTTTCAGTGTACACTTGCCGAATCCCAGCATTTGCAGGAAGCTGACATCGACCCCTGTTTCACTGATCACGTTTTCTCCTACTATTCCGAGGTCGGCAATGCCATCCTGAACATATTCAGGAATATCATCATCCCGGAGGAACAATATTTCAAGCGGGAAATTCGATACAGTGGATATCAGGGAACTTTTATAATTTTCGAAGCTTAATCCGCAATTTTTGAGCAGTTCGACCGATTTTTCGTTTAATCTACCAGATTTCTGGATAGCTATTTTAAGAGTTTTCAAATTGTAAGTTTTAATCAGACCAAAAAATTATTAAGAAACAGTTTCACGTAGAAACGTATATTATATTACATCGCCGCAAAGCGATGATGGAAATGTACGTGATGTGTGAAAACTATATTCATAATATTTGGCCCAAATAGCTTGGGAGGCGAGCAAATATAAGGATTGGATATGGGAATTAAAAATTTATGTTAGTTGACAGTTGACAGTTGAAAATGCCTGATAAATTTAAATAAATTATCAGGCATTTTTAGGTTTAATCAAATTGCTTTTTGTGGTTTTGACGATACTGATCAGGAGTCTGAGTACTTCTGAACAATCATGATTGATCGTGCTATATTCATCCTGATTTATAAATCCAGTATCTTTAAAAGGCTTATCCAATATTCAGTTTCATTAGCTTCCTTTAGGGCGATATTCATTTTATGGAGAAAGTCAGCAGATGATTGGGCATGTTTCGCCTCTTTGATTTGGGCACATATTGATGTGCCGCTTCTTAATAGTTGTTTTGATAGAACAAATTCTTTCCGCTCCTCAGACAGCACTTTGTAAAGTCTGATTGTTTGGATTGCAAAGGCATAAGATTTTGTCGCGACAATACTCATTATTCTAATTGATAATTGACACCCGGTAGCTATCCTATCGGGTTGACAATGGATAATTAAAAAGATTAACTTCAATATTATCTACTGAACCTCCAATCAAAATCTACCCTTTGGTAGCGAAGATCTATTTAACGGTAAATAAAAAATGGTAGCAGATTTTCATACCTACTACCATTCAAATTGTCAACTGTCAATTATCAATTAATCAAGTTTTCTGTTTCTTCCTCTTCGCAGCAGGGAATAAAACATTATTCAGGATTAATCTGTAGCCGGGTGAGTTAGGATGAAGATTCAGGTCGGTAGGTGGGTCTCCCACCATATGCTGATAATCTTCCGGGTCATGCCCGCCATAAAAGGTCCACTGCCCTTTTCCAAACTCTCCATGGATGTAACGGGCTTCATCGCTTGTTTTGGTTTCACCCATCACAAGTACATTTGGCTTAATGACGCTCTTTCTGAATGCGGTTGTCTGGCCCATGAATCCCTTCACCACTTTATCATGGTTTTGGGTAAGCATCGCCGGAACGATATCCCATTTGGCAGAGAAATCAAACAAAGTAAAAAAGTCGTTCGTGCGATTTAATATTTGCGAACGGATAGGAGTAGCATCAATATTTGAAAATTCATTGTTCGCCGGATTCATATCCAGCTTGAAGTTCTGGAAAGCAAAGGTTTGATTAAAATCCAGTTTCGATTGTGCTTTTGGGTCTGAAGTGTCACCATCAAAAACACGCTCCACAATGTCTGTTCCGTTAGCTGCCAGTGCAATATCAATGGTTTCGGGCCCTGAGCACATGGCAAACATGAAGCCACCACCTGAGCAAAAGTTTCGAATGTTTCTGGCGACCTCAAGTTTCATTTCAGACACTTTACTGAAGCCATTTCTCTTTGCAGTGGCTTCCTGTAATTTTACATCATCAATATACCATGAAGCATTTCTGAAAGCACTCCAGAAACGATTGTATTGTCCTGTAAAATCTTCATGGTGAAGGTGCAGCCAGTCGTATTTCGGCAATTCACCTTTTAAAACCTCATCGTCATACAAAATATCATAGGGAATTTCAGCATAGCTAAGTACCATGGTTACTGCATCATCCCATGGTAACTTATTTTTGGGGGAATAAACGGCAATTTTCGGGGCTTTCTCAAGTTTGACCATCTCCATGTTTACTGATGGGTCGGTCACTTCATTTAAAATCGCATTTACCTTTCCGTCAGCCAGCACTTCATAAGACACTCCCCTGATCTTACATTCCGATTCCATGGATTGGGTATATTTCATCAGAAAACTACCACCTCTGTAATTCAGCAGCCAGTCGGTTTCAAGTCCATTTTTTAGAGCCCAGTAGGTGATACCATAGGCTTTTAGATGATTTTTCTGATCCTCATCCATAGGTACAAGGATGGAAGCAGCTCTGCAAACTGCAGTTAAAATTAGGAAAAGAAGGGTTAATCTGGCTTTTAACATCAGGTTTTATAACGTTCTACAGTATTTAAAGGTATAAAAAGGAAGAAGATATTTTAAGAATTTCATCAATTGACCGAAATAATTACCTTTGTCTTCCAATGATAGTCAAAGAAATATGAGCAAAGCAATTATTAAAACCGAGAAAGGTGATATGACTGTTCAATTTTACGATAAAGATGCACCCAATACAGTTGCAAATTTCTTAAAATTGGCGAAATCAGGTTATTATGATGGGGTAACTTTTCACAGAGTGATCAATGATTTTGTGATTCAGGGCGGAGATCCGACAGGTACGGGTGCCGGTGGTCCGGGATATAGCATTGATTGTGAACTTGATGGGGAAAACCAATTCCACGATAGAGGCGTACTTTCTATGGCTCATGCTGGCCGTAATACAGGTGGTTCACAGTTTTTTATTTGCCATAGCCGTACCAATACCTCCCATCTTGACCGTAATCATACCTGTTTTGGTAAGGTTATTGAGAACGTAGATGTTGTTGACGACATCCGTCAGGGCGATAAAATATTAGGAATAGAGGTTATTGAAGACTAGTATTGAGTATTGAGTATTGAGTACTTAGAACCTGGACGAATATATCTAAGGGACAGGATCGTTTAACAATAGAGATCAAATTGAAATGATTTAGATTAGTGATAGTAATAGACGGTATATGCTTTAAATCCATAGTACTTTTTGTCTAAATACTAAATACTAACTACTAACTACTAAAAAATGAATTTAAGAGGATTAGTATCCGTATCCGGTAAACCGGGATTGTTTAAACTGATTGGCCAGAATAAATCGGGCTTTATCCTGGAAACATTGGATGAGCAGAAGAATAAGATCGTAGTGAATATCAGTACTGCAAAGATGGCCTCTTTAGAAGATATTACCGTTTTTGGTAATACGGCTGATTTGAAACTGAGCGATATCTTCCTCAAAATGAAAGACAGCAAAAATTTACCTGATGCAAAAACCGCAGATGGGAATTCTTTATGTGCTTTCTTTACAGAAGTAGCTCCTGATCACGATCAGGAACGTGTTTATGCTTCTGACATGAAGAAGATCATAAACTGGTTCAGTATCATTAAGGACTTACCTTTGTTCAACGAAGAAGCTCCTGAGCCGATAGCAGATGGCTCTCCGGTTGCTCCTGCAGATACTCCAGTCGTTAAAAAGCCAGAGCCTGTGAAAGAGAAACCTAAGGCTACCAAAGCTGCAGGAAAGAGCGCTACGAGATTGTCTCAGAAATCGAAGTAGGAGATCTGAAGTCTGAAATCTGATGTCTGAGGTCTGAGGTCTGAAATCTGATGTCTGAAGTAGGAATGGACGATAGTTAATCCATTTCCTATTTCCATAAATTCTGAATCACAAGTAGCGTATAATCAGATATCCAATAGCAATAGCGATCAGGGTCATTATCCAAAAAAGCCTGCTTTCTTTTGATCGGTTCCCTGAGCGGAATCTGTAATTTCTTTTATAGTCTGTCATAATTCAGCGCTTAATCATGATGATAAGGTTCTCCTTTCAAAATGGTGCATGCCCGATAAAGCTGCTCAGCAAAAAATAGGCGGATCATCTGATGTGAAAGAGTCATTTTAGAAAGGGATATTTTTTCATTGCTTCGTTCATAGACCTCATTACTAAATCCATAGGGGCCTCCAATGATAAACACAAGGTGCTGCAGCCCGCTTACCATTTTTTTATTTAAATATACTGAAAAGCCTCTTGAACTGAACTCTTTGCCATTCTCATCGAGCAGAATAACATGGTCGGTACTCAGAATATTTTTAAAGATCAGTTCTGCCTCCCGGCTTTTTTGTTGTTCCTGCGACAGGCTTTTCGTATTCTTTAATTCCGGAATTTCGAGTATCCGGAATGAGATATAATGTTTCAGGCGTTTCAAATAGATGTCAATCCCTTCAATCAGATATTTATCTTCTGTTTTGCCGATGGTTAAAAGAGTGATTTTCATCTGATAGCAATTGTTTTATTATCTGTGCAGGCGGTAATTGTTAACGTAATATAGTTACCGGCCCTGTTTTTTTGATCATATTTCCATTAAAATCGACGGCATCAATCAGATAATAATAGGTCCCAACCGGTAAGGGTTCATTATTGAAAGTTCCTTTCCAATGATTGAAAAGATTATCCGACACAAACATAGAAACCCCGAATCTATTAAAGATCTGTATTCTGTAGGTTTTTATATTGGTCATACTGATCACAAACTCATCATTCAAAGCATCATTATTCGGAGTAAATGTATTAGGGATGAACAGGATATTGTTTGCACTGATCATGAACTGGCCTTGTGAAGTGGATGCACTGCAAACCGAGCTTTTAAAGACAGTCAGCGTTACATCAAAGTCACCCGCACTGAGGTAGGTATGTTCGGGGTCCTTATCGGTAGAAGTATTCCCATCCCCGAAATCCCATAGAAATGCGTCTGCATCTTTAGATTCATTGAAAAAGCCGACCCGGATAGGGAATGAAAGTTTTGCGGGTGGCTTTGGCTCTGAACGGAATGCCGCCACGGGGTTCTTATAAATCGGTGGTACTACAATGCTTACCGTTTCGGTGCTGCAATTCCCCCTGCTCAATGTCAGGGTATAAGTACCTGCTACTGCTACACTTGTGACAGCTATTTCAGGTGATTGCAAATTGGAACTGAAATTATTAGGGCCAGTCCAGTTATAAGTAACATCACTTTGCGCTGCAGTACTGAGCCTGATTACGTCAGTCAGGCAGAAATCAGGTTTATTGACAATGATTACAGGTTTCACCGGACTCAATGCTACGATTACCTCTTGCGTGAAAACGCTGATACAGCCTGAACTTCCTTCTGCTTCCAGACGAATGGTTTTAGTTCCTCCGCTAGAATAAGTAATCGTATTTGCCGGATTACTGCCGCCGGGAGGAATATTTGAACCAGCTCCAAAATCCCATCTGATTTTCTGGAAGTCCTTAGAACTGTTCGTAAATGTGAAGCTTTGCCCGACAGTGCAGGGATTATTATTGGTTATAACAAATGAGGCTGTTGGTGTTTGACCGATAGAAGCTATGTTAACTGAGGCAGGGTCACTTATACAGCCATTCAGGGTGACAGTGACAGAGTATGTGCCCGCCTTTCCTGCACCGTCAACCGGGACTTTGATTTCTGCAGTGGTGGATGTAAATCCTCCAGGACCTGTCCAGGAATAAGTCGCTCCTTCCACTAAATCAACCTTCAGACTTATCGTTTCGCCAACACAGTATCTTGTTTGGAGTCCACTAATTTTTGGTGCATCGGGTTTAATGACATGCATGAAAGTTTCAGTTTGAACAATCGAGCACCCATCGTTATTCTTAACCTGTAAAACAACTGTTTTCAACCCGCTTGTGTTGTAGGTTACGGTTCCAGGATTTTGCTTAGTGCTTCCGGCTATACTTGCACCTTCTCCAAAATACCATTGTAAAATGGTGAAATCAGATGCATCACTGCTAAAGGTATAGGAAGGGCTGGAAGTGCACAGATTATTATCTACTTTCTTGATTTTTGCGGAAGGGCCTTTAAATAAACCGGTTCCGGCTTTGCCGGCTTTGTCGGTGAAGGCAATTTCAAATCCATTATTATTAGCTGAAGCGTTATTTACAAGGAGGGCGTAAACATAACCCTTTTTCATGGTGATGAACTGAACAACCCCATCTTGTCCTGTCCCACAGCCGCTTGCCTCCCTTAAATCAGTTGCGTTAAAGTCTAATCCTGTTTGTACATACGTTGCTTCATTCGCGCAACGTTGGTTGATGCCTTCCCCAGCGGCACATCTGATTGCATTAGAGGCTAAAGGATTCTGTGTATTACCTTCAGGTCCTAATTCATATAATACCCAGTCAATATCGTCCCTTTTGCTTGGTGTAATCGTAAAGACAAGAGTTCCATCATTGGCAGCTGTCCATTTATACCATGCAGAATTTGTTTCTGAAAAGGCAATACCGGGTTGAACATCCAGGCAAGTCCCTACTGCTTCATTGGGATTTAAACCCGCCCCAGATATGTTAACTTCTCTTATAATGCTCTCAATTGAGCAGATTAACGATGCTCCTGAGAAATCCTGCCCTGGTTTAATTTCAGATTGATAATTATCGATACAAAGTTTGAAAGTACCGGTACTGTTGTTTGTCCCGCTGATTCCAATGAAATAGGTAATGCCCGGAACTAATCCTGCACCGGTTATAATAGTCGTATTGCCATCTTTTACTGTTTGTACAGTCCTTTGTGTACCATCGCAACCATTGTACAAACGAATTTCAGGTGATTGTAAAGTACCAGTACCAGGAGAACCACTAATAGTCACCTTAACCTCAAAATTTCTTGCAGTAAACTTAAACCATACATCATTCCCAGTACCAATGAAAGAAGGGCTTGCATTTATATTGCTGTATTGTCCATTGCCTGAACAATATTCACGGGCATCAGTAATTTCAAATGCATTAGCGCACTCATCATTTGCAGGTTGTGCAAATGCAGTAAACACTGAAATGAAAAGAAGGAAAAAAAGTGAAATGTATTTCAATTTTCTGGTGTAGGCTGTTACGAAAATACGAAAAAACCGTCCCGGTTCGTCCAATGTCTGAACTTTGATTTTTTTGATTAGTGGGATTGTTGTGATTTTGATAATCATAATAATCAGATCAATCAGCTGGAATCATGGTTCAGACAAAGGGCTGAGTTCGAATATAAAGAAGGTTAAAAAATACTTTATAATTGGCCAGATAAGGCTCAGAAGCCAAAATAGTTTAATTTTGGAAAGCAATTCCTGCGTGGTATAGGTTGGTTCAGCCCTTTCCTCCGGAGTAGTTCCGGCAAAAAATCGCGTTCTATTTCAAATTATCAATAGCCGGAAGCTACCTCCTCCGGCAAGGTTTATTTTACCCGGAACTGTATTTCATCGGAAAGGGCACCCCGACCAAAGGACCATTTGCCATTGGAAATAAACCCGTGGCAGCTGTAGATTTTTGCCTGGCAGATTTTTATATTACAAAGGAATTTATTGGCAAAAACTACGGCAGAACACGGGACTGGCAAGACCGAAGAAGCACAGACCTTGCTTTCCAAAACAAGAGAAAATAACAGTATCCAACAAGATTTTATATCGAACTTACGCTAGTATTAATACATCGAAAGGACAAAGTGATATTAACCTTTCAAAATTACTTATTCAATATCCCCTTTCTCACCTGAGCTTTCATAATCTCACCATCCGGATCCAGGCTTGTTTTTAATTTCGTGAAGGCCAGAGTGCCCTCAGAAGTGAGGTAGCGAAC
Source organism: Daejeonella sp. (assembly GCF_030684675.1). Classification (GTDB taxonomy): domain Bacteria; phylum Bacteroidota; class Bacteroidia; order Sphingobacteriales; family Sphingobacteriaceae; genus Daejeonella. The sequence continues at coordinate 67,132 of NZ_JAUXXZ010000066.1, read as the reverse complement.
TTTAGGATTCGGATCATTCATACATCTGATGATTACCTCAGCGATATCTGCAGGTTTTTGAAAGGCCTTTTCCTTAAACTCTTCCGTAAAAGTAGAGCGGTAAGCCATATAGTCTTCCATCAGAGGTTTGTAGTCATCATTCAAAATACCACCGGTCGACTCGAAATATTCGGTCAGGCTATTGCCGAACTCTGTAATCGTGCCTCCGGGCTCAATTAGTGATACATTGATCCCGAAATAGGGCTCCAGGTAGCTTGCAAGGCTTTCTGTTAAACCTTCAAGTGCAAACTTTGCGGCACAATAAATCTCATTTACCGGAGAACCTACAATTCCCCCGACTGAAGAAACATTGATGATATGGCCGCTTTTTTGCTTGCGCATATATGGCATTACGGCTTTGCTGCAGCGGATAGGTCCATAGAAGTTGACATCCATCACCTGCTGAATTTCTTCCATGCTTGCCTGCTCCATCGGTTTGATAAATCCGGCGCCTGCATTATTGATCAGCACATCAATCCTTTGTTCGGCCGAAATGATCTCAGCAATGCATACTGCTATGCTTTTTTCATCCTGAACGTCCAATTGTAAAACCCGGAGTTTAACTTTTCTTCTATCAATTTCCTGATCCAGCAAAGCTCTTTTATTCAGGTTGCGCATGCTTGCATAAACCTGATGGCCCTGTTCAGCAAGCTGAACCGCAGTTTCGAGTCCGATGCCGGTTGAAGCCCCGGTAATGAGAATTACTTTTGACATGATGAAATTTTAATAAAACAGAATTGGATTAAAAGCAAAAAGCCAAAAGTATTGAACTTTTGGCTTTTAAATATTTAACAGGTTAATTTATTAACCCTTTTGATTCATTCTGATAATGTTTAATGCACCACCAGCTTTAAACCACTCAATTTGTTGTTCATTATAAGTATGGTTTACACTGAATGATTCAGTATTTCCATCTGCATGATGAAGAACAATACTCAGCGGTTTACCGGGAGTGAAGTCATTTAATCCACAGATATCAATGGTATCATCTTCAAGTATACGGTCATAATCATTTACATCTTCAAATGTCAATGCAAGCATTCCCTGTTTCTTCAGGTTGGTTTCGTGAATACGGGCAAATGATTTTACCAGAATGGCACGTACACCTAAGTGTCTTGGCTCCATTGCAGCATGTTCACGTGATGATCCCTCTCCATAATTTTCATCTCCGACAACAATACTTCCAACACCAACTGCCTTATAAGCACGAGCAGTAGCAGGTACTGATCCGTATGCACCATTAAGTTGGTTTTTTACGTTATCCGCTTTTTCGTTAAAGAAATTCGTAGCTCCGATGAGCATATTATTAGAGATATTATCAAGGTGACCCCGGAATTTCAACCATGGACCTGCCATAGAAATATGGTCAGTGGTACATTTTCCTTTTGCCTTAATTAGAAGTTTTAATCCGGTAATATCCGCACCTTCCCATGCTTTGAATGGGTCAAGCAATTGGAGACGTGCAGAATTTGGATCTACGAGTACGCTTACTGCGCTTCCGTCTTCTGCCGGTGCCTGATATCCTGCATCTTCAACAGCAAATCCTTTGGTCGGCATTTCCAAACCCTGTGGCTCATCAAGTTTAACCTGTATGCCTTCTGAGTTAGTTAGCGTGTCGGTCAATGGATTGAAAGCTAAATCGCCGGCAATGGTCATTGCAGTAACAATCTCAGGAGATGCTACGAATGCATGGGTATTCGGGTTCCCGTCGTTACGCGACTTAAAGTTTCTGTTGAATGAAGTAATGATAGAGTTTTTACGGGTAGGGTCCTCACTGTGACGTGCCCATTGTCCGATACATGGTCCGCAGGCATTTGCCAGAACAACACCACCCATTTTCTCAAAAGTATTAAGATAGCCATCGCGCTCGACGGTGTAACGTACAAGCTCTGAACCAGGAGTAATTGTGAATTCAGCTTTTGCAACCAGTTTCTTATCAACAGCCTGCTGAGCAAGAGATGCTGCTCTCGAAATATCTTCGTAAGAAGAATTGGTACATGAACCAATCAAACCAACCTCTAAAGTTTGCGGCCAACCGTTTTCACGTACAGCTTCTGCAAATTTTGATATAGGCCATGCCATATCCGGTGTAAAAGGACCGTTTATATGAGGCTCGAGCGTTGAAAGATCGATCTCAATCACCTGATCAAAATAATTCTGAGGATTAGCGTAAACTTCATCATCACCTGTTAAGTGTTCTTTAACCTGATCAGCAAGTTTTGCAATTTCTTCTCTTTCAGTACCTTTTAAGTATGTAGCAATTTTATCATCGTATCCAAACACTGAAGTGGTTGCACCAATTTCAGCACCCATGTTACAGATTGTTCCTTTTCCGGTTGCTGAAAGTGATCTTGCTCCTTCTCCGAAATATTCAACAATATATCCGGTACCGCCTTTTACAGTCAGGATACCGGCAACTTTAAGGATTACGTCTTTAGCCGAAGCCCATCCTGAAAGTTTTCCTGTTAGTTTTACACCAATCAGCTTAGGGAACTTTAACTCCCATGCCAAACCTGCCATTACATCACAGGCATCAGCACCACCAACACCAATGGCTATCATTCCTAAACCACCTGCATTTGGTGTATGAGAGTCGGTTCCGATCATCATACCACCAGGGAATGCATAGTTTTCTAAAACTACCTGGTGGATAATACCTGCCCCCGGTTTCCAGAAACCAATTCCATATTTGTTTGATACAGAAGCGAGGAAATCATAAACTTCTTTATTCTGAGTATTGGCAGTTGCCAGATCCTCGTCAGCACCAATTTTCGCCTGAATCAGGTGATCGCAGTGTACAGTCGAAGGTACAGCTACTGTTGGTCTGCCGGCTTGCATAAACTGCAATAATGCCATTTGAGCTGTTGCATCCTGCATCGCAACACGGTCAGGGGCAAAGTCAACATAAGTGACTCCACGCTCATGTGCTTCGCTTGCGTTACCATCCCATAAGTGGGCATATAAAATTTTCTCTGTTAATGTAAGTGGCTTACCAACAACTTTACGCGCTGCCGCAAGACGCGGACCGTAGTTGTCATAAACCTTTTTGATCATGTCTAAATCAAATGCCATCTTATTTGCTTGATTTTAATTTATTCCCAATTCTAATTGCGAGCGAAGTTACATAAAACGACCTTAAAAATGAATAGAAAAGGCCATTGAAAACGCAAAAAAATATGTATTATCTGAAAAATAATACACAATTTCCCGAAAATGAAGGTGGGGAGAAGTTTAGAATAACCTGATTTCGATAATAGGAAGGGTAAAATAGTACGGTTAGAATACATCAGATAAGGCTCTGGAGCAATAATAATTTGTTTTTTGAAACCAATACCTGTGTGTTATAGGCTGATTCCGCCCTTTCCTACGGAGTATTTCCGGCAAGAAATTGCGTTCTATGTCAAATTACGAATAGCCGGAAGATACCTCCTGCGGCAAGGTTTATTTTACCCGGTGCTGTTTTTCATTGGGACGGATAGCCCTGCAAGATTTTGTATTGAATCGCTGCTGGTGCGCGCGTATCGCGCATTCCAGGAATTAAATTAACAAGCACACGCTACACGCGTGCGCCAGCATGGGATTTTATCTCGAACTCAGGTTAGACCAGAAAAAATGAGAAATTATAAGCTTTCGCTTAGTTCCTCATTTTTATTTGTGAAAATTTGTAAGTCATTATAGTTTACTTCCCATGTAACAGGAAGCGCCTTTTTGAGCATGCTGCTTACCCCGCAGTATTTTTCCTGAGAATCGGTAACGGCTTTTATTGCTGCATCTTTTGCAGCTTCAGAACCTTTAAAATTATAGATCAGGTGAATAGCAATATATTCAATTGGTGCTTGTTTGCTTATTTCACCGATTGCTTTGATATCAAAATCATCAACCGGCTGTCCAAATTTTCTGAGCAGTGATACAACATCCATACCTGTACAACCGGAAAGGGCTGTCAGTACAAATGGCTTAGGAACAGGGCCATTATCTTCACCGCCAACTTTTTCAGGTGCATCCATAATTACGGTATGACCGTTCACTAAGGCATTGAACTGCATTTTACCCATCCACTGGGTCTCAATTTCATGTGTCATGATCGCTGATTTCTAGAGATTTTCGATTACTCTGCGTAATTTACCGCTTACAGCAGAGGCGACTTCTCCAAGTGAATCATTTTTTATTGCCATCATTGATGCAATCGGATCAACTGCAGAAACTTCAATTCTGCCATCTTCGTGTTCCTGAACAATTACATTGCAGGGCAGCATAGTACCGACCTTGTCCTCAGACTTAATTGCCTCAAATGCGAAGTTTGGATTGCAGGCCCCCAGGATACGGTATTTGCGGAAATCCACGTCCAGTTTCTTTTTAAAGGTTTCTTTAACATCAATTTCAGTAAGTACACCGAAGCCCTCTTTTTTAAGTTCATCAGTAACTCTGGAGATGGCTGAATCAAAATCTGTGTTTAGGATTTTAGAGAAATAGTAGCTCATGGTTTTGTCTTTTAGGATTTGAATGATACTCAAATCTCACCTTTTTTCTAGCCGGAGAGTGTTACTATTGTTACATAGAAAAATTGATGTCAGAATTTTTGGAACAGCTGATTAACCCTCGTAAATCACTCCTGAACTAGGGGTTTCTTTTAGTTCGATCCTTTTTAATTCAGGAATCATGGGCTTTAATTTGTTCCATAACCAGATAGTCAGGATTTCGCTGGTCGGGTTTTCGAGTCCCGGTATTTCGTTCAATAAATGGTGGTCCAGAATATCAATAACGGGTTTGATATGCTTTTTAAGATCTCCATAATCAATGATCCATCCAGTTTTTTCATCGGGATGCCCTTCCACAAAAACACTGAGGGCATAGGTATGACCATGCATATTGGCACATTTATGTCCCTCTGGAACATTGGGAAGAAAATGTGCTGAATCGAAAGTAAATTGCTTGTAAATTAACATGCGGCAAAATTAGATTCTAAATTAAAGATAAAAATGATCCTGATCAGTTTTGCGGATTATTTTCAACCAGAATACTGAGTGCAGTTCCGCCAAAACCTGCTGCATTGATGAGGATTTTTTGCAGGGATTTAGGCTGCTTTTGCTGAGGAAGATATGGCACCTGAATAAATTGATTATGTTTCAGCATTAAAAGAGCCATTTCCAGACTTAGCGCACCGGAAGCCCCGAAAGTATGTCCGATTTTCCATTTATTTCCGGTTAAAAGGGGCTTGTTTTTACCAAAGATGGTTTCAATGGCTATCATTTCAGAGCTGTCGCCCAATATAGTGCCCGGCGAATGCATGATCACCGCGTCAACAGTTCCAGGATCATGACCCTCCAGAGCTATTTGCATTGATTTTTGCAGGCAGTCCGCATCTGCAGATAAGGAGGCTCCATGACTAATGATCTCTGTTCCAAAACCTATACCTGTAATAAATCCAATCGCGTTCTCAGAATTAAGCTCCAGGCAAAAACAGGCCGCACCTTCTCCCAGAATCAGGGTATTTTGCTCTTTTTTAAGATCCATACTCCTGCAGGGATAATCCTGATCAAGTGTAGAATATATTTTGAGAGCTTTCATCTGGGCAATTGTAAAGGGCGTTAGGGGAGCCTCGCTGCCTCCGGCTAAAAAGCGTTTGCAAAAGCCTGCCCGGAGCCATGCAGCGGCATTGGCAATCGACTGTAAAGCCGTTGAGCAGGTGGCAGAATGCGAAATGGCTGGCCCGCTTATATTCTGGTCGCAGGCAACCCAACTGGCAATATTCCCCAATGTGGTGCCGGGAGAGGTCAGTGGATTTACTTTTTGGCTACCACTCTCGATAAATTCACTGTGATATTTTTCAAAGCTTGCAGTTGCTCCTCTGGATGAACCCATATTAATACCAAATCCCTCACCGGTATTCCACCCCGCTTGCTTTACAGCGGTTCTTGATGCTGCAATGGCATAAAGTACACTGGAATCAAGCTGCTGATATTTCTTATCCTTAATCAGTCCGGTAATTAGTTCTTTCGACTCAAGGGAAAGTCTTGCTACCCATTCCGTTTTGTTAATTATCTGCTCCCTCTGAAAACAATGCTGATTATCCAAATATTTGTTCCAGACAGATTCACTGTTTATACCCAAAGCCGAAATACTTCCGTAACCACTTATCGCTATTTTTAGGTTTTTCATTATCGAAGGTAAGGTTGAAAATGAGGATTTGAGAATATCAACATTATAAATCAGCAATAGATTGGGAGAGTTTTGTTTTTTTAAAGCGTTTTAAACAGGAAACCTTGTTGAGTTAAACTTTCAAGAACGGCAGGCAGTGCATATTCCAGACGTTCGAATGCTTTCAGACTGTCGTGAAAAACGATAATTGAACCATTTTTGCAATGCTTTAAGACATTTTCGACGCATTGTTCTTTCGTGATGCTTTCATCAAAATCACCACTAAGTACATCCCACATCACGATTTCAGTCTCAGGAAAATGTTTTCTGATTTCAGTTATCTGTGATTTTTTTATCCTTCCATAAGGTGGTCTGAACAGACGTGTGCCTGTAAGTAAGGAACCTTTTCTTACATTGTCCAAATAATCGCTGGCTGATGATTTCCAGCCCTTGAGGTGATTATAAGTGTGATTTCCCACCGTATGTCCTTCGGCGATTATATCAGATAAAATTGATGGATGCTTATCTATATTATCGCCAATACAAAAGAAGGTGGCTTTGCAATTAAATTTTTTAAGAGTATTTAATACAAAGGGTGTAACAACTGCTATAGGTCCGTCGTCAAAAGTGATATATGCATATTTTTCTTCGCGGCTTTTATGCCAGGTTAGGGTAGGGTATAACCATCTAAGCCAAAAGGGGGAATAAGCTAAATACAATTGCCTTTTAATAATTTACCACGAAGATAAATATGTTATGAATTAAATGATAGTATTTTTAGAGTGGATTTACATCCTAACCAATCTTGTTGAATAATATATGAAACATCCAAACCCTAAGGTCTTTTACAGATATAGTGTTTTTGCCTTATTACTGGCCGGCTCAATAATGAATCCGATTTTTGCGCAGGAGCGTATCACCTTGAAAAGGGCTACTGAACTGGTCATTGAGAATAACCTTCAGATCAAGCAGGCGCAATTTTCTGAAGCCATATCCGAGGAGAACCTAAGCCAGTCTAAGCTTGCCCTTTATCCGACACTGAATGCGAATACAGGTCTTAATTTTAACTTTGGGCGTAGTATTGACCCATTGACCAATCAGTTTATCAATCAGGCAATCTCATCAACCAGTGGAAACGTTACTTCCAACACCAATTTGTTTCAGGGATTTAGAAGGATGAACGAAATATCCCAGAACAAACTCCAGCTTGAAGCTGATAAAAGCAATACCCAAAAGGTTAAGAATGATCTGGTGTTGGCTGTCGTAACCAATTATTTATCTGTACTCAATGCTCAGGACCTTTTAATAGCATCACAGCAGCAACTGGATATCGCGAATCAGCAACTGGATATAGAACAAAAATTCTTTGATGTAGGTAATAAGACGCTAGCCGATCTTTCGCAGGCGAAATCGCAGGTTGCTACTGCAGAACTAAATGTCACCAACGCGAAGAATCAGGTTGATCTATCATTCTTAAATCTCGCGCAGTTATTGGAGCGTGATCCATCAGTATCATTTGAAGTTGAAAAACCTCAAATTGATAATGTTAGTAGTGTTAATGCGGCCTATTCTGCTGTAGATGTTTTCAAAACCGCTTCATTGAATTTCCCGGATATAAAGCTTGCTGAATACAGAAAACAGGTACTTGAGAAAGAAATAGATATTGCAAGAGGAGGCTATTTCCCATCCCTCAACCTTCAGAGTGGTTTTGGTACCAGGTATTCTAACGGAACATTTGCCAATACTTCTTTTGCTGCACAGGTAAAAGATAACTTCAACCAGTTTATCGGTTTTGGCTTGAGTATTCCAATTTTCAACGGACTTGCAGCCAAGTCTAATGTGCGTAGGGCAAATATTAATTTTCAAAATGCAATGTTGTCTGAGCAGCTTGCAAAAAACAACCTGAATAAAGTTATTAACCAGGCTGTTTACGATCTCAGAGCTGCCGAGAAACGTTATTATTCTGCACTGACTGCTTATGAGTCATCAAAGGAAGCATTCAATGTAATACAGCAACGTTATGCAGTTGGTTTGGTTAACTCTCTTGATTTTAATCAGGCACAGACAAATTTAAATAGAGCACAGTTTGATCAGATTCAGGCACGTTATGATCTTATTTTCAGAAGTAAAGTAATTGATTATTATCTGGGCAATCCAATCACCTTTTAATCAGAAAAATTTCCCCTTATATCAAAAAAATGGCAAAGAAAAGTAATACGTTAAAATATGTGCTCATTGGAGCAGGAGTCCTCGTAGTTGTGGCAGTTGCGGGTAATAAACTCGGCTGGTTTGGCAAAAGCGACGTTATTAAAGTGGCAGTTGATAAGGTTGAGAAGCGAACCATCATCGAAACAGTTTCTGCCAGTGGTAAGGTGCAGCCCGAGGTTGAGGTAAAGTTAAGTGCTGAAGTATCCGGGGAAGTTGTAGAATTGCATGTTAAGGAAGGTGATGTGGTTAAAAAGGGACAATTATTGTGTAAGGTTCGTCCTGACGTACTTCAGTCGGGTTATGACCGCGCAGTAGCATCCCTGAATAGTCAGCGGGCTTCACTTGCAAGTACGCAGCAACAATTAAAGCAATCTGAGGCGAATTTTGCCAATACCGAGGCAAAGTACAAACGTAATCAGGAACTTTTTTCTAAAAAGGTAATCTCTGCCGCAGAGTTTGATGCAGTAAAAGCCGAGTATATGGGTGCAAAAGCGAGTCTTGAATCAGTTCGTCAGAATGTTGTAGGATCTCGTTTCGGTGTCGATCAATCGAGTGCTGTGGTAAAAGAAGCAGGTGCAAATCTTGCTAAAACTACTATTTATGCTCCGGTTGATGGCGTAATTTCAAAGCTTTCTGTTGAATTGGGAGATCGTATCCTTGGTACTTCACAAATGGCTGGAACAGAGATTATGAGGATATCTAATCTGAGCTCGATGGAAGTTAGTGTGGATGTTAATGAGAGTGATATTAACCGTGTTACTGTAGGTGATCTTGCTGATATTGAGGTAGATGCTTTCCAAAATCAGAAATTTAAAGGAGAAGTTACTGAGATAGCCAGTTCCTCGAGTGTGGTTGGAACTTCAACCGATCAGGTTACCAATTTTACCGTAAAGGTTCGGATTTTACCTGATTCTTATGCTAAGCTTCTTCGTTCTGATAGTGCAAATCCATCTCCATTCCGTCCGGGACTATCGGCTACCGTAGATATCCAGACCGAACAGTTCAATGGAATTGCTGTTCCGATCCAGTCGGTAACTATTCGAGATGAGAAGAAAGATGTAAAGGAAGGTGAAAAAGCTGCAAAACCATCATCTGCACCAACTACCGACAAGAAGGAAAAAGATAAGAATGCAGAACCTGTCAAAGAATATGTATTTGTTTATAGTGCCGGAAAGGTAAAACAGGTACAGGTTACAACTGGAATTCAGGATGATACCTATATTTATGTAAAAACTGGTTTGAAGGGTAATGAAGAGGTTGTATCACTTCCATTTACTGCAATTTCAAAAACACTGAAAGACGGCTCGATCGTTGAGAAGGTTGATAAAGAACAGCTTTTCAAAGCTGAAGGTAAAGAGTAATTTAACAGAAATACCTAAATTTCCCGCTTAATGTGCTGATATTTATAGCTCATTAAGCGGGATTATTTTTATGGTACAAATTCAGAAAAAGATAGCTGTAGTTGGTGGAGGTAGCTGGGCAACCGCGATTGTAAAGATCTTGTCCGATAATCTGATCGGTAAGGAGATTTATTGGTGGATGCGAAACCCGGAGGCAATTGACCATATCCGTCATTATAATCACAATCCGCATTACCTGAGTTCAGTGGAAATAAGAATCCCTGACAGGAACCTCAGTACTAACCTGAAGGAATTAATAGCACCTTGCGAATTGATTGTTCTGAATGTGCCCGCAGCCTTTTTAAAAGACGCATTGAATGGTATTAGTCCGGAGGATCTGAAAGGCAAAAAGATAATTTCTGCAATCAAAGGTATAGTTCCCGACGAGAATATGATCATCGGAGAGTTTCTGAATAAGCATTATCAGATACCTTTCAGTGATATCATTGTAATCAGCGGACCCTGCCATGCGGAAGAGGTGGCACTTGAGAAATTGTCCTATCTGACCATTGCTTCGCAGGATGCAGGCCTGGCAGCAGATTTTGCATCGATGCTTAATACCCGTTACATTAAAACAAATGTTTCCGATGATATTTATGGCACTGAATATTCTGCAGTTCTGAAAAATATTTATGCTATTGCAAGCGGTATTTGTCGTGGTATAGGTTACGGAGATAATTTCCAGGCAGTGCTTATTTCGAATGCAATTCGCGAGACTTCCCGTTTTGTTGAGGCAATACATCCAATACAAAGGGATATTAAAGAATCGGCTTATCTGGGAGATCTTTTGGTGACAGCTTATTCACAATTTAGCCGTAACCGTACTTTTGGTTTTATGGTCGGTAAGGGTTATACGGTAACATCTGCCCAACTGGAGATGAATATGATTGCAGAGGGTTATTATGCCGTTAACTGCCTTCATCAGATCAATAAAGCCTATAAAGTAAATATGCCAATCTGCCGTGCGGTGTATGCAATTCTTTATGAAAGACATTCTCCACAGATTGAGATGAAATTATTGTCGGAGCAACTGACTTGAGTATTGAGTAGTGAGTATTGAGTAGTGAGTATTGAGTAGTGAGTAGTGAGTATTGAGTATTGAGTAGTGAGTATCAAGAACCAAGACTTATTCTGGCTTCAATTAAAATTTGTGCTCAAGGATATTAAAAAAAGGTAATTCATTTGATAATTACTAACAACCAACAACTAAATAGTCTGTCTTGATTCCTGGTTCTTGGCTCCTGGTTCTAAACAAAAAAAGGAGCAAAAACTCAGGTTTAACCTTCGTCTTTGCTCCTTATACTTTGCTCTTTATTCTTCTAGATGCGTCTGCGTCTGTCGCCGCCTTCACGGCGTGCTCCACCGGCATTGCTTCCGCTACGATCTTCACGGCGTTTGCCAGAAAAATCACGGAAACCACCACCGCCGCTACCACCTTCGCGTCTGCCGGCACCGCCGTTTCCGCCACGGTATCCGCCACCACTTCCACCTTCTCTGCGTCCAGCACCGCCGCCTGCGCCACGGTAAGAAGAACCACCACGATCACCGCCTCCGGCATCCCGGTCGCCTGCTAATTCAATACGGACACTTCTTCCCTGGAAATCAACAGTTTTGAAACCTTCAACAACCTGATTGACTGCAGAATCTTCAACTTCAAAGAATGTAAACACACCTTTCAGGTCAATCTTTCCTACACTTTTTCCGCTGATCTTGGTATTGTTGCAAATGAATCCAAGCATATCTCCACGCGTGAAATCATCCACTGAACCCAGGTTCATAAACAATCGGGTATATCCGGCACTAGTGCCTGATCTCATTGGACGCTCAGAACGGTCACCTCTTTCAGAACGCTCAAATCCTCTGTCATCAGAAGAAATATTGAGATCAGGGGCTTTGGAATAATATTCAAGGAAACGGTTAAACTCAAGGGAAGCAAATCTTTTAATGATTTCTTCTTTATCCAGATCTTTAAATTCATCCATAATACGCGGGATGTATTGTTCGATCTGCTCCTGGTTAACCTCTACATTATGTACTTTATGAACAAGGGCAAACAATTGCTTTTCGCAAACGTCAAATCCGGTTGGAATCTCAGCTTTTGTAAACTGCTTACCTATGGTTCTTTCTATATGACGGATTTTACCAAGTTCTTTGGAGTTGATGATTGCGATAGAAATACCTGTTTTACCTGCACGACCGGTACGGCCACTACGGTGGGTATAATTTTCGATTTCATCAGGCAATGAATAATTGATTACGTGAGTAACATCATTCACATCAATTCCTCTTGCTGCAACGTCTGTAGCAATCAGTAACTGAAGGCTGCGTTCGCGATAACGCTTCATTACTTTATCGCGTTGCTGTTGTGACAGGTCACCATGTAAGGCATCTGCATTATAACCATCCTTCATTAATGACTCAGCAATTTCCTGAGTTTCAATTTTAGTACGGCAGAATACGATCCCGAAGATCTCAGGATTGAAATCAACGATACGCTTAAATGCTGCATATTTATCTCTTGCTTTTACAATATAATACTCGTGTTCGATATTGACATTTCCGGTATTTTTGGTACCCATAGTCAGTTCGAAAGGATCAGTCATGTATTTTTTTGCAATACGACGAACTTCGTTTGGCATGGTTGCAGAGAATAACCAGGTTTTTTTGTCCTCAGGAGTAGTTGACAAAATACTGTCAATATCTTCCTGGAAACCCATGTTAAGCATCTCATCTGCTTCGTCGAGTACAACGAATTGTACCTGAGTAAAATCAATTGCTTTACGATTGATGATATCAAGCATACGGCCAGGAGTGGCCACTACGATCTGAACGCCGCGTTTGATCTGGCGTAACTGATCTGAAATGTTTGCTCCGCCATAAACAGCAACGACTTGAACGTTTTTCATGTTTTTGGCGTAGTTTTTTATATCATTAGTGATCTGAAGGCAGAGTTCACGTGTAGGACATAAAATTAGCGCTTGTGGATAATTTTCTTCAAAATCCAGTAATTCTAATAGGGGGAGGCCGAAGGCTGCCGTTTTACCGGTTCCTGTTTGAGCTAATCCGACAAAATCGTTGCTGCCTGAAAGTAATACCGGGATAGATTGCTCCTGGATTGGTGTGGGATTTTCGAATCCCAGTTCAGTAATGGCATTAACAATATCATGACGGATACCCAAGGTAATAAATGGGTTCATGATAATTTTTATAGCCCTCAGCTATATTGCTGAAAGCGCCGCAAAGGTAAGGTTTTAATTTGGTATTTTCTTATTAAGCTGAAGATGGAGCTTTATGACTAGAGTTTAGGGATATGCCGGGTGTTGGAATTTGGAAATCATCAGTTCTTAGCCCTATGAATTAATAAATTCATAATTTCATTTGCATCAATGTTTATTTTGTATTTTCAAATGTTCTTGAATTCCGGCATTTCGGTCTTGGTCCTGATTTTGCCAATCAATAAATCTGTGTGAAAATAAATTAATTTAAACGAAATTATCTGTATTGAACATACTCTCATCACTTAGAAAAAGATAAAAAATAATTATTAATCATAAAATGAAACGAAGAAACGTAATTAAAGGATTAACACTGCTTCCGTTCGCAGGAACTGTGCTTAGAAATCAATCTGTACAGGCAAATACTCAAGTTGCCGGTAGTAATAACATAATTGAAACATCAACATCCAAGTCAGCAAATTCAGCTTTCATGGATGAAGCAAATATTTTTCGTTCCATTGGTGTCGAACCTGTCATCAATTGTATGGGGACTTTTACGATTATTGGAGGTTCTTTAGAGCGTCCTTCCGTTCGTGCAGCTATGGAGGCAGCTGCACATAATTTCGTGCAGTATGATGAACTGGCCGATGGAATTGGTCAGAGGCTGGCTGATCTTACGGGTGCTGAGTGGGGTATGGTATCGGCGGGATGTGCTGCCGGACTTAAACATATCACAGCTGCCTGCGTTACAGGAGGAAATCCCGAGAAATTAATCCGTATTCCTGATTTGAGTGGTTTTGATAAGAATGAAGTGATTATACCAGATTTTTCAAGGAATGCCTATGATCATGCCATACGAAACATTGGAGTTAAAATTGTGAGTGTGAAAACACCGGATGAGCTTCGGAAGGCAATTAATCCACGTACTGCAATGATCTATATCCGCTCGACCGATACAGATACATTTACCGGACAGCCATTATCACTTGAAGTGATTTCGCAGATAGCTAAACCACACCAGGTACCGGTATTAATTGATGCCGCTGCAGAGAATTTGACTTTACCACCGGTCCATCTAAAGAGAGGAGCCACAATTGTTGCGTACAGTGGTGGAAAGGCAATTTGCGGACCCCAATGCGCTGGTTTAATGCTGGGTGATAAATCTATTTTAATGTCTGCATGGCAGGCAAGTTCTCCGCATCATGGTCCGGGCCGCGACAATAAAGTAGGCAGAGAAGAGATGGTTGGGATGATGGCAGCAGTAGAAGACTGGGTAAAGCGTGACCATGATGCCGATTGGAAGAAATGGTTGGGATGGCTGGATACTATTTCAAAAAGATTAAGCCCGATTTCGGGTTTGAAATTAGAAGTGATTGAACGCATCTTACTTGATAATAAAACGCCAGTATTAAAAATTAGCTGGGATCCCCAAAAACTGCATATCAGCGGGTTTGAACTTGCTGAAGAACTGGGAAGAAATAAACCCAGAATTGCGGTTTGGGCAGAGGATGATAGTAGCGGGGAGAGTTTTTTTAATATCACCACCGGGCAAATGCAGGCCGGAGAGGAAAAAATTGTAGCAGAAAGAGTGTTTTCAATTTTCTCGAAAAAGCGTAATCCTAAACCTGAAAGCATGATGGCACCTGTAGCTAACCTTAGCGGGCGCTGGGACTTAAGCGTTCAGTTTTTCAGTAGTGTCAGTCAGCACTCATTAAATATCGTGCAGGATGGCAATTGGTTGAGCGGAACACATAAGACTGAATTTCAATCAGGAAGTATGAGTGGGACAATTGAGGGAAATCGGGTCATGATGCAAAGTGCTATGCGAATTGTGGGTGATGATCTGTCCTATCAGTTTTCAGGGATTGTAAATGGAGACAGCATGTCTGGTGATATTCATCTCGGTGAGTACCGCACAGCTAAATTCACAGCTAAACGAAATGTGCAGAAAGCGCCAAGAAGAAAAGTGAATATTCCTGCAGGTCCGCCATTGGCAACCTGATCAGGCCGCTAAATTTTAAAGAATTCAATAAATAATACAACAGGCTATGAAATCAACACGAAGATCAGTTATAACCAGCCTTTTTTCAACCATTGCCGGACTTGCAGGATATAGTCTGGTGGCTCAGTCCCAGACTCCCCAAAACAATGATGCCCCGTTTTTGAGTACAGGTACATCCCCGGATGTTACCTTGTATCCCGGATCTATAAGATATGGAAATCTGGTTTTTGTCTCAGGGACCGGTGCAGATGCGGAATCCGTTTTTGAAATCAAGGCTGATACTGATTTTGTACTAAAAAAGATGGAGAAGAGATTGCTTGCTGCAGGCTCCTCGATGGAAAAGGTATTGAAAGTCACCGTATTTTTAAGTGATATGGCTGATTTTGATGGGATGAATGAGGTATACAGAGGAAGGTTTGGTAAAAAAACACCAGTTCGCTCAACTGTTGCAGTTGCTAAAGGAGGAATTCCGGGTCGATCGATTATTGAGATTGATTGTATTGGATATGTATAAAAATAGGATGTTCTCAAAAAATATATCTATCGTCCGGTGGCTGCATTTAGAATTGTAACGAACAAGTATCAATTCTTTGTATTTAAAATGTAAAATTTTATATTGGAATCAACTTTTCAAAAATCAGGCTAATAAATGAAAATTTTACAGAATGAGTCAGAAATTTTACGCCTTGTTTCAGAGGGTAATGAGCTGGCATTCCGTGAAATTTTTAACCATTATAGTAGCAGGCTTTACAACTATACTTTCAGGATAACTGATGATGAAGAGCTTTCAGAGGAGATCGTGATGGATGCATTCCTGAAGGTTTGGTGTAATCGTCAGGGTCTTGGCGAAATAGTTCATTTTGGTTCGTACCTGTATACATTAGTTAGAAACAGAGCATTTAATGCGATCAAACGCAGAGCTCTGGAAGCTGTGATAATTGGTAAACTCAGCTTAAATAATTCCGAATATCAGGATACCACAGAAGAAACAGTGATTTATAAGGAATATCAGCATATTCTAGGTCAGGCTGTTAATCAGTTACCACCTCAGCAGCGAATTGTATTTAGCATGAGTCGGGATGAAGGTATGAAGTACGAGGAAATAGCGAACCACCTTAATCTTTCTAAAAATACGGTTAAAGCTCATTTAAAAAAGGCATTAAGTACCCTTCGGCTAGTTGTTTCAAACTATTTGGTGCTGAATATTTATATCTTATTTTCTAATATTTGATCAGAATTTCTATCTGATTGAGAATATTTTTTTTTGACTAACCCTTTTTTGTTTCTCGCCTGTCTTTATTATATAGATATGGATAGAGGAGGAAATCACCTTTATTTAAAATTTTAGATTATGTCAATTCATAGGTTCAGGTACCTTTTTCAACAGTTTATCAAAAAGACGGCTTCCTCTGATGAAATTGAGGAATTTCTTGCAATGATGAAGCGGGAAGACTTTGATGATGAGGTAAAGATTCTTTTGGATGAATTCTGGAATCAGGTTGCTTCAGACGCTCCAATTCCTGAAGAAAAAGCTGAGCGCATCTTTAATTCAATAATGGCTTCTTCAAGAGAAAAAGAGTCATTTCTAAAACTCAAAAGTAAAAGTTTTTGGTATAGATCGGCAGCTGCCATATTTATAATCGGACTTTCTGCAATGTTTTATTTAAGCAGATCTGGAATTTCAGAATCTCAACAGGTTAAGGTGATTTTAGAAAAGCCAAAAATAGTGGAAAAGCCTACCCGTCGGTTTATTAACCTTCCCGATGGTAGCTCAGTTATCCTTAATGAAAACAGTCAGATTGAAATTGCTGAAAATTTCAATTCTGATGCGAAACGTGAAGTTTACCTTATGGGGGAGGCCTATTTTGATATTAACCATGATTCAGAGAGGCCTTTTATTGTGCATACAGGGAAGTTGAAAACTACAGTTCTTGGAACCGCTTTCAACATTAAGTCAAGTGCCGGTGCAAAGACAGTTACAGTTACGGTTACCAGGGGAAAGGTTGAAGTCGGGGATGAAAACCAGACTTTTAATGTGATTACACCGAATGAGCAAATTGTTTTTAATGAGGAACATAATAATGTAGTTAAGACTCCGGTTAAGGCAGAGTCATATATCAAGTGGACAAACGAAGATATTTATTTTGATGATGTAAGTATTAAGGATGTGGCTAAGCAGCTTCAGGAAAGGTTCGGAGTTTCTATTGTATTTTCAAACGAGCAGATTAAAACTTGCAAATTCAGTGCTACATTTTTGAAATCTCAAAGCCTTCCACAGATATTAAATATTATTGCTGAGTTTAATCAGATTAAGTACCAGTTCAGGGACAATAAAGTCGTAGTTCTGGATGGTTCAGGTTGTGAATAATAATTGAATAGAAGTTGTTTAAAATAAAAAAATATACCATGTATAAGAAATTACCGCCCTAAAACATCAAAACCCCCTGAATACTTCACGGCAATGAAGCATTCAGAAGGTTTCGCGCTATTGGTTAGACCTATAGCAGTTTTAATCTAATTCATCCATAGAGAGGATTTTAATCAAATAAAACATGTAAAAGTATGAAATATTTTACAAACAATACCTCAGGTGTTGCCATAGTGAATACTATCACAGGTAGCTCTAACCTCAAAAACTATATAATACATATTATGCGAATTGGCTTTATATCCATTGCCTTTCTACTCGTTTCTTTACAGATGCTACTGGCTTTACCAGCTAATAGCCAGAAGATTGGTTCAGTAGAAGTTAGGTTAGAGCTCAGAAACGAGACTTTATTGTCTGCGTTTAAAAAAATCGAACAACAAACTCCCTTTCGCTTTGTGTATCGCAAAGGGGAATTGATGACCTTACCTTCAAAAAATATTAGTCAATCAACTTATACAGTGGAGCAGGTGCTTAACATGCTTTTGGAGAACACGCATCTTTCTTATAAGCAAGTTGATAATAATGTACTGATTCAATCAAACAACAACAAGCCTGTAAAACAAATTAAAACGCAGGAAAATATAAACTTCGTTGCTGATATTCTTATCCGCGGACAGGTTACTGATTCCAAAGGAGAAACTCTCCCTGGGGTAAGTATTAAAATTAAAGGTACTAATACCGGTGCCACAACTGATCTTGATGGAAAATACTCTATAAATGTTCCTGATAATGGCAGTGTTTTGGTATTTACATACATAGGTTATAATACCCAGGAGCTTGTTGTAGGTGACAGAACCACAATTAACATTCAATTGGAAACTGCAAATACAGTGTTGAACGAGGTAGTTGTAACTGCTTTGGGTATTTCAAGGGAATCGAAATCTTTAACTTACTCTGCACAGAATGTTAAAGGAGAAGAACTAACAAAGGCTACAGGAACTAATGTGGTAAATGCTTTGCAGGGAAAAGTTGCAGGTATGACTATAACCAGAGGGTCAGGTGGTGTTGGAGGAGGATCAACGGTTTTACTCCGTGGAAACCGCTCAATAACAGGTAATAATGCACCTTTATATGTTACAGATGGTGTTCCTGGAAGTATAGGTATTGAAGATGGAGATAATATTGAGAGTATTACTGTACTTAAGGGTGCAGCGGCAGCTGCACTGTATGGTAGCGCTGGTCAGAACGGAGTAATTCTTATTACAACTAAACGGGGAAAGGCTGGAACAACATCTGTTGATTTTAATGGAGGGGTTCTCTTTGATCAGGCTGATATTCATACTGAGCTTCAAAGTGAATATGCGCAGGGCGATGCTGGAATTTATGTTCCATCTTCAGAGCATAGCTATGGCCCTAAAATGACAGGTCAAAGCGTTGCATTATGGAATGGAAAGACCATATCACTCGCTGGGCAACCAGATAACTTAAAGGATTTCTTTCGAACAGGGGCAACTTATAATAACTCTTTTAGTATCAACACCGGAACTGAAAAAATGCAAACATTCTTTTCATACGGGAATATAATGGCTCAGGGAGTGATGATGAATAATGATCTTACAAGACATAACCTGACATTAAGAGTAAACAATACAATATCTAAAAAACTTTCTATTGATACCAAGTTAACTTATAATGCAGAAAATGTTGATAATAGCCCGGTAAGCTATGCTATTACTTCTATTTATAGAACACCTGTTTCAATTCCAACAAGTGAGATGAGGAATTATATGTATACAGATGTAAACGGTAATCTCCGGCAGAATTATTGGAAACCGGGGTCCTCAATTATCGGGAATCCTTATTTCTACATGTACCGAAATCTAAATAACGAAAATGTGAGTCGTGTAGTAGGACTCCTTTCAGCAAAATACGATTTTAATAATTGGTTATCTTTTCAAATTAGAGGTAATATAAACAGGACTTTTTCTGAAAATGAAAATAAGACCTATTCTGATTCATATTGGAGTACTGTAGGGTCAACATATTCTATGGGTTTTAATAATAATATCAACTCAAACATTGATGGATTATTAACATTTAAAAGGGATCTGACAAAAACCATAAATTTATCCGGTCATATTGGAGGATATACCCAGGGGAGTACAAATCGCGGGACTACCAGTAATACCAATGGTTTAAATAAGCAGGATTTTTTCTATTTGGGTAATGCAAGGGCTATTCAGGCTGTTAATACATATTCTCAAAGCCCTCTTATTCAGTCTGTTTATTCCTCACTTACTTTTGCCTACAAGAATTATTTGTATTTGGATGTTACAGGAAGAAATGACTGGTCTTCAGCGCTTCCAGGAGGAGAAGAATCGGTTTTTTATCCTTCAATTGGTTTAACAGCAATTGTATCTGATATGGTTAAATTGCCTTCCTGGGTTTCTTACGGTAAAGCTAGAATTTCGTCAGCTAATGCCGGAAACGGAGGTAATGCCTATTTTGGAAAAGAGTATTACAGGGTTGGTATTGGAGGTCTTATTTCAACTCCAACAATTCAGACTTTTGATAATTATAAACCTGAATTAACCACTTCCTTTGAAGCAGGCTTGGATTGGAGATTTTTCAACAATCGCTTAGGTTTTGATTTAACATATTATAAAACCAAAACGACCAATCAGTTGCTTCTCATAGGGGCGCCGTCAGCTTCAACTTACGATCAAAGATATATTAATGCCGGATTGATTGAGAACAACGGTATCGAACTTATCATGAATGTTACCCCTATCAAACTTGGAAGTTTTTCATGGGATGCAACATTTAATTATTCCAAGAATAACAACAATGTTGTACGAATTACTGATGAACAAAAGTCGGTAATAATACAAAGCGACGATATCGTTACCACAAGGGTGGAAGTAGGCAGGCCTTTTGGTGAATTGTATGTGAAAGGCTGGCAAAGGAATGCACAAGGAGGCAAATTGGTCGACAATCTGGGGCGTCCATTACTTACCCCGGGTTTAACCACGTATGCCGGTAATTTTAACCCTGATCTCATGGCAGGTTTAACAAATAGTTTTAACTATAAAAATTTGTCATTTGGTTTTCAAATCGATTACAGAAATGGGGGGAATATAATTGCGGGTACTCAACCATTGTTAGATGCGGATGGACACTCGAAACGTTCTTTAGAGGGTCGTGAAGGAGGTATTGTATTAGATGCTTACCGCGCAGATGGTACTAAGAATACGACTTCAATAACATCTCAAGCCTATTTCAGTACCATAGGTGACAGGAAACCTACTGGTGAAGAATACAATTATTCTGCAACGAATATGAGATTAAGAGAAATGACATTGGATTACAAAATTCCAACAAAGTTGCTGACCAAGACGAAATATATTAAGGGTGCAAGGATTTCCTTGATTGGAAGAAATTTATTCTTTTTTAGCAAGTCAACTCCATTCGATCCTGATATTGCACGTGGCAGGGGAGGAAATGAGTATATCGCACTTCCATTTTCAAAAACATTTGGTCTTAATTTGAAAGCATCATTTTAATCTTAATAAAGAGTTAGATTAATGTCATTACATTATTAAATTTTAGGAAATGAAAAATTATATAAATATTCCGTTAAAGCTTAATATGCTATTTTTAGTGCTTGCTGCAGCTATTCTGAGTAGCTGTACAAAGGAGTTTGACGAAAGAAATACCGACCCTACAGCCGTTACGACATTAAGTCCAACTGATTTGAAGGGTCTGTTCCCAAATGCACAATGGCAGGGAGTTGCTCTGGGCGGCGGAACACAATATCAAAGAGGAGTGAACGCATTTGCTGATTTATATGCTCAGTATTTTGCTGTAACTCAAACATCCTTCGCATCGGATCGTTTTGATTTAACTCAGGCTCGCTTACAAAATCATTGGATACGGTCATATGTATTTACCATGCCGTCATTATTAACAATTATTAAGCAAACACAGACACCCGAAACTAAACCTTTGAATGCAATTGCGCGAATTTGGAAAGTATTTAGTTTAATGCGTATTACAGATTATTATGGACCTGTACCTTACTCAAAAATTGGCTCTACGGAAAAAGCAGTTGCTTATGACTCACAGAAGGATATCTATTACGATTTTTTCAAGGAATTAACCGAAGCAAGTGCTGATCTTAAAAATAATATTGCACTACCTGGTTATGGATCTCAGGATTTGATTTACAACGGGGATAATGCCAAATGGCTTAAGTTTGCAAATACGTTACGTCTACGTCTTGCGTTGAGAATTTCCAAAGTAGATGCTGCTAAAGCAAAGACTGAGGCTGAGGCAGCCGTTGCTAACGGTGTTATGACAGTTGTTGCTGATGATGCCTATTTGAAAGTTGATCCCGCCCGTCCGAATGCCCTTGGATTTATCTCAGCTTGGAATGAATTCAGGATGAGCCAAACTATGGAGAGCTTCTTGAAAGGCTATGATGACCCACGCCTTAGTAGCTATTTTCAACCAGCTGTTAATGATAAGCAATACCGTGGGTTAAGAAATGGGATGATTCCAGCTCAAATTGTTTTACCTCAAAATGGATATAATAACGCTTCTAATCTAAACGACCGTTTTACACCAGTTAAAATGACTACCGAGCCAATGACGGTTATTCGTTCTGGCGAAGCGTATTTACTCCGGTCAGAAGGTGCCGTAAATGGCTGGAACATGGGCGGGACTGCGGCTGAATTATATGCCAAAGGTATTGAAATGTCTATGCGAACGAATGGCATTACCGATGTAACAGTTATTAATAGTTATATAAATAGTACTAATCTTCCCTCTGCTCCCGGAGGATATTTTAATACTCCTGCTATAAGTGATATTCCTGTAAAATTTTCTAGTGATCCAACTAAGCAGCGAGAACAGATTGGAACACAAAAATGGCTGGCTTTATTCCCTGATGGACAGGAAGCCTGGGCCGAGGTCAGGAGATCAGGCTTTCCCAAAAGATATAATGTGATTAATTCGGATAATCCCGATGTTCCAGTTGGGAAATTTGTACGTCGCATTGTATTTCTTGAATATGACAAGGATAGGAACGGGCAGGCTGTGAAAGATGCAGTAGCTCTTTTGGGGGGACCTGATTTAGCTTCAACACCTCTTTGGTGGGATAAAAATTAAGTACACAGGTTTTTTTAATTACTGAACAGCATCCGAGATAATAATGTCAAGGATGCTGTTCATCCTGATATCATACTTCGGTTACTATTATTCAATGTTTCAAAGCTTTAGAATGATCAATGTTCTCTATGGAATAAATTTCAAACAAGCTCAACCTGTATGAATACTTATAAATTGACATTGATCCTTATTCTGAGTTTGTGGATTCCGCAAATGGCCAGCGCTCAGGAAAGTTCTTTAAACTTAAAAAATGAAGCGAAAACATATAAGGTTATTAGGTTAAAGCATGAGCTAAAGATAGATGGGAATTGGAATAAACCTCAATGGCGAAAAGTAAAGCCTATCGAGGTCAATAATTTCATCCGTGAAAATCCGAAATTTCGTCCCCGCGTAAATGCAAAGCTGATGTATGATAATGAAAATATATATGTTATTTTTAGGGTGGAGGATCGTTATGTAAGAAGTATAACTACTGAGATTAACGGACCTGTTTGGAAAGATTCAGCCGTTGAATTCTTTTTTTCACCGGATCCAGCTATGCCTAAGAGTTATTTTAATCTTGAGGTAAATTGTGGTGGGACACCTTTATTGGGATATAATTCTATACCACGTAAACGGCCTGTAATTGAAGATATTAAGAAAATCACCATAGGACATTCACTTCCTAGTCAGGTAGATCCTGAAATATCAGAACCCATAACCTGGACAGTAGAGTATAAAATTCCAATTAATATGCTCGAAAATTATTCGAAGGTAGCTCGCCCTGAAAAGGGAGTAATTTGGAGAGCTAATTTTTACAAAATCGCAGAAATAAATTCAAATCCTCACCATGCAACCTGGTCGGTGATAGATGCACCTAAGCCTACATTCCATCTCCCTCAATTTTTTGGTTTGCTTAAATTTCAATAATGAATAAAAACAATATTTTCATCAGCGTACTTTTCTCATCTGCTATTGTTTTGGTTTTACTTCTCAGTTTGAAACCGCTGCAAGAACCCTGGAAAGCTCCTGCATGGACAGATGGCTTAAAATCGACATTTCGTCAGAACCCAAATACCCTGGTACAAGGAAAGGAACTTTATTTACAGTATTGTCAATCATGCCATGGAGATACAGGCTATGGAAATGGGGTACTTGGTGGCGAATTATCGGTTAAACCAGCAAATTTTCATCTTCCACTTGTTTCTGATCAAAAGGATGGAGCGCTCTTTTGGAAGCTATCCGAAGGCAGAGGAAGTATGCCATCTTATAAGGAATCATTATCTGCTGAGAAAAGATGGCAACTAGTGTCTTATATCAGGCAGTTAGTCTCTGAAAAAAATGCACGAGTTGTTTCGAAACCAAAAAATTTACTTCCAGTATCTGATTTTAACATTGAGAGCAGATTTAAGAGTAAATACTTTCCAATTCCCGAAAAAGTTATCAATGCTATATCTTCTGAGGAATTAGTTTTCATGGTTGATACAGTTGTTTCGGGTCTGCAAAGACCCTGGAGTATGGCGTTTTTGCACGATAATAGAGTGTTGATCACTGAGCGCTCAGGAAATCTCAGAATAGTTAAAGATGGCAAGTTGGTGGCTAATTCTGTTTCCGGTAATGTACCAAAGGGTTTACGCGATCTGAAGTTACATCCTCAATTTTCCAGGAATGGATTGATTTATTTGTCCTATTACATAGAACCTAAAAAACCTGAGGGGGGCTATACTGTACTAATGAGGGCTAAGCTTACTGGAAATCATTTTTTCGATGAAAAAATAATCTATAAAGCTGGTCCCTTTAAAGAAGGAGGTGAAACATTCGGAAGCAGAATTGCTTTTGATAAGTATGGGTTTCTTTATTTCACCGTAGGACAGCGCACAATAGATGATCGGCACAGGTGGAAAACAGTTCAGGATAAAACAAATCCATCGGGTAAGGTAATGCGTTTTAAAGATGATGGAACGATACCAAATGATAATCCATTTGTTGATAGTTTAAAGGTACTACCTGAAATTTATACCTATGGTCATCGTCAACCACAAGGTTTGATCAGACATCCGTTAACGGGAGAAATTTGGGAAACTGAACACGGTGAAATGGGTGGCTCAGAACTAAATCTGCTAAAATCAGGAGGGAACTATGGCTGGCCAGATGTAACTTTTAGCAGAAACTATGATGGTACTCTTATTTCCGGGGATACAGTTCGAGTGGGAATTGAGGCACCTGCCCATCATTGGACACCTTCTATTGCACCTTCTGACTTTGACTTCGTGTTTAGCAATATTTATCCAGAGTGGAAAGGTAATTTGTTTGTTGGAGCGATGGTACATAAAAGATTGAATAGGACAGTTTTTAACAATGGGAAGCCAGTACATGATGAAATACTCCTCGAAAATATTGGTAGAATAAGGGATGTAAAGGTTCCATCAGATGGGTTTATTTACCTAATGATCGAAGATACGGGACACATTGTTCGGCTTGTACCATTAAAAAAGAAATAATTACTCAATTAAAATCAATATTAATCAAAATGAAAATGAATGGATTAAAGAAATATAGTAATTCCTGCTTAATGACAATTATGATATTTTTTGCAGTGGGATTAACAGTAACTAAGGCTCAGCAGATAGATATTTTAATAAAGGGTGGTCATGTCATTGACGCTAAAAATAATATCAATTCTATAATGGATGTAGCAATTACTGGTAAGAAGATTTCTCAGGTTGTCGCCAATATTCCCGTAAATTCTGCCAAAAGGATTATTAATGCGAAGGGCTTATACGTAACCCCGGGATTAATTGATATGCATGCCCATCATTTTGCCGGCATATCTGAAGAAAGAAAAGGCGATCCAATGCCCGACGACTTTACATTTAGAACAGGTGTCACTACATCAATTGATGCCGGAAGCTCTGGATGGAAATCTTTTAATGCTTTTAAAGCTCACACAATCGACAGGTCCAGGACAAGGGTACTTGCCTGGCTGAATATTGTTGGTGAAGGGTACCTTGGCAGGGAACCCTGGGAGCAGAATACTGGTGATATGGATGCAACTCTGACGGCAATGTCGGTAAAGAAAAACAAGGAATATATAATTGGTATAAAGGTATCTCACTATAAACGTGGCGACTGGATTTCTGTTGACCGGGCTGTTGAAGCAGGTAAGATTGTAAATATGCCGGTCATGGTTGATTTTGGAGAGCATAGTCCTCCACAATCTATTGAAGAGCTATTTACAAGGCATCTCCGTCCTGGTGATATATTCACTCATACTTTTGCCGGAGGGGCTTCTAGCAGAGAAACAATTGTTGACGAAAATGGTAAACTTAAGCCATTTGTAATTGAAGCTCAAAAGAACGGAATAATTTTCGATGTGGGTCATGGAGCAGGTGCTTTTGCATTTTCTCAGGCTGTACCTGCATTAAAACAGGGTTTTGTTCCAAATTCCATTAGTACTGATTTTAATAATGGAAGTAAGAATGCTGCCATGAAAGATCTTTTGAATGTAATGTCAAAATTCATGGCTATGGGGATGGATCTGCAAACTGTTTTTAAACTAACTACAATGACTCCTGCAAAGCAAATACAAAGGGAAGATTTGGGTAATTTATCTGTTGGAGCGGAGGCAGATGTAGCGATATTCAGCGTAAGGAATGGCGATTTCGGTTTTACTGATGTCAGGAGAACTAAAGTGAAAGGAACTCAAAAACTTGAAGCTGAACTTACTATTCGTGCTGGTAATATAGTTTGGGATCTTAATGGTATTAGTATCCCGGATTGATTTTTTGCTCATTTGGTCTTGACTATTAAGGTCTTGTGCTTTGATTATTGAAGCGGACTATTTTATGAGTCGAATTAGCAATATTTTTTAAGATAAATTCACCGAGCCGGAGGTATTTGAGCAGTTGGAGAAATCGATTAAATAACATTAAAAGCTAATAATAGGAATACATTAAAGGAATTCAATCATATGCACAATGAAAACAAAAATTATTTTTCTTGCCCTTCTCATAGTTTTGATTGTTAAAGATATTTCAGCTCAATTACCTTTAAGAGATATTATATATGCTGGTACTTCCTCGGTTAGAGGCAGTAAAGGTATATATGTGTTCGAATTTGACCGACTTCAGGGGAAATTTAAGGAGTTGCAAACAGTTACTGAGGGTACCGGCCCAGGTTTTTTAGCTCTAAGCCCTGATAATAAAATCTTGTATTCCATTTACAGTAAGGGTACATTGTCTGATGGCAATGGGAGTGTCATGTCATTTAATATTGATGCTCAAAGCGGGTTATTAACCAAGCTTAATGAGCAATCTTGCGGTGGGAGGGGCCCAGCACACATAAGCGTAGATCCCAAAGGCAGATTTGCTTATGTTTCAAACTATGGAGATGGCTCATTATCTGTTTTCCCAATAAACAAGGATGGGTCCTTAGCTAAAGCCTCTGATTTTATCAAGCATACGGGTAGCAGTATTGTTGTAGGACGGCAGGAGCGATCCTATATACATTCAGCAATTCCATCACATAATGGTAGGTTCCTTTATGTATCGGATCTTGGCATAGACAAAATTATGATATACAAGGTAAATGAAAATGGCAAACTTAGCTCTGCAGTGGTTCCATTTGTAAAGAATACTCCCGGCTCAGGGCCAAGACATTTCAAAATACATCCCAATGGTAAATTTGCTTACTCTGCTGAAGAAATATCATCAACCGTCGCTTCTTTCCTTGTTAATAAAAGGACTGGGGAACTAAAAGCTTTAGAACGTCTAAATATGCGCCCCGAAGGCTTTGTTGAAAGGAATTCTGCAGCAGATATTCATTTTTCCCCCGATGCAAAATTTTTATATGCTTCAAATCGTGGGCACGAAAGTCTTGTTATCTATGAGGTGAATCCAAAGAATGGCATGCTTACTTTAGTGGGTCATGAAAACACAGGTGGTAAACATCCACGAAATTTTATGATTGATAAAAAAGGAGAATATGCTTTAACCGCAAATCAAAATACAGATAATGTAGTAGTTTTCGAAAGAAATAATAAAACTGGTAAACTTAGGCCTACAGGAGAACAAATAACTGTACCAGCAGTCACCTGCTTGATACAATTTTAGGCAATAACCCTTCCTATGGCTTTTTTGAACTTTTGCTTAATAAATTTCCAAAGCTTTAAAAGGATGATTAATATCCGGAAACAGAATCTATAGAATCATTTTTCCAAGTTAAAAGTCAAAACATTTTAACTAAAAGATTGTAAATTAAATTTATTTGAGTTTCAATATTGATTTATTAATGCTCAAATAGGTATAAGTATTAAAATCTTTTTTTATAAGTATTGGGTAATCTATTTTTTCTTTCAACTGTTTGATGCAGTTTTATATTTATAATCTTCAGGCAATCAAAATTCTCAATTATACTTTTGATTACTGATAAAAGATCACAGGCCTTTAGGCAATTTTAGATCAAATATTACATTAGGTGTTTTCAACCATCATCTCTTTTTGATAAGTTGGGATTATGCAATACAAGCATTTTTATTGGATTGGGAATACATAATCCATAATTCTATACTCAGGTTGAATGTGATCCTTTCCACTGTTCATAGTATGACGGGACCTTATTAAGGTAAAATCTAAAATAAATTAGAAATCAATATTTTTTTGTCGAAATTGTTTAACGTAAATACCATTTAATTAGAATGATAAATGTCAGGCATTGAATTGTCCTTGGTTAAAACATTTTATTATGAAGAGAAGAAATTTCTTAGAGAAAACACTGGCTACCAGCGGTGCCTTATTGGTTCCGGGAGCTACTGTTGCAGCTATTAACAACAAAGAAGCAGTGCCAATTGATAAAAATGATAATGAAACGGTTTTTGATGAGGTGATCATTGAGCGGCCGGTCAGTGGCAAGCCCCATCAGGGGAAAGTTTTAGCAGTAATTCAGCCGCACTGCGATGACATTCCAATTTTTGCAGGGGGAACTGTAGCCAAATTAATTGATGAAGGTTATACCGGTTACCTGATCAGAACCACTAATGACGATGCCGCCGGAAGCGGAAAAAATTATGGTGAAGTAGTAGCCAATAATGAAGCTGATACTGAGGCGGTTGCAAGGGTTCTGGGCTTAAAAAAAACCTATCACCTGAATTACAGGAATCATAATATGGATGAGAATAACATTCAGGAAATCAAAGCCAGAATGATCTTTTTAATCCGAATGCTGAAGATTGATACGGTTATATGTTATGACCCCTGGGCGCCTTATGAAAATAATCCTGATCATTATATCACTGGTCGTGCAGTTGAAGCAGCCATTACTCCGGCAGCCAGTCATCTCGATTATCCTGAACACTTGGATCTTGTTAAGCCACATAGCGTTGCTGAAAGATATTTCTTTACCAGAAGAGGTCCGCAATATGTCAATAGAATTGTAGATATCTCAAAGTACATAGATAAAAAAGTCGAATCTAACATGGTTAATGTCACTCAGGGCCCTGCAGGTAATAACGGATCAATACTCAGGAAGAAACTGGCCGCTGAGGGTAAAAGCCTTCCTATTCTTGGGGATGATGACAGGACTGCTGATTTTAATTATATCAAGCATTTCGTTCTGGATATTGAATCCCCCAGATTGAGATTTGCCCCCTCTGACAAGAAAATTGGTGAAAAATATGGTCTGGAATGGGCAGAACGATTCCATTACATTGGCCCGCTCCATTCAAATCAGGATGATTATATCACAAAAAATGCAGTCCCACTTAAAAGATAATTTTGCGCAATGTTTAAACTAAAGCACTTATTTGTTCTGGCCCTTTGGCTATGCAGTCTTTCATTATCCGCACAGCAAATCAGTAAGGTCTATGGGATAATTATCAAGGGCGGGCATGTAATTGATCCCAAAAATAATATTGATGAAGTACTGGATGTTGCCCTCAATGATGGCAGAATAGCATTAATTGCAAAAAATATTAATGCTGATCAGGCCACTCAGGTGGTAGATGCTGCAGGAATGTACGTTGCACCAGGCTTAATTGATATTCATTCACGTCTGGGCTCTACCCTTCCTGATGGTTATACTTTCAGGGTTGGGGTTACAACCATTGTCGATGCCGGAGATTCTGATTATGAATCCTTTGCTAATTTCAAAAAGCAGATTATTGATAAATCAACTACCCGGGTTCTGGCTTTTTTGAATATTAGGGGAGGAGATTATAAAGGTGGTGCAAACGAAAAGAGTACAGGGGATAAAATTGCTTCCGAGTCGGCTAAACTTGCTTTAGCTAATAAAGACATCGTCGGTTTTAAAGTTGATTTCGTTGGACCCGACTGGACAGCGGTAGACCGTGGAGTTGAGGCTGGCAATATTGCCAATATGCCAATCATGCTGGATGGTGGTCGTAATCATCCATATCCATCACTTAGAGACTTATTTACCAAACACATGAGGCCAGGTGATATCTACACGCATACCTATACCATCATTGAAGATATCAATGCCCGGGATATGATTGTTGACCAGCAAAGCTCTTTAATCAAACCAGCCTTCCCGGAAGCCCAGAAACGGGGTGTAATTTTCGATGTTGGTCATGGTTCTGCATTCAGGTATTCAAATGCCATCCCTGCAATGAAAGCCGGTTTTTTGCCAAACACAATCAGTACTGATCTATCTGCCGGAAGTACTAATGCATTCATGAAGGATATGATGAATGTAATGTCTAAATTTCTGGCCATGGGAATGAGTTTGAAGGAGATAATAAAAGCAAGCACCTGGAGTCCGGCAAAAGCAATTAAACGGGAAGAACTTGGGCATCTTTCACCCGGAGCAATTGCTGATCTGGTGGTATTCAGTCTGCGGGAAGGGAAGTTTGGTTTTTATGAGACTGCAGGTTTTAAAATGACAGGCAATAAAAAGTTTGAATGCGAAATGACCATCAAGGGAGGCAGGATCGTCTATGATTTGAATGGGATTGCAACGCCACTGAATAATTTCTTTCGTGAAGGAAATCAATTCAGGTGGTAATACAATATAAAAAACATTAAATAAGATGACCTAAAATTGGAAGGATTTTTTTAGTACATATATTATTGATTCTTAAATTAATCTGGTATAATTAAAATAAACATAAAAATTCTTAGCGACTGTTAATTTTAATCATAAAAATTTCCATCCCGCACAGTATAAAAACCATAAAAATAAACTGATGAAACGAAGAGAAATAATTAAGGGCTTGACCTTATTGCCTTTTGCCGGGAGTGCTGTTGCTGCACCAATGAACGAGAGTTCTTTCAATATTAATGGAATCCAGGATCATTTAGAGGAAGTTTCAAGAGTAATTGATGAAGAACTTGTAAAAAAGGGTGAAAGTTTACTAAAATCTATCGGTGTTGAGCCTTTTGTGAATTGTAAGGGTACTAATACAATTATGGGTGGTTCTATC
Source organism: Daejeonella sp. (assembly GCF_030684675.1). Taxonomy (GTDB): domain Bacteria; phylum Bacteroidota; class Bacteroidia; order Sphingobacteriales; family Sphingobacteriaceae; genus Daejeonella. The sequence goes on along the minus strand of NZ_JAUXXZ010000066.1, from coordinate 36,177 downwards.
GAGAGGAAAGAAGTCAGATTAGCGATGGAGTCTGTTTCTACCCTGAATGTTCAGATGGATGAACTGGCTTTTGGGATTGGGAAAAGGTTAGCAGAACTGACAGGAGCTGAATGGGGTATTGTTACAGCAGGTTGCGCAGCCGGTATCAAGATGGTTACTGCGGCCTGTCTGACAGGTGGGGATCCGGAGAAATTGTTGAGAATTCCGGATCTGACCGGATTTGCAAAATCTGAGGTAATCATTCCGCTATCTTGCCGAAATGTTTATGATCATGCGGTCAGAAATGCCGGTGTAAAAGTAATCACCGTTGAAAGTCTTGATGAATTAAAAAGAAGTATTAATTCCCGGACGGCAATGATTTATATGACGCCTTCGGAAGATGAATTTACAATCTCAAGTGTTTCAAAAATTGCAAAGCCTTTAAATATTCCTGTCTTTGTTGATGCTGCTGCTCATATTCTTACCATTCCGGATGTTCATTTAGCTCAGGGAGCTGATGTAGTAGGTTACAGTGGTGGAAAAGGAATAAAAGCACCAAGTTGTTCGGGATTGATTTTAGGCAGGAAAGATCTCCTGATGTCTGCCCATCAGGTAAATTCACCGCACCATGGTTTTGGGAGAGACAATAAGGTTGGACGGGAAGAGCATATAGGAATGCTGGCAGCAGTTGAAGCATGGGTTAAGCTTGACCACTTGAAAGAAATGAACACCTGGGTATCCTGGCTTGAAACAATCAACAAAAAGGTGTCAACTATCAATGGGATTAAAACAACGATTACCAGGCCTGATCCGGAATTGATTCACCATGTTACTCCATACCTCCACATCAGGTGGAATCCTGAACAACTGCATGTCACCGGTGAGGATGTTGCTGAAGAACTTGGAACAATTGCTCCTCGAATTGCAGTTCAGGTTGGCAAAGATGAAGCCGGACTTACGGGTATTACCCTGGTGGGGTATATGATGATTGAGGGAAATGATAAAGTGGCAGCAAATCGTATCCATGAAGTTTTATCGAGGAAAAGGCAGCCTAAAGTTATACCCGCAATGAAAAATCCGGTGATGAATATGGTTGGGCAATGGGATATGGAAGTTGAATACTACAGTAGCAAAGTAACCCAGCATTTATTCATAGATAATCAGGATGGAAACTGGATTACCGGTATTTTTAAATCAGATTTTTCAAGTCGCCCTTTCTCCGGGAGCATTGATGGAAATGAGGTAAAAATCTTGTGTAATTATAATGTGCCGGGAGACAGAATTCTGACCACAATGCAGGGAAGTATTAATTCTGGTGTTTTAGCAGGCGAGATGGATTTTGATGAGTTTAATACTGCCAAATTCACAGCTAAAAAGCACAAATACTCTCAGAATAAAAAGCCCATTAATTATCCAAAACACCGGCCACAGTCAAGTTAATATTTGACAGTGCATTTTAAGGAGAATTATTTGGCCAATAATACAAGGGCTTAGGCTAAAAGATCAGGGCATTTTTATTGAGTAAATTTTTGATAATCAGTTGGTTCTGATTTCTCAGTGATTGATAACCTGAAGAAAACTTTATATTAGTTTATTCAACATTTCTAGAGAGTTTGATTATGTAAAGGAAAAATTCTGGAAATAATTATTAACTATTCAAAATAAAAATGAAAATGAAAACAGAAAGAAGATCAGTATTAAAGAAATTATTTGCCTCTATTGTAGGTGTTGCTGGATTTGGTATGGCTGCAAATGCGAATGCACCAATCTCTTCTCCTGAAAAGGAAGTTGGAAAGATTACAGAGTTTCAGGACGTGCCATTATTTTCGAGTTATACCAAACATGGTAACATGGTTTATGTTTCCGGAAAGGGAGCACACACTGCGCCATTTGAGATCAAAAATCATACGGAGATTGTATTAAAACGAATTGAGGATGAGCTTATTAAAGCAGGTTCTTCTATGGAAAAGGTTTTAAAAGTAAATGTTTATCTGAATGATTTTGCAGATTACCAGGGTATGAATGAAGTATATAAAGGCCGTTTCGGAAGTAAGCCGCCTGCCCGTACTACAGTTGCTGTTGCAAAAGGCGGTATTCCTGGAGATACGATAGTTGAAATAGATGCAATTGCCTATATCTAAAAGATGTATCAGGGTATGGTTTTGTGAGCCGGGGCCTGATAATCATGCCCTTCTTTTAGTTATTTATAATCGGCATTGAGTATCTTTTTCGGATAGGAATCTTATTATCAATCATATCTATATTATATTATTTTGTTATCAATTTTATCTATATATTGATTTTTCGAATTTGTGATTCGATCAGGAGTCCACTCTATTAATTAAAAATTGAAGCTAATTTTAACAGTACCTGATTCGTTACAAATCTTGCTAAATATTAAAATGTAAAATAATTACCTTATTAATCTCAAAATCAATCTATGAATCTCAAAATTTTTCGCATTTTCCTTCCTTTCCTGACAGGAATTTTACTGAGCATGAGTGCAATATTACATGCCCAGACTTATGATATTTTACTTAAAGGTGGTCATCTGATTGATCCGAAGAACAAGATCAATGAGAAAATGGATCTTGCCATTAATCAGGGCAAAGTAGTTCGTGTTGCAGCGGATATTCCTGCCTCGTCTGCCAAAAAAGTAATAGATGTTAAAGGTTTATACGTTACTCCGGGACTTATTGATATTCATGTTCATGTATTTGCCGGAACCAATAAGGAGCAGCATTATATGGATGGGCCGAACTCGCTTCCTCCGGATGGCTTTACTTTAAGGGCAGGTGTTACTACGGTTGTAGATGCAGGAAGTTCAGGATGGAGGTCATTCCCCCTGTTCAAAAAGAATATTATAGATCAGTCTAAAACCCGGGTTCTAGCCTTTTTAAATATAGTGGGTGATGGGATGGGTGCCAATGAACAGGATTCAACAGACATGAGCCCGGTAATGGCTGCCCGTTTTGCCGAATATTATAAGGATGATATTGTGGGTTTCAAGGTAGCTCATTACAATGGACTGCAGTCAATTCCGGTCGATAGTGCGGTGATGGCCGGCAAGCTTTCAAAAAGACCTGTAATGATCGATTGGAGAGGAATGCCTCCATCAAACTCCTTTGAGCGACTTTTGATGAAACACCTGAGGCCGGGGGATATTTTAACCCATATGTACCATGCAGGTACGCGGTCGCCAACAGCACCATTTTATAAGGAAGCTCTGGTTGATCAAAATGGAAGGGTTAAACAATACATTTTCAATGCACAAAACAGAGGAATTATATTTGATGTTGGTCACGGTGGTAACGGTTTCGTATTCTCTCAGGCAATGCCCTCACTTAAACAGGGACTGTATCCTAATTCAATCAGTTCCGATCTTCATATTGGAAATATGAATGCAGGAATGAAAGATATGAATAACATCATGTCAAAATTCCTGAATATGGGGATGTCTCTAAACGATGTTATTTTAAAGTCCACCTGGAATCCTGCACAATATATTCAAAGGCCTGAACTTGGGCATTTAAGCCCTGGTGCAGAGGCAGATATTGCTGTTTTAAATGTTAAAAATGGGGATTTTGGATTTATTGATTCACATGGTTTCGTTTTGAAAGGCAGTCAAAAACTGGAAACAGAGCTTACCATCCGGGCAGGAAAAATTGTATGGGATTTAAATGGACGCGGTGCCACAAAAATAGAATCAAAATAGATTTATAATTAAATGCTCATTAGCCTAAAAAATATTTAGACAAAATTCTTAATTTATGAAACGCAGAGATATAATTAAGGGCCTGACCCTGCTCCCTTTTGCTTCAAACGCATCAGTGTTGGAGAGTGAAGCATCTCAGAGTAAAAATGGATTTGCTTTTTTATCCGGAGTTTCGAAAACTCCGGATGCTGAACTTGCCGAAAGAGGACACAAAATTTTAAAGTCTATTGGGGTTGAACCTTTTATCAATTGCAAAGGTACAAATACAATCATGGGTGGTTCGGTGGCAAGACCAGAAGTGAGATTGGCTATGGAGGCTGTTTCTACCCTGAATGTGCAGATGGATGAATTGGTAGAGGGAGTAGGTAAGCGCCTTGCAGAGTTGACGGGAGCAGAGTGGGGGCTGGTAACTTCTGGTGCAGCGGCCGGAATTAAGCTTTGTACTTTCGCATGTTTATCAGGCGGTAATCCCGAAAAACTAGTCCGAATGCCTGATTTGAGGGGATTCGAAAAAACAGAGGTTATCATTCCAAAAGCTTCACGCACAGTTTATGATCAGGCTATAAGAAGTACAGGAGCTACAATTATTACTGTTGAGAATGAAGAAGATCTAAGGAAGAAAATTGGTCCGAAAACAGCCATGATTTATATAGATGCTGAAAAGGAATCTTTTTTGCCACTTGAGATTATTTCAAAAATCGCTAAACCTTTAAATGTTCCGGTTTTTGTTGATGCTGCTGCGCACATTCTTACATTTCCGAATGATCATTTATCGAGAGGAGCTGACGTGGTTGCTTTTAGTGGTGGAAAGGGCCTTAAGGCTCCCGGCAGTTGCGGACTTTTATTAGGAAGAAAGGATCTGTTGATGTCTACATGGCAGGCTGCAGCCCCACATCATGGTCCTGGTCGTGATAACAAAGTGGCCCGCGAAGAACATATCGGCATGCTTGCAGCAGTAGAAACCTGGGTAGGGATGGATCATAAAAAGGAGATGCAAAACTGGGTAAACTGGCTCGAAAATATTGGAAAGCAGGCTGCAACAGTGAAGGGGGTTAGTTATCGTATCAGAATGCCCGACCCGAAATTGATACATCATGTAACACCTTATTTATTTATAACCTGGAATCCGGATGAACTTCATGTAACTGGTCAGGAGGTTTCTGAAGAATTGGGAAATACCTTTCCACGAGTTGGGGTTGCCATCTATAGAGATGAACCTGGTCTGACCGGAATCAGTTTGGTAGGATATATGATGGTTCCCGGAGATGATAAGATCGCCGCATCCCGTATTAGGGAGGTTATTGCAAGGAAAAGAAGTCCGAAACCCATTGTGGCAATGAAGGCTCCATCCGTAAATATGCTGGGACGCTGGAATCTGGAAGTGCAGTTTTATAATAGTCTTGATAAGCAACATCTGTTTATTGACCGGCAGGACGGAAATTATTTTTCAGGAGTTCACATATCTGATTTTTCGGAGCGTGAAATAAATGGGACAATTGAAGGGAATGAGATTAAAATGCAAAGTACCTGGGTGATACCGGGTGATAGGATTCAAACCACATTTAAAGGTATAGTCAGTGCTGAATCGGTTTTCGGAGAAATAGATATGCATGAATTTCTTTCGGCAAAGTTTAGCGCCAAAAGAACTAAATCTGAAATTGTCAAAAAGCCTGTAATTTATCCAAAAGGAAGACCACAGGGAGGTAATTTTTTGATTTAGCTTGTTTTTTGAGGCATAATTGCCCGGTTTTTTGAGGTTTATCGATAAAAAACCATGATTTCAAATAAAATCATGATTTTTTTTTGGAGTATTTTGTAATTGAATATTCCTATATTGGACTTGTATAATTGAAGGTATCTTGAACTATAAGTCCTCATCTGATAAAGAATTACTTGAGTATTTAAAAGAAGGCAGCCAGGGAGCGTTTACAGAAATCTATAATAGATACTGGAAACAGATGCTGGCAATAGCCTACACTTTTAGTAAGGATAAATCTGTATCACAGGATATTGTTCAGGAAATATTTGCCAAATTATGGGCCAGACAAGCCGAACTGAATATTGAATACCTTAATACCTATCTTGGTTCCGCCGTCAGATTTTCTGTATTCAAACTAATTTATAAACAGAAAAGAAGACTGGAGATAGAATCTCATAACGTTGCGGATGAATTGTCTACTCTCACTGAGGAGCAAATTGATACCCGGTTTATTCAGGAGTATATTAATAAAGTGGTTGAAGACCTGCCTGAGAACTGCAGAATGGTATTTAACTACAGTCGTAATTATGGCCTATCTACAACTGAAATCTCAATGGAGCTTGGTATTTCCAAGAAAACTGTAGAAGGCTATCTCACAAAAGGCTTGAAGATCATTCGTCTGAATCTCAAGAATGCAATGAATTTGTTCCTCTTTTAAGTTCATGTAAATTTTCTGTTAAATCTTTTTTCATTTTTTGCAAGGGTGCTTGTCGACTTATGGCACTATATAGTATATAAGCCTAAAACGGTGATCTATGCAACGAGAAGAAATTCAAAAATTAGTTGAAAAGTATCTTCATAACTCTGCTTCAGCTGAAGAAACTGAAAAATTGTTTCAGTGGTATCGCTCTGAAATGAACACGGATTCGGAATGGGATTTTGACCCACAGGAGGATGAGGAAAATCTGAAATCATTTATTTTTTCAAAAATTGATTTGCCTGAGTTGGCAGAAAGGCAAGTACCTGTTTACCGTAGATATTCTTCCCTGGCCGCAGCGGCCACTATCCTCATTTTTCTGGCAAGTGGATTGTATTTCTATTTTAAGAATGATCAGATTCAAACTGCTCCGGTTCCTGTAAAAGTAGCTGCAAAGCAAAAAGTAGAAGATATTCAGCCAGGAGGGATTAAAGCAATTCTCACACTTTCTGATGGAAAGAAGATTGTATTGGATGATTCACAAAACGGGGTTTTGATTAATCAGGGTGGAATCAAGATCCATAAGAATTCAAAAGGTATCATTGAGTATACACTCAGTAAATCAGCTAATGAACAGTCATTAACTGAGAAAAGAGAAATTCAAACAGTGTATAATACCATTCAAACACCAGTTGGCGGAAAATTTCAGTTAAATCTGGCAGATGGCAGTAAGGTATGGCTGAACTCTGCCTCTTCTTTGCGTTTTCCGGTGTTTTTTGCCGGAGATACACGCGAGGTTGAGCTAAAAGGAGAAGCTTATTTTGAAGTCTCCAAGAATGATGATAAAAAATTTTCAGTTCGGTCTGGAAATCAGACAGTTGAAGTGCTTGGTACTCATTTTAATATCAATGCCTATTCTGATGAGCCCTCTATTACTACTACGCTGATTGAAGGAGCTGTTCGGGTGATAGAATTAAATACAAAAAAATCTCAAATACTTAAACCAGGTGAGCAATCAAAGGTTGACAGGGATATCAGAATACAAAGAAAGGACACTCAGGCTGAAGTGGCCTGGAAAGATGGTTATTTCTATTTTGAAAATGCCCGTATCGAAACAGTTATGCGTCAGTTGGGCAGGTGGTACGGGATAACTGCCAGATATGAAGGGGTGTTACCGGAACAACATTTTGAAGGTGCCATAGCAACAAATCTGACCCTTTTGGAGGTGTTGGAAATACTTCAGAAAAGTAATATTCACTTTAGACTAGATGGGAAGGAGGTTGTCGTTATGCCTTAAACTGAAATAGTAGAAGGCAGAAAAAAACCAGAAGCGTTGACGCGCTCCTGGCTAAAGTCTGGTCTTCTAATAAAAAATATTGAGATAGATTATTGACCACCAAACAAAGCAAATTTATGAATTTATTTACTAAAACAGAGGGCTCTCTAAGTCGTGTTACAACTCTCGACTTAAAGCCGACAATTACTGGCGGAATTCGATTCTTTACGTATAGTAAAAGCCAGTTGATTTCATTTAATCCAATTCTCCTTGTCATGAAGCTGACATTTATTTTACTTTTAGCCATAATCTTAAATGTTCGGGCAGAAGGATACTCTCAAAAAGTAACCTACAGCGGCGAAAATGTTTCGATTGAGAAGGTTTTTTCCTCAATTAAGAAACAAACGGGTTATGGATTTTTCTTTCAGAAAGAACTGATCAGTTTAGCGAAGCCAGTAACCATAAATGCGGTTAATGAGGATCTTTCTGAGGTATTGATCTCATTATTTAAGGATCAGCCTTTAGAATTCAGTATTAAGAATAAGACAATACTGGTATTAAAAAGGACTGTTTCGGTCATGGTTCCTGAAAGCAATCTGATTAACATTTCAGACTTATTGGAAGAGAAAGATATTGTAGTTAAAGGTCAGATTACTGATGCACAGGGCGAGACTTTACCGGGAGTAAGTATAAAACTGAAGGGTACAGCTATTGGTGCAACTACAGATTTAGATGGACGATTTACAATTAATGTTCCTGATAATAATAGCGTACTTGTTTTTACATATATCGGTTATCAAACTCAGGAGCTTACAGTAGGCAACAGAACTACACTAAATGTAAAACTTGAGGCTGCCAACACAGCGTTAACAGAAGTAGTAGTTACGGCATTGGGTATTTCCAGAGAGAAAAAGGCGCTGGCCTATTCAGTAACGGAGGTGAAAGGTGAAGAGTTTACCCAGGCAAGAGAGAACAACGTGGCAAACGCGTTCAGCGGTAAGATTGCCGGTGTAAACGTAACAGGTATGTCTTCAGGTCCTGGTGGTTCAAGTCGTGTCATCATCAGAGGTAACGGTTCATTAAGTGGTAACAACCAGCCATTATATGTAATTAATGGTATGCCAATGAACAATACAGCTCGTTCACAGGCACAAGGTGAAGGAGCGACAATCTTAGACCGTGGAGATGGTATCGCTGCCATCAATCCGGATGATATTGAGACAATTAACGTCTTGAAGGGTGGGCCAGCTGCGGCATTATATGGTAGCCAGGCATCGAATGGTGTAATTTTGATTACAACCAAGAGTGGAAAAGCCCAAAAAGGAATTGGAGTAGAATTCAATAGCAATTTCACAGTTGGTAGTCCTTCAATGTATCCTGATTTACAATATACCTACGGTCAGGGTCTGGATGGTGTAAAGCCTACCACTAAAGCTCAGGCAATCAGTTCCGGTCGTTTATCTTTTGGAGCTAAAATGGATGGACAGCCTTATGTCCAGTTTGATGGAGTTATGAGGCCTTATTCTCCGGTTAACGTAAAAGATAACTGGAAAAATTTCTACAGGCCAAGCACGAATTTAACAAATACGATAGCATTTTCTGGAGGTACTTCACCATCACTTACTTACAGGGTATCATTATCTGATCTCGAAGCTCAGGCAATGGAACCAGGTTCAAGTTATGCCAGACAGACTGGTAATGTAAGTTTGAGATCTGTGCTAGGTAAAAGGATTATTGTTGAATCAACCTTACAATATAATGTAGAGAAGGGAAAAAATCGCCCTGGAAATGGATATGCTGATAATACCACTTCATGGGCTACAAACCTGTTGGCAAATACAGTGGATATCCGCAGTCTGGCTCCTGGTTATGACGCCAATTTCAATGAAGTTCAATGGCAGCAGGTTCCTGAGGCTCAGAACCCTTATTTCGTAATCAATCGTATGGGGAATACAGATGCCAAAAACCGTTTTATGGGTCAGGCAAGTATCCAGTACAATATTCTGGATGATTTATCTGTAAAGGTGAGTGGAATGAGGGATATAGACAGGTTCCAGTCTATGGATTATATGCCGATTGGTACTGCAAAAAGACCTAGAGGATTGTTTAATTCAGGAACCTCATTTGTAACTAAAACTACTGCTCAGGCTTTGCTGAATTACAATAAAACCTTCTTCGAGGATTTCCAGTTTACTGCAATGGCAGGAGGAAATATTGAGCGGAACGTTGCTGAATCAACTTCGAATTACGGTTCAGAATTCATTGTTCCTGATTTTATCAGTTTCTCCAACCTTGCGATCCAATCTGCTACTGTAGGTTTAAGCCGTTTCGGACAGAATTCAGTATTCGGTTCTGCAGATATTGGTTACAAGAGTTTGCTTTATTTTACCTTTACCGGAAGACAGGATTGGTTTTCAACCCTAAATCCGGGTAATAACTCAATTTTTTATCCATCATTCGGAACCAGTTTCATTCTTTCTGATGCGATTAAGCTGCCATCAATAATTAGTTTTGCAAAGATCAGGGCTTCCTGGGCACAGGTGGGAGGTGCAACTGTAAATCCTTATCAGATCAATCAGTTGTATACTTTTGAGCAGGGAGGTCATATAGGTCGTCCGGTTCAGGGTACTTCTTCCGCTTTGTCAAATCCGAATCTGAGACCACTTACTTCAACTACCTATGAAGGGGGTATCGATATGCAATTCCTGAATAACCGTTTAGGTTTAGACTTCACTTACTATAACCGTAAAACAACTGATGATATTCTGAGTACTTCAATTGCAGCATCTTCAGGTTATACTTCAGCATTACTAAATGTTGGTGAATTAAGTAACAGAGGTGTAGAGATCTTATTAACCGGTACTCCAATCAAGTCAGATAAATTCACCTGGGATGTAAGCTATAATGCTGCCTACAACAAGAGTGAGATTTTGAAACTTGCACCCGGACTTAGTACCGTTGGAGGAGCAGGTGTTGGAAGACCCTACAATACTATCAGAGGAAGAACTTATTTAACCAATGCAAGCGGTGTTCGTGTTTACAACAAACTTAGTGGTTATGAGGTTCAAGGTCCAGAGATAGAATATGGTCAGGGCGTTCCTCCATATACGATGGGATTGACCAATAATTTCAGGTACAAAAACTTCTCCCTGAATGTTCTTCTTGATGCTAAATTCGGAAATATTGTTCAGTCAGGACTAAGCCGTTATATGTACCGCTTTGGATTATTGAAAAATACACTTCCGGGCAGAGAAAGTGGTTTAACTGTGTCGGGAGTTGATCAGGCAGGTTTGCCTTTCACTAAAACATGGCCGGTTGATCAGTTAGATACCTATTATAATAACCAGGCTAGTTTAAGCCCACTCACTACTTCTGTATTTGATGGTGATTTTATTAAACTTCGTAGCGCAGTACTTAGCTACAGGTTGCCTGTTAGTAAGCTGCAATCTTTGAAGATTCAGTCAGCAGATATCTCACTTGTTGCCAGAAATCCATTTATTCTTTTCAAGCATATCACTGACTTTGATCCGGAATCTGCTTATACTATCGGTAACAATCAGGGACAGTCCTCAAATACAATTCCAAGAACCCGTGAGTTTGGGGTTAATTTAATTGTAAGGTTTTAATTAATGTTATCTAAAATTTTCAAGATGAAAAATCTAAGTTTTAAACCAATATATACGGCTCTTATATTAGCGATTTCTTTGTCATCATGTACAAAGGATTTAGCAGAGCTTAATAAGAATCCGAATGCTTACGAAAGTGTAAATGCTAATTTTCTGTTTACAAAGGCTCAATTGAGTGCTATCGGATTAAACCCGAATGGTAATCGTTTCAACAATATGCAAATGCTGCAGCAGGAAGCTACCTACAGTGAGGTAACAGCACCGGGTGATAAGTATTTCGCTGAAGGTTATGTGAGAAATAACTGGTCTGCTTATTCCGGTTGTTTGAATCAGATACAACTGGTGATTAATGAAACCAGGAAGGATCCTGCAAACATCAATAAGCTCTCAGCTGCCAGAATCTGGCGTGTTTATATCGTTCATCAATTAACAGATCTTTACGGAGACATACCTTATACTGAGGCTTTGAAAGGTCTGGAAGCTAAATACCAGCCTAAATATGATCTGCAATCTGATATCTACAAGGATATGTTCAAAGAACTTGAAGAGGCAGCTTTAGCTTTTGATGCATCTAAAGCAACCTATGGAAATTCAGACTTGTTTTATGATGGAAATACTGTAAAATGGAAAAAGTTCGCTTATTCAATGATGCTGAGACTCGGAATGCGTTTGACAAAAATTGATGCAGCACTTGCTAAAACCTGGGTAGAAAAGGCAATTGCCGGTGGTCCGATTATTGATGATGCAGACCTTACAAGAGCACCTTATGCTGATGGTGGACTGTTAAGTAACAGAAATCCATTCTCAGAACAAATGCGGGTGTTGGATTATGTTGACGGACAGAACCCATTAAACGTTCAGGGTTCAAAAATTTCTCAGCGTTTTATTGATCACCTGAAAGGGAATTCAACAACTACGAAAGATCCGCGTTTGAATGTGATCTCAGTTTTATGGGTCAAACAATCTGGTGGAGGATATGTGGCTGATACAGCAACTGCCCTGCAAAAAGGTATGAAAAATGCGCAGTTTAACGGATATCCTGCGGATTTTGAAACTTATTCTGAGCCAAATCCAAATACGGTGATGAGATATGATGCTCCGGTAATAGTGATGGGTGCTGCAGAGGTTCATTTTTTGCTTACTGAAGCCTCAATCAGAGGCTGGTATGCCGGAAATGCCACAACTTCTTATAATAATGGTGTAAGTTCTGCCATGAAACAATGGTCGCTTTATGGAGCGGGAGGTGCAATTTCTACCGATAAGGTAACAACCTATCTGAAATATAATCCGTTCCTTGCTGCAGGTACCTTTGAGCAGAAGCTTGAGCAGATCTCTACTCAGCGCTGGGTATTGGGTTATCTTGACCAGATAGAAAACTTCTCTAACTGGAGACGTACAGGATATCCTGTGTTAATTCCAACTAATTATCCTGGAAATATCACAGGTGGGAGAATTCCGCGTCGTTATATTGTACCTGAATCAGAAGAAACTTTGAACAGAGAGAACTTCCTGGCAGCCAAAGCAAGACAAAGTGGTGATAATACACTTCTAAGTCGTGTTTGGTGGGATAAAGAGTAATTTTTTATGATCAGAGAGGGGAAATTTATATCTTAGGATATAAATTTTTCCTCTTTGTTTTTTAATTTAATTCACAGTCAAATATTCCTTTTTTAAAAGAAATGAAGCGCAGAGAACTTATTAAATACCTCTCAGTTTTACCGGTTTCCGGAGCTGTAACAGGTGCTGTATTGCCTTTCCAGTCGGTTCAGGCTGAAGAAATGCCGGATTATAAGCCGGAATTTCAATCAGGACCAAAACGGCTTGCAGCAATTATTACTGAATATCGTCCTGGTTCACATGCCGATGTAATTATCGGAAAATATCTTGAAGGTTTTAATCAGGATCAGATGGCTCCTTACCCTGATTCAAAGATCGTTTCGATTTTTACAGAACAGGTTCCTGATAATGATATGAGTCGCCCATTAGCAAAGAAATACAATGTTCCAATCTTTAGAACAGTGGCAGATGCCCTGACTTTGGGCGGTAATCAGCTTGCTGTTGATGGAGTTATACTTATCGGCGAACATGGAGTATATCCCACAAATGATAAGGAGCAAAAACTGTATCCAAGATTTGAAATGTTTCTGAAGATTACTGATGTATTCCGTCAGTATAAGAAGTCGGTCCCGGTATTCAACGATAAGCACCTTTCATGGAGCTGGAGACAGGCTAAACGTATGGTTGAAATTTCCAAAGAATTGAAATTTCCGATGTTAGCTGGATCTACTATTCCTGTTTCCTGGCGTATTCCTGCGGTGGATACTCCTTATGGGGCAAAGCAAAAATATGCAGTTGGAATTTCATTCAGCGGACTTGATATCTATGGCTTTCATCTACTCGACGGGCTGCAGGCAGTGGTTGAAAGAAGGAAGGGGGGTGAAACAGGTGTTCGTGCAGTCCAATGTCTCGAAGGACAGGATTGCTGGAACTTCATTGACCAGAATGAATGGGTAAAACGGCTTTTTGATCTGGCAATTTCACACAGTGAAACGCGGGTGGCAGGTAGCATGAGAGACTTAGTGAAAAAGCCTGCAGTGTTTATTATCGATTATAATGATGGGTTGAAGGCTGCTGCATTTCTGCTTACCGGCCTGCTTCAGGACTTTACTTATGCGATAGATATCGAAGGTCAGCAAAAGCCATTTTCTACACTCATGAAATTACAGGCCGGAAAACCGCATTATCATTTCGGATGTCTTGTTAAAAACATGGAGATCATGTTCAAGACAGGTAAGGCTCCTTACCCGGTTGAGCGAACCATGCTAAGCAGTGGCATCTTGGATTTTGCACTTGAATCCCGTATCTTGGGATATAAAATATTGGAGACACCTGAATTGTCACGGGTACGTTACCTCAGCTCTCCAGAATCGCATTTTTTTAGCAAAGGATGGGATAAAAACGGAAAAAGATTGGACTGATAACAGTTCAGACTTTCTGTTAAACTGGTATTATTAAATTTATTTCAATTATCAAATTCGTAAACATTTAGAATCAACAATTAAAATGAGGAAGTTCTGTATTTTCTTTGTAAGTATCCTGTTACCAATTGCGCTTTTCGCACAAACAAAACCTTACAACATTATTATTAAAGGCGGGCATGTTATTGATCCAAAAAATAATATAAACCGTGTTATGGATGTGGCCATTAAAGATGGTAAGATCGCAAAAGTAGCCTTAAGCATTGATGTTTCTGAGGCAAGTAGTGTGGTGAATGCTTCAGGGATGTATGTAACTCCGGGGCTGATTGATATTCACGGTCATGTTTTTGCAGGAACTGAGCCTAACCATATGTACAGTAATGGATTTAACAGTATAATGCCTGACGGCTTTTATCAGCGCGTCGGAGTAACTACTGTTGTGGATGCCGGAGGGTCGGGCTGGAGAGATTTCCAGACTTTTAAAACGAATATTATTGACAATTCTCAAACGCGCGTACTGGCATTCTTGAATATCGTTGGTAATGGTATGCGGGGTGGTGTTATTGAGCAAAATACTACTGATATGGATGCTCAGGTCGCTGCAAAAGCAGCTTTGGCTTATAAGGAGCATGTTGTAGGTATTAAAGTCGCCCATTTTACAAGTCCCGATTTTACGAATGTGGATCGTGGTGTGGCTGCAGGTAAATTGGCAAATATGCCTGTTATGATCGATTTTGGAGGAACCAAGCCTCGTCTTTCCCTATACTCTTTGTTAATGGAGCGCTTGCGCCCCGGAGATATCTTTACCCATACTTTTGGTGAATTACTTGATACAAAAGAGGCTATTGTAGATACAGCAAAACAAGCTTTAAAGCCTTTCGTGATGGCAGCTCAGAAGAGAGGAGTCATTTTTGATGTGGGTTATGGAGGATCAAGTTTCAGATATTCCCAGGCGATTCCAGCTGCAAAAGCCGGTTTCCACCCCAATACAATCAGTACGGATCTGCACATCAGCAGTATGAAGGGTTCAATGAAAGATATGCTTTTAGTAATGTCTAAATTCCTGAAATTGGGAATGGATCTTCCTGAGGTGATTAATGCGAGTACCTGGGCTCCGGCCAAGGCAATCAACCGTCCACAACTTGGCCATCTTACTGAAGGTGCTATCGCGGATGTCGCTATTCTTGGCATGAGAAAAGGAAAATTTGGTTTTTATGACATGCAGGGCTTTAAAATGGACAGTGATGAAAAGCTTGAATGTGAAATGACCATATTCGGAGGTAAAATTGTTTATGACCTTAATGGCATTGTAAACCCGCTTCCGGATCTTACTAAATAATTGCTATCTATACTTTTGAATCAATGAAGCGCAGGGAAATTCTCAAAACCTTAACCATGTTGCCGCTTGCAGGCGCGATAGGGAATTCCGGTTCGTTGGTACAATCCGCTCAGGCGGCTCCTTCATCAAAACGTGATTTGTTTAAGGAGTTTGGATTAAGAACTTTCATCAACGCTTCGGGGTATTTTACAAGCCTCAGCGGATCTTTAATGCAGCATGATGCAGCTGATGCAATTCGTGAAACTGCAACATCTTTTTGCAGGCTTGAAGAGGTGCAGGATAAAGTGGGAGAAAGGATTGCCAGTCTGTTACATGCTGAGTCGGCCATGGTCACTGCCGGTGCATTTTCTGCCCTGATGCTTGGAATGGCAGGAGTACTTAGTGGAACCGACCAAAAGAAGGTTTCTCAAATCCCCAGACTTGAGGGTTCAGCTATGAAAACTGAAGTGATCCTGCAGAAGGCTCATAATGATGGTTATGCTCATGCGCTGACCAATTGTGGTGTGAAATTAATCACTGTGGAAACAGTCGAAGAGTTGGAGAAGGCAATCAGTGATAGGACTGCCATGATGTATTTTATAAATTATCAGTCTTCGCTGGGTAAAATACAGCATAAAGAATGGCTTGAGCTTGCCAGGAAACACCGGATACCAACCATGATTGATATGGCTGCTGATCTTCCACCAAAAGAAAATTTATGGAAGTTTCATGATATGGGTTTTGATTTGGTTTGTGTTTCAGGAGGTAAATTTATGAGAGGGCCTCAAAGCACAGGAATCCTGAGCGGAAAGAAAGAACTTATTGCTGCGGCCAGAATGAGTGCCCCTCCGAGGGGATCAAACATTGGCCGTGGAATGAAGGTGAATAAGGAAGAAATATTTGGTTTATATATCGCTTTAGAGCACTTTATTAATACAGATCAGGAAAAGGAATGGAAAATGCTCGAAGACAGAATAGCTGTCATTGCAAAAGAAGCTGCCTCCGTTCCGGGAGTAAAGGCCGAATTGATTCCTTTGCCATTGATTAATCGTATTCCTACCCTGAATATATCATGGGATAAATCAAAAATCAGATTAGAAAATCTGGCGGTCAACCTACGGAATGGAAACCCATCCATTGAAGTAATGGGCGGTCCCGCAGGAAGCATTAACGTAACCTCTCATATGCTGAAAAAGGATGAGGTTAAAATTGTAGCATCAAGAATAAGAGAGGAGCTTTTCAAAGCACATGTTTAGACAATACCCCAGAAGTTGGTTTTCTAAATTTTATCGCATAGAGAGCCTTAAATTTTATAAATATTGAATTTTATGATTCTCCTGTTACAGGAATAATAAGTAATTAATAGTAAATAATCTCAATAATGAAACGCAGAGAAATTTTAAAATCCCTCACCCTGCTTCCGCTGGCTGGTGGGATTACAGCGACAGCTGCACCACTTAATAACATGCTTTCTGCACCAGCAGCGGGCCGCGATCTGTTCAAAGAGCTGGGTATCCGAACTTTTATAAACGCCGCAGGCAATTACACAGTTATGTCGGGTTGCCTGATGCCACCTGAAGTTATGGAAGCAATTAATGGAGCATCAAAGAAATTTGCTCTTGTTGATGATGTGCAGGAGAAGGTGGGTGAACGGATTGCGCAGATGTGCCATGCAGAAGCAGCATTGGTATCTGCAGGTTGCTGGTCGGCATTGATGCTGGGTATGGCAGGTGTTTTGACAGGGATGGATTCCAAGCGGGTAAGTCAGGTACCAAATCTTGCAGGAACCGGGATGAAATCGGAAGTGATTCTTCAAAAGAGTCATTCGATGGGTTATGATCATGCCCTTACCCAGGCTGGAGTAAAGCTGATCAAAGTCGAAACCCGGGCAGAAGTTGAGGCTGCAATCAATGAGAATACGGCTATGCTGTGGTTTTTGAACCGCGAAGTTCATGTAGGTCAGATCAAGCATGCAGAATGGCTTGAATTGGGTAAAAAGTATAATCTTCCAACAATGATTGATATTGCTGCAGACGTACCACCTGTTGAAAATCTTTGGAAGTTCAATGATATGGGCTTTGATTTGGTTGTAATTTCAGGTGGCAAGGCTATGCGCGGTCCTCAGAGTGCTGGAATTTTAATGGGTAAAAAGAAGTATGTCGATGCGGCCCGTCTGAGTAATAACCCAAGAGGTGGTATTGGCCGCGGACAAAAGGTAAATAAGGAAGAAGTATTCGGAATGTATGCCGCTCTTGAGCGTTTTATCAATCTGGATCATAAAAAGGAATGGGAGATGTGGGAAAGAAAAATTGCCTATATCGCGGGTGTTATTAAATCTATCCCTGGTGTCACTACAGGCACCCATATTCCATCAACAGAAGATAATAAAATGCCTACTCTTAAAGTTACCTGGGATCCAAATAAGATTAAGCTAACGAATATAGAAATGGGAGAACGTCTTCGCAAGGGAAATCCATCTGTAGAAGTAATTTCCTGGGAAGCACCGAATACCCTTCGTTGTGGTATGCATGTTCTTGAAGCAGGAGAAGAAAAAATTGTGGCAAGCCGTTTAAAAGAAGAACTCTTGAAGGCTTCAGTATAAATCAAAAATCAAAAATCAATAAAAATGCAAAAACGTTATTTCTTATTAGCAGCGCTGTATTTACTCGCTAATTTTTCAGTTCAGGCCCAGACTTATCAAACCTTGCTGAAAGGCGGGCATCTCATCGATGCAAAAAACAACATTAACAAAGTAATGGATGTCGCCATTCAGGATGGTAAAATCGCAGCAATTGCCGCCAATATAGATCCCAAAATGGCAAAACAGGTGATTGATATCACCGGAAAATATGTGACTCCTGGATTGATCGATATTCACGGACACGTTTTTGCAGGTACTGATCCTGATGGTCAACTGGAAAATGGGTTTTCTTCGCTTGCAGCAGATGGGTTTACCTTTCGTGTTGGGGTAACCACTATCGTTGATGCAGGTGATGCCGGGGCAGAAACTTTTGATTTGTTCAAGAAAAATGTAATCGATAAAGTTCAAACCCGTGTTCTGGCATTTTTGAATATCTCCAAAAAGGGAATGTACGGTGATGAAAATTCTCTGGAACAGCAAAATAATAGCTTTTTTGATGCTCAGATGGCTGCTGACGTAGCAAAACATTATAAAGATCATATTGTTGGGATCAAAGTTGCTCATTACCATAAATCTGACTGGGTTGCTGTTGATCGTGCGGTAGAGGCCGGTAAACTGGCTAATATGCCAATCATGGTTGATTTTGGAGGAACTGTTCCCCGTTTATCATTAGAGGAATTATTCCTGCGGAAAATGCGCCCTGGCGATATTTTTACCCATACTTATGGTGAGCTGATCAGAACTAAAGAGACTATAGTTGATCTGGAAACTAAGAAGCTGAAGCCATTCGTTCTTGAAGCCCGTAGGAGAGGTGTAATTTTTGATGTAGGTCATGGTGGTGGAAGTTTTACTTTTTCACAAGCTATACCGGCAACTCAGCAGGGATTTTTTCCGGAAACAATCAGTACAGACTTACACACCGGTAGCATGAACTCTGCTATGAAGGACCAATTGAATGTGATGTCTAAATTCATGGCTATGAATATGCCATTGGCAGATGCTGTTAAAGCAAGTACCTGGGCTGCTGCAAAGGCAATAAAGCATGAAGAACTAGGGCATCTTTCGGTAGGTGCAATTGCTGATGTAACTGTATTGAATCTTCGGGAAGGTAAATTCGGATTCTATGATGTTGCCAGATTCAAACAGGATGGGAAGAATTTACTTGAATGTGAAATGACTATTAAGGGAGGAAGGATTGTTTATGATCTGAATGCTTTGTCTTTTCCAATGGCTAAATAGCCTCAACCGCTAATACAATAGAAAATTTAATCTTTAACAAATAATATATCTTTAAATCACATGAAAAAGCAAATCACATTTATCCTTTTTATACTGTTGGCAAGTGTTATTGTATACAATTCTGCTAAGGCTCAATCGGTTGCTAAAGATCCCGAAACAAGGATCAGGGAATTGGGGATAAAATTAAGGACTCCCGGCCCGCCTTCAGCGAATTTTTTGGGTGCTGTCAGAGTAGGTAATCTGGTATTTCTTTCCGGGCAGGGTCCCCTAAAGGAAGATGGAAAATTCATGATCGGTAAGGTTGGTAAAGAGTTCAGCTTTGAAGAAGCAAAATATGCTGCACGTTTAACAGGAATTAGCTTATTGGAATCATTGAAAGCTGAAGTAGGTAATCTGAATAATGTAAAGCGAATTGTAAAGGTTTTGGGTATGGTGAATGCAGTACCAGAATTCGATAATCACTCTCAGGTAATCAACGGATTTTCGGACCTGATGGTTGAAGTATTTGGTGAAAGTGGTAAGCATGCGCGCTCAGCCATAGGGTTGGGATCATTACCTAGAAATATTCCGGTTGAGATTGAGATGATCGTTGAAATGAAGGACTGATTTTTTTAATAGTTAAAAATTATAAATATGAAACGTAGAGACGTTATTAAATTTTTATCAGTTGCTCCATTGGCAGGAGGAATTATTGGTACCGGTTTAACAGCTTCTTCAGCATCAGCCGAAGAAGCAACACCTGCTATCGCAGGACGTGACCTTTTTAAAGAACTGGGTCTTAAAACATTTATAAATGCGTCATGTGTTTGTACAACTTTGACTGCTTCTTTGATGCCGCCTGAAGTTACCCAGGCAATTACTAAAGGTGCAGAAGAATTTGTATTGCTGAATGATGTCCAGGATAAAGTTGGGGCTAAGATAGCTGAGCTTTGCCATGCGGAGGCAGCTACAGTTACCGCCGGTTGCTGGTCGGCATTGGTGCAGGGACTTGCTGGTGCAATGACTGGCATGGACCGAAAAAAGGTGATGCAACTTCCGAATGTAGATGGTATGAAGTCTGAAGTGATACTTCAAAAGGCTCATGCCAATGGATACCATCAGGCATTGACCAATACAGGTGCGAAACTTATAATCGTAGAAACTTTAGAAGAAGTTGAAGCAGCGATCAGTGAAAAGACCGCAATGCTTTGGTTTTTGAACAGGGAATTGAACAAAGGGAAATTGAACTATGAGCAATGGCTTGCCCTTGGTAAAAAGCATAATATTCCAACCATGATTGATATTGCTTCGGATGCACATCCGGTGGAAAATCTCTGGAAATTCAATGATATGGGCTTCGATATGGTTGCGATTTCAGGAGGTAAGGCAATGAGAGGGCCACAAAGTACAGGTATACTCATGGGCAAAAAAGATCTGATAGCAGCATCACGTTTAAGTGCACCGCCAAATAGCGGAATCTGCCGTGGACATAAAGTGAACAAGGAAGAAATCCTTGCTATGTATGTTGCATTGGAAAGACATATTAAAATGGATCATGAAAAGGAATGGAAGATGTGGGAAGCCAGTATGGCTGTTGTAGTGAATACCATTAAAAATATAAATGGAGTAAAAACTGAAGTTTTCATACCTGAGATCGCAAATAATACACCCACCTTACATCTTTCATGGGATGAATCTAAGATAAAAATGACAGGAAGGCAACTCAAAGAGCGTTTGTGGAATGGTAATCCGGGCATTGAAGTAATGGGTGGCGGTACAATGGGGGAAAAAAGAGATGGAATTGAACTTTCAGTATGGCAATTAAAACCAGGGCAGGAGAAAATTGTTGCTGGCAGGGTCAAAGAAGAGTTACTTAAGGCATCCGTTTAGTTTTTTTTAATCAATTTTTATCTTATCCGATACGATGAATAAGGGTGTCTTTTCCAAGCTTTTGATGGGGATTTCAATAGTTAGTTTGTTGATTTCCCTCTATATGGCTTCTAATGGCAATATTGCAGAGGCAGGGCCATTTGTTATTGCTTTTTTATTATTACTCGCAATTAGTTTCAGAGGTTTTCCTGTACTTCGTGGACTAACATTTACTACTACAATCCTTTCTGTGGTTGCAACTTCATTGTATTATCCACAATATTTCAAGGAATATAATGGATTTGAATTCGCCACTTTAATTACCCCTCTGATCCAGATAATCATGTTTGGAATGGGCTGTTCAATGGGTCTGAAAGATTTTATAGCACTGGCGAAATCTCCTAAATCAGTTATTGTTGGAGTTATCGGCCAATACACAATAATGCCTTCGCTTGGTTTTGCATTGGCAAGTTTCACTGACTTTCCACCCGAAATTTCGGCAGGAATCATTCTACTGGGATGCGCCCCAACATCTGTTACTGCAAGTGTAATGTGTTATCTGGCAAAAGCAAATGTGGTGCTCGCTATTACGATTACAGCCATTACAACTTTGCTTGCACCTTTCCTTATTCCCCTGCTTATGAAAGTACTCGCGGGTGGATTCATTGAAATAAATGTTATGGAAATGATGTGGGGTATTGTGAAAATGGTATTTATACCTATAGGCGCCGGACTCATTTTTAATAAATTTCTCCATGGGAAAGCGAAATGGCTGGATGATTCAATGCCATTGGTTTCTATGATTGGTGTTGCATTTATTGTTGCGATAATTATGGCTGCAGGAAGGGATAGTATACTGAATATCGGACTTGAACTGATCATCGTAGTTTTTCTTATGATTCTCTTTGGATTTTTCTTTGGCTACTGGCTGGCAAGACTTTTCAAATTATCTGAATTTGATTGCCGTACAATTTCAATTACCACTGGCACTCAGAACGCCGGCCTTGTTTCAGGGATTGCAAAAGTTATGGGTAAGATTGCAACTGTTGGACTTGCCACCGCTGTTTGCGGGCCTATCATGGGTTTTTCATCATCGATTCTTGCTTCATACTGGAATAGTAATCCGCCTAAAGAGGAGGCTTCAGCCGGAATGGCAGAAGCTTAAATCCTGAATTTTTGAATTTTTAATATTAGAATACAATATCATGTCTTTTAGAATAGCCCTAATGGGTATCTACCACGAGTCAAATACTTTTGTTCCCCAGGCTACAACCACTGCCGACTTCAGGAACGGTAAATATTTGACCGGTGAAGCAATCAGAAAAGAGTATCAAACCGCCCATAATGAAGTAGGTGGGATGCTGGAAGTAATGGACAGGGAAGGAATGCAAGTTATTCCGATTCTGTTCGCATCTGCAACGCCCGGTGGTGCTCTTTCTGCAAATACATATAATGGGCTGCTGAAAAATATGATGGATGAACTTGAAAAAGTTCTGCCTGTGGATGCCTGTCTGGTTATACCCCATGGGGCAGGGGTTTCTGAAGAATTTCCAGATATGGACGGACATTGGTTAAGTCTGTTAAGAAAAAGAGTAGGTGATTCAGTTCCTATTTTCGGAACTCTTGATTTGCATGCAAACGTCAGTCCGCTGATGGTATCATCCACTAATGCTCTGGTGGCCTATAAAGAGAATCCGCATGTTGATATGAGACAGCGGGGTGTTGAGGCTGCAAATTTGCTGGTAGATCATTTAAAGGGCAAAACAAATCCGGTTCAGGTATTGGTTCAGGTTCCTCTGGCTATCAGTATTGAGCAACAGTTAACTGCTAATGAACCTTGCAAAAGCCTTTATGCTTATGCCAATGAATTGAGCCGGGACCCTGAGATTTTATCTCTCAGCATTCAGCACGGTTTTCCTTATGCTGATGTGGAAGAAATGGGGACCTCAGTAATTGTGGTAGCCAATGGGAACAGGGCAAAAGCACTTGAGATTGCAAAGAAATTGGAAACTTATATTCTCGATAGAAAGGAAAGTTTTGTAGGTGTTAAAAACGACATTCAATCTTCTCTGGATTTGATTGATAACAGTGAAAAGCCGGTTTTATTACTCGATATGGGTGATAACGTGGGTGGAGGCGGTCCTGCAAATAATTGCTGCATTCTGGAAGCCTTCGAAGAGAGTAAAAAATATAAATATTTCGTTTGTATCTATGATCCTGAGGCTGTTCGTATGGCTGGCAACCATCAGCCGGGAGAGTGGTTCGAGCTGATTATAGTTGGTACAGGGAAGGATGGAATAAGAACCTACAGGCTTAAAGTAAAATTGCTTCGTGTAACAAATGGTGAATTCCAGGAAAGCAATCCACGGCATGGCGGACAGATCAATTTTAATATGGGTAAAACAGCAGTAGTTGCGACAGAACAGGGTAGTGAAATCATGCTGACCACCCTACGAGTAATGCCCTTCAGTTTGCAACAATTAATTTCTCAGGGTGTACAACCTTCTGATTTTGATGCAATAGTGGCCAAGGGGGTGAATGCTCCTATTGCGGCCTATGCACCGGTTTGTCCGACTATAATTCAGGTAAACACTCCCGGAGTAACCCAGGCTGATATGACACTATTTAAATATGAACACAGGCGCAAACCATTATTCCCCTTTGAAAAATAATTAATGTATCGAATAATATCTTAAGTCCGAATTGTTTTTTTACCCTTCGGACGAATATAATTTAAACGGATTCACAATGGATAGACAGGAAATTAACAAAAAGAGAAACAGGGCATTATTTCTGATCTTCGGAATGGCATCGTTACTGATACTACTGAATGTACAGGTATATGCCCAGGCAGCAAAAGATAATCTGCGTCCTGCTGCACTTGGAAAGAATGGTATGATTGCTACAGCAAATCCGCTAGCAACGCTGGCTGGCCAGAAAATTTTAGTTAAAGGGGGAAATGCTATCGATGCAATTGTTGCCGCCGCGGCTTCCCTTAATGCCGCAGAACCTTATATGTCAGGAACTGCAGGTGTGGGATACATGCTGTTCTATTCTGCAAAGGAAAATAGGGTGAGATCCCTGGTTTTTGGAGGTTGGGTACCTGAAACTTTCAGAATCACAAAGTTTAAAACTGATGTTAAAGTTGCAGATGGTGCCGGTCATGGCGCAATGGAAAGTATTGGGCCAAGAATTGCCTCAGTTCCCGGAAATCTTGCCGGTTGGGCTAAGGCATTGAAAGATTACGGAACGATGCCTCTTTCTGAAGTCTTCGAGAGCGCAATTGATTATCTTGAAAATGGGGTTCCAATCACAGAATTTGATCAGGCAATGTGGGCCGGGACGGTTAAGAGGATTGCTCCTCATGCTGAATCAAGAAAGATTTTCTTTAAAAATGATAAAGATCCTTTTGTAATCGGTGATTATTTTTCAAATAAGCCTTTGGCGAAAACGATGAGACGGATTGCAAGTGAGGGAATTGATGTTTTTTACAAGGGTGAGATTGCTAAAGAAATGGCAGCAGCTTTTGCCCGTGATGGAGGTTTTATCACTGAAAAGGACCTTGCCTCTGTACCTGATAAAGTGCAGTGGGTTGATCCCATCTCAATTAAATACCGTGATTATACAGTTTACAACAACCCTCCTCCGGGAATGGGTCTCCAGCAACTACAAACGCTGAAGATCATGGAAGGTTTTGATCTGAAAAAGATGGGTCATAACAGCGTGGACTATCTGGCACATTTGCTTGAGGCGGTGAATCTGAGCAGAATTGATTCTGATAAATATATTGGTGATCCAAAATTCGTCAATGTTCCCGTGGATATGTTGCTTTCAGATGCATACATCGCCAAACAACGTGAAAAGGTTATTGCTAAGGTGAAAGAAAGAAAGGCCGGATTGAAGCCTGAGACTTCTCAAAACATTAGCCCGGATGCTGTTGACGATCCAAATGCAGCCAAATACAGATACGCAACAACAAGTCTGTCTGCAGTTGATAAATGGGGTAATGCAGTCGTAATTATCCAGACTCATGGCGGAGGATTTGGATCAGGATATGTTGCCGGAAATACCGGTGTGGTGTTTAACAGTGCGCTTGATTGGATGACACTCGAGCCTGGTAAAGCAAATACTGTTGTTCCGGGCAAGGCTGTTGGATGGTGTATAGGTGGAATGATGCAATTCCATAAGGATGGTAAACCTCAGTTAATTGTAGGTTCACCGGGTAGTTTCGGTATTTTACAGTCTGTTCCGCAGGTAGCTATGAATAACATAGATTTTGGAATGAACATTCAGGATGCGATCAGTGCGCCCCGCTTCAGATGGAAGGATGAGTTGGGCTCAGTACCGGCAAAGGAGATCATCATGGAAACCAGAGTACAAGCAGGCGTTATCAAAACATTACGAGGGATGGGTTATGTGATAGACACAAGCCTGGGCGATTGGTCAATGACCGTCGGAGGAGCTCAGGGGATTACCATAGACCAGAAAACAGGCTGGCTGATGGGTGGTGCCGATCTGAGGAGAAATGGTTATGCAGTGGGTTGGTAATCCTTTATAACGTTATTTATTTTACATAAACCTATTAAGATGAAAGTAAAAAGCACAAATCCCAGAAGGGACTTTATTAAAAAATCAGTTCTAACCGCAGCCGGTATGAGTATCGTTCCCGGGTTTGTTATGGGTGAGAATGGGAATATTACTTCCATTACCGAACAGCTTTCAAGAGCTCTGGCAGGTCAGGATGGGATTAAGAAAGTTGCATTCATAACTCATATATACAGAAATAGTGCTCATGCTGATGTTATCGGCACCAAGCTTTTTCTTGGTATTCCAACTGATGAGGGAATGGTAGCTCCTCAGATAAAAATTGCTTCGGTCTACATTGAGCAGGTTGGTGCAAATGACACGGGTATCAGAATCGCGAATATGAATAATACTCCGGTCTATCCCACAGTTGAAGAAGCATTAACACTTGGAGGAGACAAACTTGCTGTCGATGCGGTGATTTATGTCGGTGAACATGGTGAATATCCCTACAACAGACTGGGAATGAAATTATATCCCCGCATGAATTATCTTGAGAGGATATTCAGAGTGTTTGATGCATCCAATAGATCGGTGCCTGTTTTTACAGATAAAGCCTTGTCTTATAGCTGGTTGGATAGCAGATGGATTTATGATCGTGCAAAGGAATTGAATGTTCCTATGATGGCGGGCTCTTCTTTGCCTTACTGCTGGAGAGATAAACAATTGATTCATCCCATTGGAGTTAAAATATCAGAAGCAGTTGCAATCGGATATGCATCACTTGATGCCTACGGTTTTCACGTAACTGAGATTCTGCAGTGTATGCTTGAAAGAAGAGCTGGTGGAGAAACTGGGGTTAAAAGTGTTGAGGGCTTGAAAGGAGATGATGTTTGGAAAGCCATCGATTCAGGAAAGATTTCTCAAAAGTTGGTTGATGCAGCATGTGATACGATACAGGGTAAGGCTACCGGAAATATGCGTGAAATAGTAACTACACCTTATGCTGTAATTGTTAATTATGCAGATGGTACTAAAGGTACAATTATGATGCTGGATAAGTATGTTAATACAGGTTGGGCTTATTCTGCAAACACCTCAAAAGGAATTGTTGCAACAGAATTTGTACTAAGTGGCGGCCCAACTTATGCCCATTTTAGCTATTTGGCTCTGAATATTCAGAAATTTATTGTAAGCGGCCCAACTGCCCCAATTGAAAGAAACTTATTGACAAGCGGTATTATTGATATGGGAATACGTTCACTGGCTGAGGGCAAGGTAAAAGAGACACCGTTTTTAAATATTAAATATTCAGCTGCAGGTTACGAGCCAATCAGACCTACCGCACCGCGACCAACGGGACAAAGTATAGCTCCATGGCACCCTAAGGAGTATGAGTTTATGATCCCGGATGCCTTTAAGAACAAGGGATAATCATTTCACGAAAATTTATTTAAATAGCAGATACTTTTTTTAGAATATACCAGAAATAATACGCGTTTAATTTGGAAAATCAGTAAAAAGTCAAGAATATGCATTTTATTTAAACAACACCCAATTTAAAAGCAAAATTCAATAAAAATGAAAGTCAATTTTAAAAATTTATACGGGACTAATCTTCGCACAAAGCTAATTGCTTTTTTAGGTCTGGCATTTCTGATTACGATCAGTTTTATTAAATCAGGAGGACCTGGTGGACTACCACAGGGTGATCCTGGTAATGGCGGACTTGCACTTCCCGGCGATTTTGAGGCGGTTGTAGTTGCTGATTCTCTCGGTCGTGCAAGGCATCTTGCAATTAATAAGAACGGAGATATTTATGTTAAATTAAGAGTGCCTGATGCCCAAAAACGTGGTAGTGTTGCCCTGAGAGACAATAATAATGATGGTAAAGCAGATATCATTGAGTATTTCGGAAGCTATCCGGATACAGGCAATTATGGAACTGCAATGCGTATCCACAAGGGTTATCTGTATTTCAGTACAGCAGGAGAGGTTTTAAGAACCAAACTGACTCCTGGAAAATTAGTTCCGGAAGGCAAAACAGAAACTATTGTTGTTGATAATTACAAAAGAGGAAAATATTCCCATATCGCTAAACCAATTGCTTTTGATAATAAAGGAAATATGTATGTTCCTTTTGGTTCCCCAAGTGATGTTTGCCAGATTGCTGACAGACAACCAGGTTCTTTGGGTCAAACACCTTGCCCTGAATTGAAAGAGCATGCAGGTGTTTGGAAATTCAGTGAGAGTAAATTAAACCAGAAACAGAGTGACGGTACTATGTATGCTACAGGTATTCGCAGTATCGTAGGTATGGCATGGAATAAAGCAGATAACTCTTTGTATGCAATGCAGCATGGACGTGATGATCTTTCCAGAACATGGTCTGATATGTATACTTCATGGCATAGCGCACTTTTGCCATCTGAAGAGTTTCTGAAAGTACCTGAAGGATCTGATTCAGGCTGGCCATACTACTATTATGATTTTATGCAGGGTAAAAAATTATTAAACCCTGAATATGGTGGTGATGGTAAAAAAGAGGGTGATGCTGCTAAATACAACATGCCAATCATTGGTTTTCCTGGTCATTTTGCTCCAAACGATTTACTTTTCTATACTGGAAATCAGTTTCCTGAGCGTTATAAAAATGGAG
The DNA here is from genome assembly GCF_030684675.1 of Daejeonella sp. GTDB lineage: Bacteria > Bacteroidota > Bacteroidia > Sphingobacteriales > Sphingobacteriaceae > Daejeonella. Next base: position 7,978 of record NZ_JAUXXZ010000066.1, on the reverse strand, counting down.
CATTTGTTGCTTTCCATGGCTCAACGATACGTGCGCCATATCCACAGGGAGGTTATTGTGTAGCTTTTGTTCCATTTAAGAATGGCAAGTTTTCAAGCGAATGGGAATTATTTGCTGATGGATTTGGCGGGGTAGACACCATCGTTTACACATCGGATGCTAAATACCGTCCAATGGGTCTGGCGCAAGGTCCTGATGGATCTCTTTACATGAATGATAGTGAGAAGGGAAAGATCTGGAGAGTTATGTTTAAAGGTGATAAGAAAAAGTTCGGTACCAGCCAGCTTGCTGGTATGGCAGCCCGTAAATTGACCTCACCAAATGTAAAAAGTCCGGACTTCGAAAAGGACAATCTTATGAAAGGTCAATTGGCCGCAGGTGCCAAATTGTATAATACCTACTGTGCATCATGCCATCAGCAGAATGGTAAAGGAGATGGAACACGTTTCCCTCCGGTTGCTGAATCTGAATGGGTAAATGGCGACAGAAGAAAGTTGATTGAATTAGTACTAAACGGTCTTTCAGGTCCAATTACAGTTAAGGGTGTTGGATACAATGAAGCTATGCCACCTCATGGTTATCTGAAGGATACAGAAATCGCACAGATATTAACTTACGTTAGATCAAGCTTTGGAAATAATTCAAGTGCTATTACTTCAAATGAAGTGTCCAGATATCGCGCTGGACGAAGATAGATAAACAAAGAGTATGAAATTTATCACCTATCTGTTATTTATATCTCTGACTTTCTTAATGAAAGGCGGAGATATTCTTTCTTCTGCGAAGCCAAACTCATTCTCAGTAGCTGGTTCTCCAATCAAGCCCGCTGATGATAAAAAGTATAAAGTTTCTAAATTAAAGGGTGCTTTAACAATCAACGCAGATTGGAATAAGGCGCAATGGAAGAATATAGAAACGATTAAAATCGAAAACTATATGGGGACAATTCCACCGTTCAAACCAACGGTTGAAGCCAAAATGATGTATGATAATGATAATGTTTATGTGATCTTTCGTGTAAAAGACCGTTATGTTCGAAGTCTGGTGCAGGAGTATAATGGCAATGTTTCAGGTGATTCTTGTGTTGAATTTTTCTTTGCTCCTGATTCTAATTTTCCATTAAATTATTTCAATCTGGAAATTAATGCCGGAGGTACACCTTTGATTTTTTATATTAAGCATCCTTATCCTTCAACTCCTTACGTAAAACTTGAAGTAAGTGAAATTGAAGAAATTGAAATTGCACATTCATTACCATCAAAGGTTGATCCTGAGATTACTGAACCTGTAACCTGGACTATTGAATATAGAATCCCCTTATCAATGTTAGCCAAGTTCTCAAATGTAAGCCGTCCTGCACCGGGTGTGGTTTGGAAAGCAAATTTTTATAAAACTGGTAGCAGAACATCGAATCCAAATTATATTACCTGGAATATTGTTGATAATCCCAGACCAAATTTTCATCTTCCCCAGTTTTTCGGAACGCTGATATTCCAATAATTTATCGATTGTGCCGGGTTCAAATGAGATGGAAAAACTGGCGATAATAGGCTGCGGCACCATGGGGCATTCAATCGCCCTGAATGCTGCCTGGGTGGGTATGAAGGTGAAAATGTATGGTGTTGATACAAATGATATTCAAAAGGGAATGTCAGGTGTCAATGATAAATTAAACACGCTTCTTAAAAATGACCTGATTACCAATGACCAGCTAAGCCAGATCCTCAAAAATATTACCGGAACATCTTCACTGTCAGAAGCTGTTGATGGTGCTACTTTTATCATTGAATGTATCCCTGAAGTTCTGGAGCTTAAAAATGATCTTTTTAGAAAACTGGATGAAATGTGCGGCGAGGAGGTTATTCTTGCAACAAATACTTCCGGACTGAGCCCAAGTCGAATTGCTTTGAATTTAAAGCATCCCGAAAGAACCCTTGCAACACATTTTTGGAATCCAGCTCATCTTATTCCTTTGGTGGAAGTATTAAGAGCTGAGTTTACGGATGACAAAACTTTCAACAGGGCGATTAATATGTTGAAGTTCATGAATAAAAAGCCGATCGAAGTTAAAAAAGAAGTGCCCGGACTCGTCGGAAACCGACTTCAGTTCGCACTTTTCAGGGAGGCACAATATCTTCTGGAGCAGGGAATCGCAAGTAAAGAAGATATCGATGCAGCAGTAACTTACAGTATCGGGCGAAGGTTGCCTGTAACTGGTCCTCTGCTCTCTGCGGATATGGGTGGACTGGATGTTTTCGCTTCAATCTCTGATTACCTTTTCAAAGATCTGAGTAATGCTGATCAGTCATCAGCAAATTTGAAAGATTTGGTTGCCCAACGTCACTTTGGTCAAAAAAATGGAGAAGGATTTTATCTGTGGGATGAGAAGTTTTCGGAAGAAATGAATCACAAAAGGGAAGAACAGCTCATCCGATTTTTAAAAGAGGATATCAATTAAAACAGAAATATATAACATTAAATAATGTGAACCAATGGAAATTGGTCTCATATTCAATAAATTAAAAAAAACTACATGAAAAGTTTAGACTATTCCAAATCAGCCGAATTACTTGGAAGGGCAAAGAAAGTACTTGCCGGTGGCGTTTCTTCAGAATTCAGAAAATACAATCATCCGCATGCGATATTTTATACCCATGGTAAAGGAAGCCACCTGTTTGATGTGGACGGGAATGATTATCTGGATTTTACCTTAAGCCAGGGACCACTGATTCTGGGTCACTCACACCCTCATGTCTTAAAGTCGGTAAAGGAATATTCTGAGCTGGGTCAGCTTTATGCCGGACAGCATATCAGGGAAATTGAACTTGCTGAAAAAATTAATAAGCTGATTCCTTCCGCCGAATTAATGCGTTTCTGTCTCGATGGTTCTGAAGCAGTTCAAACTGCTTTCAGGGTTGCCAGAGCGAAAACTGGGAAACAAAAATTCCTTCGTTTTGAAGGACATTATCATGGATGGTTGGATAATGTGGCCTGGGGAATTTCTACTCCATCTGCTGAGGCCCTTGGAAGTAGAGAAAACCCAAATGTGTATCCCTGGTCCGCCGGAATACCGGATCATTCAAAGGATGAATTCATCATACTTCCATGGAATGATATTGAACTGGTGAAGAAAACCCTTGCAGAGCGCCATGGGGAGATTGCTGCGATAATTACTGAGCCAATTATGTGTAATAATGGATGCATCATGCCTGAGGAAGGTTTTCATGCCGGTTTGCGCAGTTTATGTGATCAATATGGCATTGCTCTGATCTTTGATGAGGTAATCACCGGTTTCAGAATGAGCATTGGCGGTTCTCAGCAATATTTCGGAATTACTCCTGATATGTCAATATTCGCGAAAGCAATGGGTAGCGGATACCCAATCAGCGCCATTGTTGGAAAAAGAGAATGGATGGGATTAATTGAAGAGGCAAAAGTAATTCATGCAGGAACAATGAACTCCAGTAATCCAACAATTGCGGCCGCTTTGGCAACTATTGAAGTTCTGGAGCAGGAAAATCCATATGAAAGAATGTTCAGACTTGGAAACAAGCTAATGAATGGGATAAGAGAGGCAGCTAGTGGAAATAATCATAATTTGCTGGTTCAGGGTCCTGGTCCGATGTTTAATATCGGTTTTACAGATCTTAAGAAGGTAAAGGATTATCGAGATACCCTGACTTACGATAAGGCAAAGCTTGGTAAATTCATTTCTGCGATGCACGATGAGCGGATCAGGATAATTGGCAGAGGCTTATGGTATATTAGTACCGCCCATACTGAGGCTGATATTGACCACGCAATAGCAGTATCCAAGCGTGTTTTGAGTACTATGTAAAATACTGGCTTTTCTTAGGAATTTGTATTCCATTAGAAATTATTTCAATTTAGAGGTCTAAACAAAAAATATGGATACTGGGAAGCTTTTGGAAGCTATTCTGCCAAAAGAACGAATAAAATGCCGCTTAATTGACCTTGTTGCTTATGCGTCTGATGCAGGTTTTTATTATCTGAGACCAAAAGCAGTTGTGCAGCCGCTTAGTGAAAAGGAAATTATCTCGCTCCTTGAATTTTCTCACCGGAATAAAATTCCAATGACCTTTCGGACAGGGGGGACCAGTTTGTCGGGTCAATCCATATCTGATGGTATCCTGGTAGATTTAAGCCAGTACTGGAATCAATTACTTATTGAAGATAATGGTGGCCTGGTGAGGGTACAGCCCGGAATTACCGGTTCGATGGTTAATACCTTTCTTAAAAAGCATAAACGCAAAATAGGACCTGATCCATCCAGTATCGACTCAGCAATGATCGGGGGGATTCTGTCGAATAACTCAAGCGGGATGTGTTGCGGAGTTAGTCTGAATTCCTACCATACTACAAAACACATTCGTTTTATTCTGCCTTGCGGTAAAAGCTTTTCAACCGAAGTCAAAGCAGATTACCATCGCTTTAAGGAGGAATGTCCGGATATCTATTCCACATTATTAAATTTAAAGAATCAGATCGTTGAGAATGCTGCTCTTTCGCAGAGGATCAGAACAAAATATCTCACAAAAAATACGGTTGGGTATTCCTTGAATGCCTTTATTGATTATTCCGATCCGCTCGATATTCTTTCGCACCTGCTGATAGGTGCAGAAGGTACACTTGGCTTCATTGCTGAGGCAGTGATGGAAACCGTACCCGATTATCCGTTCAAGTCCACCGCATTCATCTACTTTGAGACCATTTATTCTGCCTGTCAGGCTATTGGCCCATTAACGGAGTCGGGAGCCGAAGCTGTTGAGCTAATGGATAGAGCATCTCTAAGGTCGATTGAGGATTTGAAAGGTGCTCCTGAGATATTAAAAACTTTGCCTGAAACGGCAGCAGCATTATTGGTTGAATATCAGAGTAACAGCAAGGAAGAACTACAGGCTAAAATTGACAGCCTCCTGCCTCATACCGGCTCATTTTTACTACTGGAGCCTATCAGTTTTACCGAGGATCCATATATTCAGGCATTTTACTGGAAACTCCGAAAGGGGATGTTTCCGGCAGTTGGTGCTGTCAGGGCGAGCGGGACGACCGTAATTTTGGAAGATATTGCTTTTCCGGTTGCTAAACTTGGAGATGCTATTCTCGATTTGCATGTTCTCTTTGAAAAGTATGAATATGAAAATGCAATCATCTTCGGCCATGCCAAGGATGGTAATATTCACTTCGTAGTAACTCAATCCTTTAATTCTGCAGAGGAAGTAGTACGCTACGATAAATTCTTAAGGGAAGTTGTTGAGCTGGTTGTCGATAAATATGATGGTACACTGAAGGCTGAGCATGGCACTGGCCGAAACATGTCTCCATTTGTAGAGACTGAATGGGGTTCTGAAGCCTATCAGATCATGAAGAGGTTAAAGCAGGTCGTAGATCCGCAGAACCTGCTGAATCCCGGAGTCATTATCAATGAACATAAAAATGCCCATTTACACGACCTGAAATCTTTGCCAAGTGTTGAACAGGAAGTCGACAGATGTATTGAGTGCGGCTATTGCGAGTATAAATGCCCGAGTCGGAATGTAACCTTAACGCCAAGACAGCGGATAGTTGTCAGACGCGAACTGGCATTGTTAAAAGCTAAAGGCGATCATGGCACTCATGCTGAATTAGTCCAGCAATTTCAGTACGACGGTCTTGATACCTGTGCTGTGGATGGCCTTTGTGCAACGAGCTGTCCGGTGGACATAAATACCGGCGATCTGGTTAAGCGATTGAGAAGAGAAAGCCATTCAGGTTTTTCAAATCAGGTCGCACTTTTTGTCTCAAAGAATTTCCGGTTGGTAACTTATATTGTGAATTTTGCACTTGAGGCAGGTACATTTATCAATAAGGTCTTTGGAAAGAATTCAATGAACCTGATGACCAGAGGGATAAAAAAGATCATTCCGGCATTTCCACTTTGGAGTAATCAATTGATTGTAAGTAGCTCTATTTCAGGAAAATACGAGAAGGTTGTAAATCTTGAGATCAATAATGGACCAGCTGTAGTTTATTTCCCAACCTGTATTTCAAGGGTAATGGGTGGTACCGCAGGTAAAAAGAATATCCCGGATACATTTTTAAGTGTGTCATCCAAATCCGGGATTCAGGTCATCATTCCTGAGGGAATTGAATCGCTTTGTTGCGGACAGCTTTTTTCTTCAAAAGGATTTAATCCCGCTTACGCAGATAAGGTTAATGAGACCATTGAGAAACTTTGGACAATAACCAATGGAGGAATGTTGCCTATAATTCTGGATGTAACTTCCTGTTCCCATACACTTCAGCAATGCCGCCCGGTTTTGAGTGATAGTAATAAGGAGAAGTATGATCGCTTAAGCATTTTGGATAGTATTGATTACCTCCATGATTATGTAATACCGGCATGCGGACCTGTTGAAAAGAAGGGTACCATTGTACTTCACCCGGTTTGTTCTTTACAAAAAATGGACCTTGAGAGGAAGTTTGTTGCAGTTGCTTCTCATTTTAGTAATACCGCGGATGTTCCGGTGCATTCAGGATGTTGTGGAATGGCAGGAGATCGTGGGTTTCTGTATCCCGAACTGACTGCTTCAGCTACAGCTCCGGAGGCAATGGAAGTCAAAAAAGGTTTTTATGAAGGTTATTATTCTTCAGGTAAGACCTGCGAGATTGCTATGTCTGAAGCGGTGGGTAAGAATTACGAGTCTGTTCTGTACCTTGCAGATGAATGCATAAAGGATTAGATCGCATATCCATTTAAACAAAATAGTGAGGGCTCTATGAATTGAAGAATGTTTTGATTACCGGAAGTACCAGCGGTATCGGCCTCGGTATTGCTATAGAATTTGCAAAATCAGGTTATAACCTTGTTTTTCATGGACTGGAGAAGGATGGTGCTGAGATTGCTGCTGAGATTGGAAAGCAAAATCGAATAAATGCCTTTTTCTCCTCAGCAAACCTGCTTGATCCTTCAGAGATCGCAATAATGGTTAAAGAAGCATCCACCCAACTGGGTGATATAGACATTCTGGTGAATAATGCCGGGATTCAGTATGTATCGCCTGTTGAAGATTTCCCATTGAACAAATGGAATGATATCATTGCTGTAAATCTGACCGCTGCATTTTGTACATCTCAGGCGGTTTGGCCTGGCATGAAGGCCAAAAACTGGGGAAGAATCATCAATATTTCCTCTGCACATGGTTTAGTGGCATCAGAAAACAAATCTGCCTATGTAGCATCCAAACATGGCTTAATCGGTTTAACCAAAACTTTGGCTCTGGAGGGAGCAGGCTATGGAATAACAGCGAATGCAATTTGCCCGGGTTTTGTTAAAACTCCATTAGTTGAAAAGCAAATCACAGATCTGGCAAAGCAACAGAATATTACCGAAGCCGAAGTAATTCAGAAAAATATTTTACAAAAGCATGCTGTCAAAAACTTTGTAAGTCCTGAGGAGATTGCTGTTCTTGCCTTGTTTCTAGCGTCAAAAAATGCTTCAATGATTACAGGTACTTCGATACCTGTAGATGGGGGCTGGGTTGCGCAATAGTGCCCCGCCCCGCACCGGATCAAGTCCGGTGTGACTCGTGTTATGTCAGGTATTAATACCAGTACGGTTGATTAATAGGCCCCAGCTTTAGCTGGGGTCAACATTTTGTTCATTTTCGGGCTTCAGCCCATAGACTACACTAGTTGAAAGTTTTGAAATAATAAAAAATCGGGTTATGGAATAGTTTTGGGGATTATTTATCGGCAATATGGTGCTGAAGCACCAGTAATTGTTCCGTTCTGGTCGCTTAGGTTTTGGGCTGAAGCCCGGCCTAAAACCTGATCCTTACCCGGAGCTAAAGTGCTTGTTGCGCAACCCTGCGCTGAAAGATTCAACATTGTAGGTGTTAGTGAGCATATTATTGGGTGATAGGTAGCAGATTAAACCATCCCCTGTAAAAGAGAGCTACACTGTTAGTAAAGTCAT
>NZ_JAUXXZ010000065.1 GCF_030684675.1 Daejeonella sp. | reverse complement strand
GTACGCAAATGAGGAGACTATTCAAAAATATATAAATGAACAAGGCCAAGAAAAGACTGCTTATAAGAAGTTTCATAGGGCACAATTACGGTTATTCGAATAACGCGATACCTCGAAGCTCTGCTTCGGGGTCATTCATTTGGAAAGGCTTTGAAACAGTTTGTAGAGCTTATAAATAATTCATTTAAAGAAAAGCCACGCCTGTTTTAGTAGTTTTGATCTTGAACCATAAACCTGATGAAAGCAGTATTAAAGATTTTTTTATTGATTATTGCATATATGGTGATCAGGCCGGTGATGGCTCAGCAGAACAGCGTCCAGGGTTTGATCATGGAAAGATCGGGTGCATCCAGAATTGCCGGCGTATATATCCTGAATAAAAAGACGGGAATTTCTACTTTCAGCAATGAACTGGGTCTTTTCAGGATTGCAGCTTCGGTTGGGGATACCCTTAATATATCCAAATCCGGTTATTCAGATCTGATTCTTCCTCTTTTGGAACTTTCTGATAAGGTTTTGATGCTTCAAGGGGTAATTAGTCTATCAGAAGTCAAGGTACTGGGGCAGAGTAAAAAGCAGGAACTGGATGAGGTTAGAGATCAGTACCGGAAAAATGGATCTTACTATGCCGGAAAACCTCCTTTGCTTGCATATTTCTTCCGGCCGCTCACTGCATTGTATGAACTTATAGGCAAAACTCCGGCACAGGCCCGCCGTTTCAACGCCTATTATCTAAAAGAACTTCAGGAATCGGAGGTTGATCGAAGGTTTAGTGCTTACGCAATCACAAATGTGACTGGTCTTGAAGGGAATGATCTTAAGAATTTTATGATATTATATCGACCTGATTATCAAAACGTTGCAAAATTTGATGAGTATGCAATGATCAATTACATTAAAAAGTCCCTTCAGTTGTTTAACGATGCAGGCAGACCCAAAGCGATAAGATCTTTACCCCCTCTGCCAAAGGCCCCTGATTTATCGGAGAAAAATCTTAAATATTAAGTACGATCTTCTATTATCAGCTCCTCCATACATTTATATACCCTTGTTTTCAAATCCCCCAGCTCATCAGGCTTTAGTCCGGTTACTTCAACCCTATCTGCAAAAACACATTCCAGGACGCCCGGTCTTATAGCCAGAGGTTTATCCCGGGGAAGCAGTTTTCTCGCATTCAAAATTACCATTGGCACAATGGCGGTTTGAGTTTCAATTGCAAGCCGGAATGCGCCATCATAGAATTCAGAGAGCGGGGCATTGGTACGGTTCATTGTTCCTTCCGGAAAAATCAGAATGGACTGCCCGTTACCAAGGTCAATTTTTAACTCCTCCACGCTTCTGGCACGACTTTCCTGACTTTTTCGGTCGATTAGTACTACAATCCGTTTGTAAATCATTCCAAAGATTGGAGTCTTCACCATTTCAATCTTACCCAATGGTTTGAATGAGCCGGGAATTGCTAAAACCACAGCTATGGCATCAAGATAAGAATTATGATTGCAAACGTAGATACAGGCTTTATCTGGATTTAATTTCTCCCTTCCACTCGTTCTGACGGGGAAGAAGGACAATATCGAGAATATCCAAGCCCATATTTTAAGGAAGAAGAATATGATGTCTTGTGCTTTTTTCTTCTTAAAAAGTGCCGACATCAGCAGAATAAAGGGGAACACGAAGATCATCGCCGAGATGAATACCAAAAAGCCCCATACCATAAAAAGGAATGCAGCTACTTTTTTTATGAGTTTCACCATTTTACTGTCTTAGATTCGACTTATTTTGCAAAAAGGCAGGAATTATTCCTGTTTGGCATTTTTAAGAGATGTAATATGGAAATTTATTATCGAACCTATAGGGTTTCGGCAGTATAATTTAGTATTGCCTGGCTCAATAATCTTCTTTTGTCAGATCTTTAAGTACTCACAAGCCTTTTCAGCGGCCAGTTTTTCTGCATTTTTCTTATTATAGTCCCTGCCGATGGCACAATTTTCTCCATCTACACTAATTTGGATCGTAAATAGCTTGGAGTTTTCACCCTCTTCATTAGCAATGATTTCAAAACTAATGTCTTTACCATGGCGCTGGCACCATTCAATGATTTTACTCTTGAAATTCGTCTCCGTAAGCTCGAGGGTATGAATGTCGATATGGGGTTTTATAATTCTGTTTATCAGGAAGCTACGGGTGAAATTATAACCCTTATCCATATAAACAGCCCCAATCATCGCCTCAAAAGTATCACCCAGTAAGGAACCCTGTTTATTGTTATGGCCAATCAGCCTGTTATCATATTCAATATGCTCATCCAGGCCAAGTCGTTTGGCAAGTTGATTCAGATTTGCACGGCTTACAATTTTCGAGCGCATCTCTGTGAGGAAGCCTTCATCTTTGTATGGATACATTTTAAAAAGAATTTCAGCTACAACAGATCCTAAAATGGCATCGCCAAGAAATTCCAGACGCTCATTACTGTTCTTTGTACCGTTCTTAAGTTCGACAGCAACCGAACGATGCCGGAATGCCATACGATAGAGCCGTAAATTTCCGGGAACAAAACCTAAAAGATTCTCTAAAGATCGTATGTAAATGCGATGTGGAGAAAAATAAAGTTTATAAATTCTGGAAAATGGCATTAATGACCGATAATTCTAATGATAAAATAAAAATATACAGGTTTTAATAGATCCGGAATACAGGATATCAAAATCAGGCTTTGTATTTTTTGAAAATTACAGAAGCATTATGCCCTCCAAAGCCAAATGTATTGCTTAAAGCAGCATTTACTACACGTTTTTGAGCCTTATTAAATGTGAAATTTAATCTCGAGTCAAAACCGGGATCATCTGTGAAATGGTTGATCGTTGGGGGAACAATATCATTTTTAACTGCCAGAATAGCAGCAATTGCTTCAACAGCACCTGCAGCACCTAAAAGATGGCCTGTCATTGATTTCGTTGAGCTAATATTCAGTTTAAAAGCATCTTCCTTAAACAGATCAAGGATGGCTTTCACCTCACTAATATCTCCAAGTGGAGTAGAGGTTCCATGAACATTGATGTAATCGATATCAGAAGTTGCAATTCCTGCATCTCTCATCGCATTGGTCATAACCAATTTAGCACCAAGGCCTTCAGGATGTGGGGCAGTAATGTGATTTGCATCAGCACTCATACCACCTCCAACAAGTTCAGCATAAATTTTGGCACCCCTTGCTTTTGCATGCTCGAGTTCTTCAAGTATGATACTTCCTGCCCCTTCGCCAGCCACAAAACCATCACGATCTTTGTCGAATGGGCGGGATGCTGTTGTAGGGTCATCATTTCTTGTCGATAGCGCATGCATGGCATTGAAACCCCCCATACCTGCCTCATTAATAATAGCTTCAGAACCACCCGAAACAATCACATCAGCCATATTAAGACGAATATAATTGAAAGCATCGATTAGGGCATTAGTTGAAGAAGCACAGGCAGAAACGGTAGAAAAATTCGGACCACGAAGGCCATGCCTTATTGAAATATGACCAGGAGCGATGTCCAGAATCATTTTAGGAATGAAAAACGGGTTGAAACGTGGTGTTCCATCTCCGTGTGCAAAGTTTACAACCTCGTCGGTGAAGGTTTTTAATCCACCTATACCTGAACCCCAGATCACACCGATTCGGTTAGTATCCAGACTAGGAAAGTCTAAACCTGCATCTTTAATTGCTTCATCTGATGCAGCAATTGCATAATGAACAAAAGGGTCGAGTTTACGGGCCTCCTTTTTATCCAAAAAATCCTCGGGATTGAAGTTTTTAACTTCACAAGCGAATTTTGTACGGAATTTTTCAGGATCGTAATGCGTTATAGGAGCGGCGCCGCTTACCCCATTGATCAAACTGTTCCAGAATTCCGGAACAGTATTACCGATTGGAGTAAGCGCACCTAGTCCTGTAACAACAACTCTTTTAAGCTCCATTTATAGTTAGGATATCGTAAAATTACTTTACGTTCTTTTCTAAATATGCGATGGCTTGACCTACAGTACCGATAGTTTCAGCCTGGTCATCCGGGATGGCCACGTTGAACTCTTTCTCAAACTCCATGATTAATTCCACGGTGTCTAATGAATCGGCACCAAGATCATTGGTGAAAGATGCCTCTGGTGTAACTTCACTTTCGTCAACACCTAATTTTTCAACGATAATTGCTTTAACTCTTGAAGCGATATCAGACATGGTTTTTTGATTTAATTGTTTAATAATTCTGTGCAAAGAAAAATAAATTCTAGCAATTTTCAAACCTTTTTGTTTTTAGCTATTTTAACATAGCGACATTTTAAAAGATAAAGCGTGTTACCTTTGTATAATATCTTGAAAATATACCTTGAATAAAACTACTTTAAAATTTGAACTTGACCTCGATTTTGTGCTGGTAGCTATTACTACACAACTTAAAGACTATATGTTTTGTTTTAAAACTAATAAACAACTCGGAACCAATTTTTGCAAAATCGCTGATTTGGAGCTGCCTTTTAATACGGATGAAGAACCATTTTATTTCAGTAGATATTTTTTTCTATTGCCCGAATCCGAAACAGAACTATATGTCCTCGCAAATAAAGGTACGGAAGGTTTTCTGGTGCCCGAAATGAAAAAGGTAGATTTCTTTTTATTAATTCAGAATTATATTCATGCAGAGGACCTGAAAGGAATAATTAATGGTTTAAATAAGATTCCGGAGGTACTCGTTGCTGCGGAAGTTGACCCTAAAAAATTGAAATCCAAAGAAAATCTCATATTTTAGCCCTTTGGGATGGTGTATTAAGTACACTTAATTGTCCAAATGATATTTAAATTAAATAAGAACAGATGAAGACGGTTCATAACAGAACTAAAATAGTAGCCACATTAGGCCCTGCTTCTGCAAAGAAGGAAGTATTGCTGAACATGATTAAGGCTGGTGTAGATGTTTGCAGGTTAAATTTTTCGCACGGTAAGCCGGAGGATCATCAAAAGGTGATTGACATTATACGTGATATCAATAAGAAATATAAAACAAATGTTGGGATACTTGCCGATTTACAGGGTCCAAAGATCCGTATCGGTTTAGTTAAAGATGGCGGAATTAACCTGATTAGCGGGCACAAGATTGAGATCACGACCAAAGAACTGATAGGGGACGATAAACAGATCTATATTACCTACCAGAGTTTTCCAAGTGATGTTCGTTCCGGAGAAATCATTCTCCTTGATGATGGAAAGATCCAGATGAGGGTTTTGAGTACCAATAATAAGGATTCAGTGCAGTGTGAGGTAGTTTATGGGGGAATTCTTACTTCCCGTAAAGGTGTCAATCTTCCCAATACGAAGGTTTCAATCCCGAGTTTGACGGAAGAAGATCTCACAAACCTTGAATTTGCACTCAGTAATGATGTAGAATGGATCGGACTTTCATTTGTCCGTTCGGCAGATGATATTATTGAATTGAAGCGGATTATTGCCAGAAGCGATAAAACCGCCCGCGTAATTGCGAAGATCGAGAAACCAGAGGCTATTGATAATATTGATGAAATTATTGAAGCAACTGATGGAGTGATGGTGGCCCGGGGTGACCTTGGGGTTGAAATGCCTATGGAACAGGTTCCTTTGCTGCAGAAAATGATCGCCAGAAAGTGCCGCGCGGCTTCCAAGCCTGTTATAGTGGCTACCCAGATGCTCGAAAGTATGATTACTTCACCTCGTCCTACCCGTGCTGAGGTGAATGATGTGGCCAATTCTGTTTTAGATGGAGCCGATGCGGTGATGTTGAGTGGTGAGACCTCAGTTGGTGAATATCCGCTGATCGTAATTGAAACCATGCATAAGATTGTGAGGAACGTGGAGGAAAATGATTATCCCTACAACACCACGAAAGTTTTAAATGAAAGTTCACCAACGTATATGGGTGATGCCGTTTGCGGTTCTGCCGTATTTCTTGCTGAAAAGACCCATGCAGTTGGGATTATTTCAATGACATCTTCCGGTTATACCGCATTCGAAATCTCCAGTTACCGCCCAAAAGCAGCAACCTTTATTTTTACAAGTAATCGCAAACTTCTGAATACGCTCAGTCTTTTATGGGGTGTCCGAGGATTCTATTATGATAAGTTCGACAGTACAGATAAAACGATCAGGGATGTAAATCAAATCCTGAAAGCTGAGAAATTGGTTGAACCGGGTAATGTAGTAATCAATACCGCCGCCATTCCTATCGAGAAGAAAGGAAAGACCAATATGATCAAGGTGACCATTGTCGATTAAATAAGAGCATAAACAGCCTTGAAAATTCATTAAAAAAGTCGGCTTTTGCCGGCTTTTTTAATGTGTAAACGGGTGTAATAAAAACGTCTCAAAATCGCCGTTTTTTAGAGTTTTCAACATAGTTAAATAGCTTTAAATCATGCTATTACTAACTGATTAAGTGTTGGGGTGCAGATACACTAACAATCTGTGGAAAACTCTGATTCGATAAAACTGCCTCCAACTGATAGATTTGATTAAAAACCCCCAAACATTTTTATTAAGGGTAACTGGCTCAATTACAACATTAAATTATTTTTTTTATGGCAAAAGCTTCTACAAACACAGCGGCAAAAGGAACAGGTCTTACGTTCCAAAGATATTTCACCAAACAGGGGGTAAACGTATATGATTTGTTCAAATACGAGAAACGTACCTCGGTTATTCGTAATCCTGCAGGTGATGCTGTTTTCGAAATGAAAAATGTAGAAGTGCCCGAAACCTGGAGCCAGGTAGCAACGGATATTTTAGCCCAGAAGTATTTCCGTAAGGCCGGAGTGCCACAGCCCGATGGAACAACTTCTTCTGAGAACAGTATCAAACAGGTTGCCCACCGTATGGCACATTGCTGGAGATCATGGGGTGAGCGTTACAATTATTTTGCAAGCAAGGAAGATGCTGGTATTTTTTACGATGAGCTTGTTTACACCATTGTTGGTCAGTTAGCCGCACCAAATTCACCACAGTGGTTCAATACCGGATTGCACAGTTCTTATGGGATTACAGGTAAGCCTCAGGGACACTATTTCGTAAATCCGGATTCAGAACAATTAGAAAAATCAACTTCCGCCTACGAGCGTCCTCAGCCTCATGCCTGTTTTATCCTTTCAGTAAGTGATGACCTGGTGAATGATGGTGGTATCATGGACCTTTGGGTAAGAGAAGCAAGAATATTTAAATACGGTTCGGGAGTTGGAACTAACTTTTCGGCAATCCGCGGCGAAAGCGAAAAACTTTCAGGAGGTGGTTATTCATCAGGTCTGATGTCATTCCTGAAAATCGGTGACCGTGCTGCAGGTGCAATCAAATCAGGTGGTACCACACGGCGCGCTGCGAAAATGGTATGTCTTGATCTTGATCATCCTGAAATCGAAGGATTTGTAAACTGGAAAGTTGAAGAAGAGAAAAAAGTTGCTGCTTTAATTGCTGCAGGTTATTCTTCAGATTATGAAGGTGAAGCTTACCGTACCGTATCCGGACAGAATTCAAACAACTCTGTACGTGTTCCAAATACTTTCTTCAAAGCACTTGAAGATGGTGGTAACTGGGATCTGATCGGAAGAATCACTGGTCAGCCGGTAAAATCAATCTCTGCCGAAAAATTATGGCAGGATATTGCTTTTGCGGCATGGGCTTGTGCCGATCCGGGAATTCAATACGATACTACAATCAACGAATGGCATACCTGTCCTGAAGGCGGACGTATCAATGCCTCCAATCCATGTTCAGAATACATGTTCCTGGATAATACAGCCTGTAATCTGGCTTCCATTAACCTGGCGCATTTCTTCGATCCGGCTACACTGGTATTTGATGTAAAAGGTTTCGAGCACGCCTGCCGTGTATGGACCGTGGTTCTCGAAATTTCGGTATTGATGGCACAGTTCCCATCCAAAGAAGTGGCACAGTTATCTTATGATTACCGTACACTTGGTTTGGGATATGCCAACCTTGGCTCCATGCTGATGGTTGCCGGAATTCCTTACGATAGTGATAAAGCCCGTGCAATTGGCGGTGCGATCACTGCAATCCTGACCGGTACCGCTTATTCTACTTCGGCAGAAATGGCGAAGGAGCTGGGTACTTTCAAGAAATTTGAAGAAAACAAGAAGCATATGCTCAGGGTTATGCGTAACCACCGCTATGCTGCCTATAATAATGACGCTTACGAGGGACTTGAGATTGCGCCTCCGGGGATCGATCCTAAATTCTGCCCTGATTATTTATTATCTGCGGCCTGCAATTCATGGGATAAAGCTGTCGAGCTTGGTGAGAAATATGGTTACCGTAATGCTCAGACTACAGTTATTGCACCTACAGGAACAATCGGTTTGGTAATGGATTGCGATACAACTGGTATCGAGCCGGATTTTGCATTGGTTAAATTCAAAAAATTATCTGGGGGTGGCTATTTCAAGATCATTAACCAGGGAGTTCCTGCTGCGCTGCGCAATCAGGGGTACAAAGAGCATGAAATTGAAGCCATTGTAAATTATGCGAAAGGTGCAGCTACCTTACAGGGTGCTCCGCATATTAACTTCCATAGTCTGGCTGCCAAAGGCTTTAATCAGGATGAACTCGAAAAAATTGACAAATCATTGCTTGCAGCCTTCGAAATTGGTTTTGTATTCAACCAGTGGAGTCTTGGTGAAGAGTGTTTAAACCGTTTAGGATTCAAATCTGAGCAATATTCTTCTCCTGATTTCAACCTTTTACGTGCTATCGGGTTTAACCGTCAGCAGATTGCAGAAGCAAATGAATACATCTGTGGTACTATGACCATTGAAGGTGCTCCATATTTGAAAGAAGAGCATTATCCAATCTTTGACTGTGCGAATAAATGCGGTCAGAAAGGCGAGCGTTATATTCATGCACATGGCCACATCAAAATGATGGCTGCAGCACAACCTTTCCTTTCAGGTGCGATTTCTAAAACAATCAACCTGCCAAATGAGGCTACGGTTGATGAAATCAAAGATTGCTATGAATTATCATGGAAGCTTGCTTTAAAGGCAAATGCACTTTATCGAGATGGTTGTAAATTATCTCAGCCATTATCTACCAAATCATCCGACAGTAAGGAAGATAAGCTGGATACTGTAGAAGAAGTACTTGGCGAAGCCGCAAATGTCAGACTGAGTGATCTTACCGCTGAGCAGGTGCTTGATGCCGCCAGAGCGATCCTTGAGCGCTCTACCGATACCAAATTCAAGCGCCAACTATCCTCTGTTGTAGAGCGTAAAAACCTACCGGGCAAGCGTGGTGGTTTCACTCAGAAAGCTGCTGTTGGCGGACAAACCGTATTCGTTCGTACCGGAGAGTATGAGGATGGAACATTGGGAGAGATTTTTGTGGATATGCACAAGGAAGGTGCAACCTTCCGCTCCCTGATGAACTGTTTCTCTATTGCAGTATCTGTTGGTCTGCAGTATGGTGTACCACTGGAAGAGTTTGTTGATAAATTTACCTTCACCCGTTTCGAGCCATCAGGTATGGTTACAGGGCACGATAATATCAAGAGTGCAACCTCTATTGTAGATTATATGTTCAGAATGCTGGGTTATGAGTACCTGAGTCGTACAGATCTGGTGCATGTGATCACTGAGCAAAAAGCCATTGTTGGAAATCCTCAAATGACTGATAATGACGTGAATCCTGATACTTCAAACTCTTTTATTGAGGCATCTATAACAGTTTCCTCTACTACTTCAAGCATTAAACTGAAGCCTGTTCTGGATATCTCCGGCGGCGGTCAGTCTGATGCACCCGCCTGCGGTAATTGCGGTCATATCATGGTGAGATCAGGTACTTGTTACAAGTGTTTGAACTGCGGAACGCAGGGGGGATGCAGTTAATTGAGAGTTGAGAGTTGAGAGTTGAGAATTGAGAATTGAGAATTGGCGGTGACAAAAAACCTCGCTAGCTACCTTTCAAAGTAATATTTTAAAGCCCTACCGGAAATGGTGGGGCTTTTTTAAGTAGAGAGGTGTTTGTACGGAGAAAATTCGAATGTTGAAATCAGCTGTTCGACATGTTCCGCAGGGCATGTCGAATAATAGATAATTTGGATTTTTAATCCAAAAGAGAGTAAAATCAATCAGGCATTCCTATCTAAGCCCAGAATAATCATTAATAAAAATCCTAAAATCCCAGCAAAAAATGACTTATTTCAAATTAAGCTTCCGAAACTTATTATTCTTTCTTATTTTGATGAGTAGCCTAAATATTTTACAGGCTCAGGTGCTTGTTTATGAAGAACCCCGGCATCGGCCTGTTTTTCAAAATAAAGAAATTCGGGTCCTGAATGTTCTTGTACCTCCGGGCGACACATCCCAATATCATATTCATAATACACCATCATTTTTTATCAGGCTTTCAAACACAATTACCGGTTCGCAGGTGCAGGGAGAGCTACCTGTAGCCGGTAAATCTAAAGCAGGAGAAATTCGATTTGAAAATTTAGCGCCACCAAATAACCGTACTCATCGTGTATGGAACGCAGATAAAGATACTTTTCATGTTATGGATGTGGAACTATTGATGAAAAAGTCAGCTTTTGATCAGAAACTATTGACTTTGCCAAATCTTAAATTGGAAATTGACACGAATTGGGTAAGGGCATACCGGCTAAATCTTTTAAAAGGAATTGATTTTAAAACAAGAAATAAACAGCAATCACTGGTTTTGGTATCGCTGAATGCCTCCACATTGGAAATAAAACAAAATGGAAAAACTGGCCTTCAGACCCTTAAACCGGGCAGTTTTTTTGTGATTAAAAGGAGGCAATCTTTTTCTATGAGGAACTCAATTGAAAATACCAGTCAGTTTGTATTATTGGAATTGCCTCCCAAATAATTTGGTTCATAATGATTTTCTAGTGTCAGAATTGTTAGTCAAAATGTTAAATTTGATAATTGAGCTATAATATTCTCAGGAAACATACTAAATCAATTAAATGGCAACATTGAAAGAGAACCTGATCAAAGAAATTCTGGAGATTAATGATAGCCGGGTTTTGGAAAGCATTAGGAATTTAATTAATAGCATTGAAGAGGAATCCAGATTTATCCGGACTAACGATGAGCAGAAAGATGCCTTTAAAGAAGCCAAAACGGAGTATAGTAAAGGTAACTTTCATTCAACAGATGAACTTTTTGATGAATGTTGAGTGAAAAGCTGGTTGTCTGGTCTGTTGTTGCAAAACGTAACATAAAATAAATTAAACAGTTTTATGACGAAAGAAACCAATCCTCTGAATACAGCAAAAAACTCCTTCGCGTTTTCAAAGACTCAGCTGAATTAATTGAAAGGCAGCCCCTGATTGGTAAAAATACTGATGTTGAGGGGGTAAAAGCATTTATAATTTTAGACTACATTATTTTTTACGAATTGCTTGAGAAGCACATTCTGATACTTATGGCCTGGGATTGCCGTAGGGATCCTGATCATTTAGAAAATTTTTAAAAGCCTAAACTTAATGCACTTATTGTCAGATAATTGTTAGTTTTAATTCCTCAGCCAATCTTTTGATATTTATACAGTTTTTATATTTTAAATTTAACTCATGAAAACACTACTCTTAGTACTCGCAATGTTCATTACAGCACCGCCTTCAATTTATACCTTTAAGGTTCAGAATATTGATGGCAAGAATCTTGACCTGAAAAAATATAAGGGCAAGAAAGTCTTAATTGTTAATACAGCATCAAAATGCGGTTATACGAAGCAATATGCTGATCTTCAGAAACTTGCAGATACCTATAAGGATAAACTGGTCGTAATTGGTTTCCCTGCAAACAATTTCGGTGGTCAGGAGCCGGGCGAAAACTTAAATATCAAGGAGTTTTGCCAGAAGAATTTTGGGGTAACTTTCCCGCTGGCTGAAAAAAGTAGTGTAAAAGGGGACGATATCAGTCCGCTGTTTAAGCACCTCACAACTGCCGCAAATCCTGATTTTACAGGCGATATCAAATGGAACTTTGAAAAATTCCTGATTGATGAAGATGGGAATCTGATTCACCGTTTCCGCTCTGCGGTTACACCAATGTCACCTGAAATCACTAAACATTTATAATCCTTATTCCATTGAAGAAATTCTTACTGGTGCTTTTTGTAGCGTTTTCGCTATCAGAAGTGCTTGCTGCTGTTGCAAAGACAGGTGATGAAGATCAGCTAAAAAGTCTGGTTGATAGTTTTGCAATAGCTATTGTGAAAAAGGATAAAGCATGGATCGTTTCCAATTTGAGCGAGACCTGCAAAATGTATGAACCATCGGGAAATACTCTCGACAGAGCAGGTATTGTCTACACCTTTACTGAAGGTATTTATGATATCAGTAAATCTGCTGCCTTAAACAAAGCATTTAAAGTTGATGGCGTAGCTGCCGGTGGATCTGCTGATTTTGATGTGGAAGGTGTCGGAAACATTAATGGAAACCGGGTGGATATTGCAGGCTCCTACAGGTTTAACCTGAAATTCACTAAATCAGATAAAGGCTGGATGATCTCTGAGATTATTATTAACGAGCGTTAATCCTAATTACGAATTTAACCTAAAAAAAATGCCCCGGAATGTTCCGGGGCATTTTTTTTAGGTTAAATAGTTGTTTAGATTATTTAAAACGATAAGCCAAACTGGTTTGAATTACCTGATTCTTGTAAATTGGTGTTTCACTTGATCCATTTTCATTATTCTTCTGTAAATCAAGTGCATAACGCCCCTGTAAGCTCAATTGATCAGTAAGACCAACACCTAAACCAATAACACCTCCAACAAGGCTTTTCTTCAGATTTTCATTTTCATTCCTGATTTTATTCTGGTAAGTTGCGTCTCCACGGGTAAATTTCTCTTTGGTGGATGCAAGGAATGAAACCTGTGGACCGACGTAAATGCTGAATTTATCAGCAGCGCTGATTTTAGCCAGAATTGGAATCTCAATAAAATTTGAGGTTACTGAATATTCATTTGCAACACCCAGTAAACTTGTTCCTGTTGTCTTATACCCTTTTTGTGAGAACATAAGTTCAGGTGAAAAGGCCAGGCCTTCAACCACCGGAATATCAACGAACAATCCTGCATTTAAACCCGGTTTAAATTCTGTATTGAAGTTCCTGTCATTTGTTTTGATGATATTTGAGAAGTTTACACCTCCTTTAATACCAAATGTTTGTGCTTCTGCAGCTCCTGCGAACAGTACACCTATAGCTAAAATTAATACCTTTTTCATAATGATGTTTTTTTATTTATAGGTCTGTTTAAGAAATAATGATGCCAAGCTGTAATATTTCGTGAAATAAGGCCTCTGATGGGTAAGAATGTATCTAATCAAACCAATTCCTTTGATAAATTTGTTTTGGATTAAGTTCAATTGTATTTTTTTTCAGACATTTTATGATGATTACCGAAGTAATAGCCTGGGCAGGCCTGATTTTTATCTTTCTGAATATAGCCGGGATTTATATCCTGTATAGATTCCTGAGCAAGCGATTGACTGATAAACTATCTATCTGGCTTTTCAGTATCTGTTTAAGTCTTGGCATAACTTTTTTATTCACGCTATTTGGCTTAATTCTCTTTCTTAATTGATAATTTCACAAAATTATTCGCCCTTCCCCATGTATAAAAACTTAAAACACTTGGTATTTTTTGTCTTATTGGTTGGTCCGCTGATTAGTATTGCTCAAACTCAGAGTTCTTTTATAAGTTCTTTAGATAACCCTAATGACTGGGTTGACGCCGTTTTTAGAAAATTGAGCAAGCGTGAAAGGATTGCCCAGCTATTTATGGTAAGGGCTCATACCGATAAGGGAAAAGCATTCGAAGATTCGATTGCAAAACTGATCCGTAAAGAACGTATCGGCGGATTGGTGTTCTTTCAGGGTGGCCCGGGAAGGCAGGCTGTACTGACCAACCGTTACCAGTCTGTTTCAAAAGTGCCATTACTGATATCAATGGATGCTGAATGGGGTTTGGGGATGCGACTCGACAGTACCATATCCTATCCTTACCAGCTCACACTCGGAGCAATACAGGATAATAAGCTGATCTATGAGATGGGTAAGCAGGTGGCCATGGATTTTAAACGTATTGGTATGCAGGTGAACTTCGCCCCGGTTGCTGATATCAATAATAACCCGAAGAATCCGGTTATTGGAATCCGTTCATTCGGCGATAATAAATACAATGTTGCAGCAAAGGTTACTGCCTATATGAAAGGGCTTCAGGAGAATAATGTTCTGGTTAGTGTCAAGCATTTTCCAGGACATGGTGATACGGATGTTGATTCGCACCATGACCTTCCTCAATTACCTTTTACCCGTGAGCGGCTTGATTCACTGGAATTATATCCATTCAGGGAGCTGATTAAAGAAGGGGCTTCCGGTATCATGGTTGCACATATGAATATCCCGGTTCTTGATAATACCCCCAATTTACCATCAACACTCTCCCGTCCGATTGTTACCGGGCTTTTAAAAGAGGATCTTGGATTTAAGGGAATTATTTTCTCGGATGCGATGGAAATGAAAGGCGTTGCAAAATTTTTTCCGGAAGGGGAGAGTGATGTGCTGGGTCTGATTGCCGGGCTCGATGTTATTGAGCTCTCCGGTAATTCTAAAAGAGCAGTAAAACTGGTGCGCCAGGCGATTAAAACCAAACAATTGAGTTGGGAACGTATCAATGCCAGTGTCAGAAAGGTGCTAATGGCCAAATATTGGTCCGGGCTATCAAAAAAACAATTTGTAAATCCTGAAAATATTATTGCCGACTTGAATCGTCCCGAAGCCAGGCAGCTAAACCAGCAACTGGCGGATGCAGCAGTAACAATTCTGAATAGTGATGCACAGATCAAAAATCTGGATTTAAGCAAGAAAACTGCACTGGTGAGTATAGGAGCCCCTGGCTTGACTACTTTCCAGAACATCATGAAGCCCTTATTGCCAAATTCCCTGATTTTTTTATTGCCCAAAGATGCTTCGGATAGCGATGTTAATAATGTCAGGGCAGAATTGAAAGCTTATGATCAGATTATTGTAAGTATTCATGATACGAGAAGACGTCCGGGAGCGGTTCTGGATTATAATGCCGGACTCAAAACACTGATTGCTGATATAGCAGGAATGAACAGTATGTTTACGCTCTTTGCCAATCCCTATGCTATTACCGGACTTCCGGGAATTGAAAAAGCAAAAACTTTAATTGTCAATTATCAAAATTCAGATGAGGCACAAAGGGCTGCTGTAAAAGTGATTACCGCTGAACTGAAAGCTTCCGGAAAATTACCGGTGGCTGTCAACCCCGGTTTTAAAAATGGTGCCGGAATCACTCAGAAGTAGTCTGTATTTTCATTTTTTTAAAAAATATCCTATTTGAACTATTAAGGCCGGCATATTATGTCGGCTTTTTTATTGCTTCAATCAGGGGGATTGAAATACCTGAATGAAGAATAAAATCAATATTTTTATGATTCTATGAATCAATGGCCAGCAGTCAATAAATTCTCAAACCGAATCCAGACATGTCTCATAAAAAAGCCCTGAAATTAGTTCGTGCATCAGCAGGCTCAGGTAAAACTTTTGCCCTGACAGCGCATTACCTGGTTTTGCTTTTTAGCGGGAAGGGCAAATACCGTGAAATTCTGGCTGTTACTTTTACAAATAAGGCAACCGCCGAAATGAAAGAGCGTATTCTGGGAGCGCTCGAGGAACTTGCCCGCTTCGGTTATGAAAAATCGAAATTCAGTGCTATTCTAAAGGAAAACTATCCGGAATTAGGTGATCAGGAGGTCAGAGCCAAAGCCTCGGAAATATATGCAGGCATTCTGCATGATTACAGCCGCTTTTCGGTTAGTACCATCGATGGTTTTGTACAGCAGTTGATCAGAAGTTTTGCATTTGAACTAAACATTGATAGCGGTTATAAGCTGGAAATGAATCATGAAAAAGTGAAGGATGAGCTTGTTGTCGCACTAAATCTTCAGCTTGAAAAGGATCCTGAACTACTGGAATGGGTGACCGGTCTTGCCATTGATCGCATCAATGATGGGTATGATTGGGATTATAACCGTGCATTAAAAGAACTTGCAGGCGAAATATTTAAGGAACGCTACTATCCCTTTCAGGAGGCAATGCAGGCTATGGGCCCCGAGCAGACAAAGGAATTCAATGCCCTGCGCAATCAGATAAAAAAGGGTATTAAAACCTTCAGTGAAGAAATTATTGAACAAACCAGCAGGATTGCAAAACTTTTTGATGCTACAGGGATTGAATCGAAAGATTTGAACGGGAAGACAAACAATCCGCTATTAAAATTAGATAAGATCATTCAGGGAGATTTTGCAAGGGTTGAAACACTAAGGAAATTTTCGAATAATTTTGATCAATGGCCGAATAGTGCATTGAAAGATACCAGTCCCTTAGAGCACTTGTATGAGCAGATAAACCCACTTTTGGCTCAGCTGATAGCCTATTATGATGAAGGTATAGAAATCTATAATACCTATCTGGCTATCAATAAGAACAGTTCATACCTTCGTTTGATGCAGCGAATGGCAGATCTTTTGAAGGATTACCGTTCGGAAAAACGTGCTTTGCTAATCTCGGATGCACAGCAGCTTTTGAAGGGTATAACAGGTTCTGATGCAGATAATCCCTCATTTATATGGGAGAAAACAGGCAACAAGTATAAGCATTTCCTCTTTGATGAATTCCAGGATACCAGTACATTTCAATGGATGAACTTTTTGCCCCTGCTTAAAAATGCGATTGCAGAAGGCACGCATGGTGCACATTCGGCACACCTGGTTGTCGGGGATGTAAAACAATCGATTTATCGCTGGAGAAACGGAGACTGGCGGATTCTGCATAGTAATTTGAAAAGAGATCTGCTTGAGGATAATGTGGCTGAAGAGAATCTGATGTACAATCGCAGAAGCGCAGAGAATATCATCCGTTTTAATAATTTTCTGTACAGCAGTCTGCCCGCAATTTTGCAGCAGAACCTGAATGATGTTTTTTATGAAACAGCACCTGAATACCTTCATGATTCATGGGAAATAGAGAATAGCAGCATGATTGTCAAGGCTTATGAGGGAAGTCATCAGGAAATAACAGATAAAACTCTATCCGGAGGGAAGATTGAAGTAAAGTTCTTTTCGAAGAAACCGAAATCTTATCCGGGCGATGAGCAGGATGAAGAGGAGGAACAGTCTGAAGCCGCGGAATATACCATTGAAAAACTGACAGAGCTTTTAAAGCAGGGTGTTTCAATGAGGGATATTGGTATTCTGGTTCGTTCAAATCGTGAAGCAGAGGAGATCCTTGATTGTATTTTTCAAAAAGCGAATCAGGACCGCCTGACTGAAGCAGCTGGGAAATCTTTTCAGGTAATATCGGGAGAGGCTCTGAAGATTATGAATAATCCGGCTATTGCTTTATTACTCTCAACCTTCAGATTACTGACAGTCAGGGAATCTGAAAGCGGAATTTTTAAGGCTGAATGTGCGCGGTTCTGGGCTCAGATTCAAAATCCTGATAATATCCTGATTGGAATAGACAGCAATCATTGGATGAATATGGCTTCAGGCCCGATCTCATCAATGGAAGATATATTACCTACTGAATTATGCATAGGTCTAAACTCATTCAAGCACCTGCCTGTGGGTGAACTGACAGAGAAACTGATTAATATTTACCGTCTCGGAATTGCTGGTTCTGAATATCTGATTCCTTTTCTTCTCGCCTTCAGGGATCAGGTGGCTGTTTTCGCAGCTGCCGGAGACCAGGGAATCAGCTCATTTTTAGAATGGTGGGATAATGAGGGCTCAGGCAAGGCTTTACCATCTTCAGAAAGCCAGGATGCGGTTCAGGTAATGACCGTTCATAAATCCAAGGGTCTTGAATTTAAAGCAGTGATTGTGCCTTTTCTCAAGTGGGAATTTGCGACCTCCTCAAATGGACGATTAAGGAATCTTTTGTGGGCTGAGGCTAAACCTGCTGGTTTTGAGCAGTTTAAATCTCTTCCTGTGGATCTTGGCAAAGGATTGGCATCAACAGTATTCGCCCGGGACTATTTTGAAGAAATTATGCTGGGTTATATGGATGTAATCAATACCATGTATGTGGCAACAACCAGGGCAAAAGATTATCTCTGTCTGATTTGCCCAAATGTTCCCGCTAAGAAGAAGGATGGTAAAGAGAGTTCTACGAAGAATATGCAATCGATATTATCAGGCTTATTCGAGAATGGAGAGACCGGGGATCTGCAATTTGAATCAGATGATACTCATTATTTTATGGGCGAGCTTCCGGCCCTGATTCCGGATACTGATGCAAGTTCAGAACATGAATCTTTAAGAATTCATAAATATCATGTGAATGAGCAGCTAACCGAGCGATTCAAGCGAAACAGCATGAAGGAGGATTCCTGGTTCAATGCAAAGCAGCGCAAGGGAATTGTAATGCATAAATTGCTGGAGACCTTAATTGGCACCGAAGATCTGGATAAACTCATTTCTGAAAAGGTTCAGGAGGGACTTATCAGGGAATCAGAAAGAGAGGAGATCAGACAGGCTGTTGGGGATGTTTTACTTCAGGAAGAAATAAAGCATTGGTTCAAAACCGCCAAATCAGTTATCAGTGAAAAGGATATGATTATTGATTCAGGAACTGTAAAAAGGCCGGATAAACTGTTTGTCTTTGAGAAGAGTGCAGTTTTACTGGATTTTAAATTTGGGGCTCAAAACAATAAATATATTGCAGATATCAGCCTTTACCGTGATAATCTGATGAAAATGGGTGAATTTGAGCAAGTGGATGCCTATTTATGGTATGCACAGGATCGTAAACTGCAGAAAGTCTGATCATGGAGAATAAATCATCGGATAAGTTTCTGTACCGGGTTGCCGAAGATCTATTGAACCGCTTCGGAAAAGATCTTCAGGATGTTGCAATTGTATTCAATAATAAACGACCTCAATTATTTCTGCGGAAGTACCTGGCAGAGATTAGCGGTAAGCCAATCTGGAGTCCCCGCTTCTATACAATCCAGCAATTCTTCTCTGAATCAACCAGTATGGTTTGTGCATCTCAGTTAAAACAGTTCTTTGTACTCTATTCTGAATACAATCTTCTATTAAAAAAGGAAGGTAAAGAACCTGTAAGTGCTGATGTCTTTTATCCTTTGGCCGAGATCATTGTTTCTGATTTTTCTCAGATTGATTATTACATGGCCGATCCGGTGAAGGTTTTTAATCTGATAGGCAGTATCGCTGAACTCGAGCAACAGTTCCCAAATTTTGAGGAGGACCAACTTGCCTTTATGGAGAGTTTCTGGTCATCATTTTCTCAGGAAAAGCAGAACAAGGTTCAGGAGAAATTCATTGAAATGTGGCATCGGATGCCGCATCTCTACCAGAATTTTCATACAAGGCTTGCTGAACAAGGGCTGCTTAGCAGTGCAAAAATGTACCGCAACCTTGCAGAAGGCAAGGATTCTGATCCGGGATTTTTAGATGAATTCAGCCATGTTGCTTTTGTAGGCTTTAACGCTTTATCAAGAGCAGAGGAAATTTTGTTCAGATCCTGGCAGGATGAAGGTCGCTGCTCATTTTATTTTGATGCCGACGAGCATTATTTTTCTGATAATATTCAGGAAGCGGGGCATTTTATCAGGAGGAATATCAACACTGTGGGTCTCGAAAACCAGTTCGCTATAACCGAAAACCGGATTGATGATCCCAAAAAGGAATTTACAATAATTCAGGCTTTGGGTAAAATAGCTCAGGGCAAATTGCTTGCTGAACTACTCCCGGGGAATACGGATAAGAATGACCCTGCTTCGAAAGCGATCATTCTTGCTGATGAGAGCCTTTTGCTTCCGGTTCTTCAAACCGTTGATGATGAAAGTCTGAATATCACCATGGGCTATCCTTTTGAACAGTCGGCCGTGTTCGGTTTATGTGATCTCTGGCTGGATATTCAGGAAGAAATAGCATCCGGTGATAAGATTTCCATTGCTTATCCAAAGGTTCTGACTTATATATTCAATCCCCTGATTGCTACCGATATTGAACAGAGGAATAAGATCCATAAGGAGATTATTGAAGAAAAGAAGGCCAGGTTTAAACTTCAGGAACTGAGGAATACCGGTAAAATTGCCGGACTTACCTTCAGTCCGTTTGAAAGTCCTGCCGATTCTATCAGGAATTTGGGCAGCTTGCTTTTGCTGGTTTCAGAGCAGATTACCGATCTGCGTAAGCTTGAAAGTTTGCTCATCGCTGAGGCGGTTAAAACACTGAATGTACTCTCAGATAGTTTTGCAGAGCTTGGGAATGCCGGGGCAATGCCCGAGATAAATGCAGGATTTGTACTTAGAACAATCAGGAGGGCTTTGGCTGGACTCACGGTACCTTTTGATGGAGAACCTTTATCAGGTTTGCAGGTGATGGGTTTGCTGGAAAGCCGTTGTCTTGATTTCGATGAATTAATTGTACTTGGAATGAATGAGGGTGTTCTCCCTAAGGTGAGTATTACACCATCCTTTATTCCTGATAATGTCAGAAGAGCTTTTGCCTTACCTGTTCTGGAAAATCAAAACTCCATTTTTGCTTATTTCTTTTATCGACTGCTTCACTGCGCAAAGAAAGTTACCCTGATTTATATCGGTATTACTGATGACAAAGCCGGAAGTAGTGGAGAGGAAAGCAGGTTTATAAAACAGCTTGAATTTGAAACATCCTGCAAGTTCAAGCATGTTTTACAACAAAATCAGCCAATAGATACTTCAGCCCAACAGGGTATAGAAGTTAGCAAGAGCGGTCCTGTGCTGAATAAACTGCGGACTTATTTAAAAAGAAATCCGGAGAGCAAATACGATAAAAAGATCTCTGCGTCAGCATTTACTGACTATGTAAGCTGTTCTTTGAAGTTCTTCTTCGGTAAAATAGCAGGTCTGGCAGAGCCGAAGGATTTGCCGGATGAGATCGGTCCGCATACTGTGGGTACCATGCTGCATACTGTAATGGAAAGTTTTTATCGTGATTCGCTTGGGAAAGAAGTGACTGCAGATTACATAAGGCAGCGAGAAAAATTGCTGCCGGCTATGTCTAAAGCCGCTATGACTCAGGAACTGAAACTTAACCCGGATTATGAATTTTTGCAAAGTGCATTACAGCAGATCATCATCAAGGTAATTGAGCAATATGCTTTGAAAGTTTTGCGGCATGATGAGCAAATTGCTCCTTTTGTAATAAAGGAGCTGGAAGACAGGGATGCTTATACTCCCCTGTTCTCAATTGAAGTTGAGGGCAGGGAAGAGCAGGTCAGGTTAATGGGAATTATTGACAGGGTAGACATTCATCAGAATAAAACCCGGATCGTAGATTATAAAACCGGCAAGGATCAATTGAAGTATGGTGATTTTGAAGGATTATTTGATGAAGAAGGTAAGGGTCAGAACAAAGCCCTGCTTCAAACACTCTTTTACACCCTAGTGTATGAGAAGGCCAGAAATGTAAGCCAGGTCGAGCCCCATCTTTATACAGTAAAGGATTTTAAAGATGGAACCCAGTTCTCGGCGAAGGGGAGAGATAGTTTAATACTAAGGGATGAGAATCTGGCGGGTTTAAAAGATCAGTTCGCTCTCAAATTAAAGGAAAAACTCAATGAGTTATTCGATAGCTCAGTTTCATTCAGGCAAACTGCGAATACTGATAGTTGTAAATACTGCTCTTTTAAAGGGATTTGTCAGAGGTAAATGGTTTGAATTACGAATTATTAATTACGAATTACGGTGATGTGGATATCATTTTCCTTTAGAGGTTATTTGAATTTTTCCGATAATCCGACATATTTCTTCCGCATCGTAAATTAAACTGTCACTCATTTCTTTTGATAAGTAATTGGTAGCGCATAGTAAACGTAGCCAGAAGGATGTTTCCCGGGCTTCCTTATATGCTATTGAAAATTTTGAAATAAAATCAGCTTTCGATTGGGCTCCTATTCCTTCCTCAACATTTGCTCCGATGGAGGTTCCGCTTCTAAGCATTTGTTGTGAAAGAATAAATTCATGTTTCTCATTTTTCAAAAATTTACTTGTATTTACAATTCGAATGGCGAATGCAAATGTTTTTGTTTGTATTAAGTTTTCAGTTTTCATTCTAAAATTCATTCATTACCGAAATTTCGTAATTCATATTTGGAAATCATTTTTTAACTATTTAACGGTATCCGTAATCCATAATTCGTAATTAATAATCCGTAATTCACAATTGATCGCCTCAATTTGCCTGTATCTTCAATTCGTAATTCGTAATTAATAATTCGTAATTAATAATTGATACCCTTATATTTGCGTTCCAAAAATTGATTTTACACATGAGAGAAATACAATTCAGAGAGGCACTTCGTGAAGCATTAAATGAAGAAATGCGTAAGAACGATAAGATTTTTTTAATGGGCGAAGAAGTTGCTGAATATAACGGAGCATACAAAGTTAGTCAGGGAATGCTCGATGAGTTTGGTCCAAAGAGAGTTATTGATACCCCGATTGCTGAATTAGGTTTCACAGGAATTAGTATTGGTGCGGCAATGAATGGATTGAGTCCTATTGTCGAGTTCATGACCTTTAATTTCTCCCTTGTTGCAATCGATCAGGTGATCAATGCAGCAGCAAAAGTGCTTAGCATGAGCGGTGGACAGTTTTCATGTCCCATTGTTTTCCGTGGTCCAACGGGAAATGCAGGTCAGCTTGGTGCTCAGCATTCTCAGAACTTTGATAGCTGGTATGCAAACTGCCCGGGATTAAAAGTTGTTGTTCCATCTACACCTTATGATGCAAAAGGTTTATTGAAACAAGCCATCCTGGATCCGGATCCTGTAATCTTTATGGAATCTGAAGTGATGTATGGTGATAAGGGTGAGGTGCCTGAAGAAGAATACTACCTGCCGATTGGTAAAGCTAATATGGTTAAAGAAGGAACGGATGTAACCATCGTAACATATGGAAAGATGCTTTCAAGGGTGGTTATGCCGGCAGTTGAAGAATTAACGAAAGAAGGGATCAATGCTGAAGTGATCGATTTGCGTACTATCCGCCCAATCGATTATGATACTGTCATTAATTCAGTTAAGAAGACCAATCGTATGGTTTTTGTGGAAGAAGCATGGCCTTTAGGTTCCATCGCTACTGAGGTTGCTTTCAAAGTTCAGAAGGATGCATTTGATTATCTGGATGCCCCGGTTCTGAGAGTTGCATGTGCTGATGTTCCACTTCCTTATGCTCCAACATTGATTAAAGAAGCGCTTCCAAATGCAGAACGTGTAGTTGATGCTGTAAAAAGCGTTCTTTACAAGGAAGCTTAAAAGCATATAAAATATACAAAAGAGCCCTCCAGGAATAATTCCGGGAGGGCTCTTTTATCTTTCGGGATTATTAAAGCGTGATCTGACGCTTAATACTTTCTTCGAGTGAAATCAGGGTTTCGGTCCGCTGAATCCCTTTAACACCTTGTATATCTTCATTAAGTACTTGTCTTAAATGATTGGTATCCCTGCAGATGATTTTGGCAAACATACTGTATGAACCTGTAGTATAATGTAATTCTACCACTTCTTTTATTTTTCTGAGGTTTTCAACAGCATCTTTATATTGGGATCCCTTTTCGAGATAAATACCTAAAAACGCGCATATATCGTAGCCAATCTTTTGCGGATCAATGATGAGATGAGATCCTTTAATAACCCCCATATCCAGCATTTTTTTCATCCTTACGTGAATAGTTCCACCCGAAACGATCAATTTCTTAGCAATTTCAGTGTAAGGAATCGTTGCATCTACCATCAATATGCAGAGTATCTGAGTGTCCAGATTGTCAAGTTCGAAATTTTGGCTTCTGTTTTCCATTTTTAATTATAGAATTATTAATAATTGTGCAATATAATTATTGTTTATGTAAAAATTAAAATAGTTTATTAAAATATTTGCAATAAATGGAGACTTGTTTTACATTCGTATTAAGCAATCGCAAATGGATTGTTTACACACTGTAAGGTGGTGAAATTTGGCAGACACACCTCCTCGTCTCGGTGGCGAAGATCTGGGAAATACCTTAACCGGGAAATAACTGCTTCGTGAAGGTTCGACTCCTTCCCTTACAGCAAACCTTATTCAA
>NZ_JAUXXZ010000048.1 GCF_030684675.1 Daejeonella sp. | reverse complement strand
AATAGCCGCGCAAGTTAGTGCCTGGCAAAATCAAAGAAATAATAAAATCTGTAAAATAAATTGGCAGTTCACAAATAAAGAAGCACGAGTGAAATTGAAAAGACTTTATCCGTCAATTGAGAATTAACATAACACTAGTATTAGTTTTAAACAATTTTTACCTGTTACAGGATCTTGTAATATGTCTAGAATCATTTTTAGGGTGTAAGGCCCTCTGGTAGGATCAATGTCGTCATCGTCCTCTTCTTCTTGCTCAATAGGTACTAGCTGATGTCCTAAATCGATTTGCCAGTCTAAAACCGTAATGTCAGCCTTTTTGGTTAGTGCTGAAAGATTTGAATACTCAGTGTTTTTAGGATTATAAACTGCGCATATTTTTTCATTTTTAGCAAAAGATTGGGTTATTGAATAAGCATCAAAGTCATGGTTGCTGTTACCTTCGTCCTTTTCAAAAGCTTTATCGTCAATAAATACGATACTCTGCAAAAAATCATTTGCAACACGCTTAGAAAAGTTGAAAAACTGACTATTCATTGTCATCGATTATGATAGGCGCAATTTTGAATGTTACATTCATAGACTCTCGCGGGCTATCTAAATATATGGCATAATTCTCAGCATTAAGCACCTCTTTGCTAATATGCATTCCCATCCCTCTTCCATTCATTTTCCTTGTAAATCCTAAATCAAAAATTCTTTCGGAGTCTTGTAGGGGAATTGATGGGCCATTATTGGAAATGTAAAATCCAGTGTCATCTCCATGCAACCTGATAACTTTTTCTTCATTATCGCTTTTTTGATTTAGCCAGTAAATAGCATTATCAATAATGTTTACAAATACAGGATAGAATGTAGACCTGTAGCCGAATAATTTTCTGCTTCCAAAGCCTTTGGTATGAATTAGTTTGATGCCATGTCTGCTAAATCTACTACTAAAAAGATCGAGTAAGAAAGTTTTAATTTCTAAAGTCGGAATATTTTCTTTTTGCCTATTTAACCGCTTATTGAGAGGAGTAAAAAGATTCAAATATTTATCTAAATGCTCAAAATTTATTTTAATGTTTTTATAAACACCTTCTAATTTTACATTTACATCAGACCATGCTTTTAAATCTTTTATGCTTCCACGGATGGATTTAATGGTACTATTAAATTCGTGATGAATTACTCCTACAGCTAATCCCAGCTGGCTCAATTCGATATCTGCTCGAACTCGGCTTCTAAGTTCATCCAGTTCTTCTGATAATGCATCTGCGATTTGATCATTTGTTATAATCTCATGGTCGTTATCTTTCTCCCAATAGATGCCTTGCAACTGTCTTATTACTCTTTCCAAAGTTTGTGTGGCCCGATCCTTTCCCCTACTAATATCTGCCTCCATCAACTTACGTTCCTTAAATAAATCAAAATCTTCACTACCTATCAAATTGAGATTTTTAAACCTGTCTTTTACATCTCTAATTTGGTCGTCTAAGTCAATCATTAAATCATTAGCCAATTCCTTGACCTTTAGAGTGATTTCCGATACAGCTTCTTTTGCCTCTTTCTCCTTAGCTGAGGCCGCTTTTTTTGCTTCCTGAGATATGTAGTCAACAGCTTGTTCAAGCCTTTTCCTTTTACTTATCTCAATGTTAAGTCTTGTAGTATAATCTTCGATTAATTCGTCGATAGTTTGAATAGCTGATTTGAATATGCCCGTTTCCAGCTTATCTATTTCAGTAAGATAAGCTTCGTAATCCTTTCTAGAATCTTTTGAAATAGTAAATCCTTTCGGTTGTCCAACCTTAAGTTTCTGTTTATATAAATCAATTAATTTACGAGCTTCGAGTTCCTGATCTATTATAGCTTGACTTGCTACTTCGGGATCTTCAATATAAGCGATTGAAGCGAAGGATTTTTCAATATCTTCCAGTAATTCATTAATATCATTTTTGTGCTTGTTTTGATTCAGATCTTGAAAAAAATTATTAATCGAATCTTGGAATTTTTCCTTTCGTACTGTTGCGAGCTGATCCCGTCTTTCCAGAGCTCTGTAATATGCTTTTCGTTCTTCTCGTTTTTTCAGCCAAAATTCAGTTTTAGGACTAGTGCTACCGTCTCGAAAGAAATCACCCGCAAGTTGAATGAAAAAGTTTTTTAGAATATCTTGCAATTGACGATAAGCCTTATTCTCGATAAAACCTTCTCTTCCGGCCTTTTCTTTTAAACTATAGTTTGATTCTTTTGAGATGTCGATTACCCCAAAAACTCTTCTATAAGAGAAGAAATAAAAAGAAGCGCTTTTAGTTCTATTCTTTTCAATATCTATAAAATCGTAATCAGAATTACCATATGGTAAAATCCGTATGTTGTCTCGGTAGATATATATACCTCCAAATTTATCTCCTTTTGCTGTTATGGTTGACCAGTTCTCGTAATCGACAACAGAATGTTTTAAAACCCCCTGAATATAAGCGATATTGATAGTAAATTCCCCACAATCTGTTTCTCTATAGTTATTGCCGCTCCAATTAATTTTATGATTAAATTCCTTTTCTTGATAAATTTTTATTGTTCCAGAGAATTGACCATACTTGTCGAACGTGCCTTGAAAGTGATGATCGGCCAATTCAAAATCTTCTGGTGTAAAAAATTCTTCTTTATCAAGAATATCATAATATAAACCGTCATCACTTCTAAAGTCTCTAAAAGCTACCGTGATTTGTGGTTCTGGATGTTCGGGTGTCATTGTATTTGTGAACCCAATCAGCATCTTCTCAATTTTGGTGGCTTCATCTTTGTTATCCTTATTGCCATCAATATCGTTGTTTAATGTTTCAGCAGTAGGATATATGTAGAAGTGGGTTCCACCCTTATTGCCATCAAGCGAAAATTCACCAGGAAGGTAACCATTAAGTTCTTTGGGAGAAATTTTTAATGAGTTAATGGATGCAATCAGGCTCTTTGCCTCATTAGACGTAATTTCATCCTCTTCATTTAATCTTTTCACGGAGTTAATCAACTCCTTCTTCATTTCATTAATATCTTCAATATCAGGAAAGCTTTCAAATTCTCTTATGGGAACTACAACTTGATCAAGATTAAGACCAGGTAATTCAAAGATCTCCCAATTTATGAGTGCAGCAACAATATTATGAGTTTCATTTCCTCTCTCGGCTTTTGTCAATATTAAGACCTGACTACCAATTGATGCGATGGCCAGCCTGCCTATACCTTTTTCGCCCATTATAGGACGCTTTTCTTTATTTAAAGCTACGGGAGGCGGAAGGATTTTTCTATTAGTAAATTTGCTTTCTGTGCCTAAAGTTAACCATCGGCTTTCAAAATCATCTTTTGTCATTCCTAAACCATCATCGCGAAGGATGAGAAGCTTATCTTTTCTAAAATAATCTATTTCAACTTTATCTGCGTAAGCATCATGAGCATTTTTAAATAGTTCATTTATTGCTGTAGGAATACCTGCTATTTGTTGGCGACCTAAAAGATCGAGTGCCCTTGCCCTTGCTTTGAAATTAGCCATTTAACTATTAATTATGCTTAATGCTATTCGCTTAGCCATTTCTGGCGGAACAGCATTGCCAATTTGCTTTGCAACGGATACCAGACCTCCAACAAATTTGTAATCTTTGGGAAAAGTTTGTAAAGTAGCTCCTTCCCTCAAAGAAAGCCCTCTATCCTCATCGGGATGGGCAAATCTACCACAGGACGTAGCAATAAACCGGGTTGTTATTGTCGATGCAGGTTTATCCCAAAACAGACGACCGTAAATGCTTTTGAATATTTTGTCCTTTCCTTCTCCTTTATAAGCGTCTATTTGCAATTCGCTATCGTCTTTCCAGGCGTCTCTTGTTCCTCCATTTATCGGTGTTATTTGTATTCTTCTTTTATTTAGAGGGCTTAAGAGCGAGGTACTATGTAAGAAGGCGGAATTATCTTTATGGCCATCAGGTATCTTTGCAAATCCATTATGTTGCCCAATAAAATCCCTAACTGTCATATTGGAATTCTTTTCAGGTTCAGGGAAATTAATTTGTTTAGAGACTCGCGATGCAATTAGAACGAACCGCTTTCTCTTTTGAGGGACGCCGTAATAGTCCGTTTGGATGATTCTGTATTCATATTTATATCCACTAAATAATAAGAAATCCAAAAAACCTAACAGCACATGGTTATTCTTAGCATTTAATAACCCCGGTACATTTTCAACAACTACGTATCCAGGCATAAAATATTTTATGAATCGCTGAAAGTCCGCAATCAAATTGCTAGAATATGCTGATTTATGTCTTATCGTGCTGATTTTACTCCAATACTGACACGGACTACAACCAATAAATATTAATTGGTCATCGTATTTAGTTATATAAATACTTTTTTGTAATTGCTCCGGTTTATATTTTGTGATGTCTTTATTAATGAACTTGGCTCCCTTGTTATTCTTGACGTAAGTGTCTTTGAATTTTTTTTCAATATCTAAACCTGCCAAAATTTTTATGCCGGCCTGTGAAAAGCCACATGACATACCTCCGGCACCACAAAAGAAATCGACCAATCGGAAGGTT
Source organism: Daejeonella sp. (assembly GCF_030684675.1). Lineage (GTDB taxonomy): Bacteria > Bacteroidota > Bacteroidia > Sphingobacteriales > Sphingobacteriaceae > Daejeonella. The sequence continues at coordinate 60,186 of NZ_JAUXXZ010000048.1, read as the reverse complement.
AACGAGCGATCCTGCTTTTCAGCTTTCTGTGTTTTAGTCAAAATAAGAGGCATTTTTATCTTTAAGTATAAAAATCCTAATATCCATAATTTAAAACATATAAAAAAACATGACTTTAGCAAGCCTTGTTAGGAATAATCTATGCGATTATAACAAGACGACCACGGTTTTGATCATTTATAGGTCTGCGTCGTAATTGTGTAATTAACAAATGATTCTAATGTCTGGATTTTGCTTCTATACTCGACCGGGAAACTAGTTAAATATGGCTTAGGTACCACAAGACATATATCATGGGCATACATTTCTTCCAACTGATTTTTTGATATACCTTGCTGTAAGGTAAATAAATGCTTCGTTGGGATTCGATCTGCTTCGTTTATTATTTGTCGCCATCGATCTTTGCAGGTGGTTTTAGAAGCAAGAAACACAAGCTTATTATCATCGAAAGCTTTATTGTGATATGAATCTGCGTCGGGAAATATAAAGTCAGGTTTTTTATTTCCCTCGGTAATTACCTGTGTATTGAACCGTAAATTAAAGTGGCGGAATACTTCTTCCAGATGATATTCCAGAGATTTGCCAGCCCTGCTCTTTCTTCTGTTAAGGATTGTGTTGGCAAAGATCACTAGCTGCTCTACGTTTTTAAATGGCTCTTTGATCTGATCGGAATAAACTTCATTTTCAATCGTTTTAAATAATTCAAATTCAGCTTCAAGCCAATAAAGTAGATTTTTGTCGGGATTGCCTCTGACAGTCGAAGCTGTAATTCCAAAAGAAGTATTATAGCATTGACGAGCGGTGGACGCCATTAAGACTGTTGGAGGAAATTGTTTCCCGAGTGATTGCACGAACATCAGAAAACATTTCAGCAATCTGTCTTCTACCGATGCGGTGTTATCTTTTGAAATAAGCTTATTAGTTTCGTTGATATCTATGTTCAGCGCGGCTAAAAACGCCTCAGTATCTTCGTCAGATGTAAGTACATAACCTTCATAATGATCTCCTTCGATATGACATAGTATAAGCAGGTCACCAACGTTGTCCTCAGAAAGAAATGGAAAACCTCTGCCAAATCGTGTAATTCGGTATTCATTACGTGTACCAACACCATAGTAAATGAATCTGCTGCTCGTTTCGAACTCATTTTGCCAACGTATCGTTACAAATTTTTCTTTATTCTGACCTTTAATTCCGGGAGTATCAAAAAGTAAGCTAACAGCATTTTTAGGAATGTAATAGCCACTTTGATGTGCGCCTGTAGATCCGGCATCATTTGCTGAAATGAATTTGCAAAAGGCTTTGTCAGATTTTTCTGCTGTAGCAATAGCCTGATCTACTATTTTGCTCATTCAGAAACGTTTTATTATTTGTTCTCCCACAGCTTGAATTAGTGGCATAACTACCGAATTGCCAAACTGTCTGTATGCCTGATTATCTGAAACCGGAATTCGAAACGAATGCGTCTGATCAGTTGTGTTAATAGGACAAATAGGATATCCCTGTAAAGCTGCAGCTTCGTATGGAGTAAGTCTACGAGGATTCTGACCCAGCTGTGAGATTAAAATTTCAGATCCGTCCTTATAGTACCTGGCACTTATAGTTCTGGAAACGCCTTCGGGATCAGCCAAGCCAAATCCAAAACCATTGCCTTTTGCTTTATGTTTCTTTGCATACTCCTGAAGATAGTTCCATAATTTATCGCTTAATGTAAATTTTGGATCAACATTATTTTGAAGGATCTTTTTAAGAGCCTGTTTGCTTTTAGGCAACAGTACATCATCGAAATTGAATTTAATTTTTTCGCCGAAAACTCTTTTATCAAAGCCCACCATTATTGTTCTTTCTCTATGTTGAGGAACAAAATGGGCTCCATCAATAATTCTATGGTCGAAGGAATAGTCCAGTCCCTCTAAAGTTTCTTTAATAATCTGGAATGTTTTCTTTTTGTCGTGCGAAACCAGATTTTTTACATTTTCTAAGAAAAAAGCTTTGGGGCGGTGTTTGTCTATAATATCAGCAATGTGGAAAAACAAATTACCTTGTTTCTCATCTGCAAAGCCATGGTTCCTGCCGAGGCTAATTTTTTTTGAGACCCCTGCTATCGAAAATGGCTGACACGGAAATCCTCCACAAATGAGATCAAATTTGTCAGGAATATATTGCTTGATATGATCTTTTGTTATATCACCGAACGGGTATTCCCCATAGTTGGCCAGGTACGTTTGCTTTGAAAATTTATCCCATTCAGATGTGAAAATGCAGCGTCCTCCCAAATTTTGCAAAGCCATGCGAAAGCCACCTATTCCAGCGAAAAGATCTATAAATGTAAATAACTCTTCACCTTTACGAGGACCTGGAAAGGGAATATCTGTGTTTCCAAATAGATTGCTCTGAACTGATTTATAAAGAAACTCGACAGTTGGTTCCTCCGCAAAGCTTTCAAATTCAGAAGCGATTTCAACTGCATTCCCATAAATAGGTTCTTTCGTTGTATGGTAATGCGTTAACAGAGCCAAATCCACCTCAATAGGAAATTTCTGCCTGGAAGCCTTAGTATGCTTTGTTTTGTAAATAATTCTTTCTTCCATTCCAGATTTCCCGTTATATAAAGCAAACTAACGAATTTTCATCAAATCGGTGTACTTATTTCTTTCAACAATTCATCTGACCTGACTATAAATTTTTGCGCAGATTTGATTTCACATTCCCAGATCCTGATGATTTTCCAACCCTTGGAAAGAAGCGTTTCTTCCGCTTTAAGATCATTTGATGTATTTGTCATAATCTTTTTAAGCCACCAGTCTGTCCTGGTTTTGGGTACAACGTAGTATTTACACCCCTCATGACCATGCCAGAAGCAGCCGTGTATAAAAATGACACTTTTGTATTTAGGTAACACTATATCTGGTTTACCAGGCAGATTTTTTACATGCAAACGATAACGAAAGCCGTTTTTATGGAGAAACTTACGTACAAGCATCTCAGGCTTGGTATTCTTGCTTCGTATCCGACTCATATTATATGAGCGTATTTCTTTAGAATGTACGTCAGCCATTTATCATTTCTTAAACCTATTAGTAAAGCAATAATTTTGGGAAAACGTTTTAAATACTAATTTTATTAGCTATATTTATACATGAGTTTTTGGAAAACATCCGGTTACACATATCGCAGCTTTACTGATCTTCCAGAGGATAAAATCGTCCTCTTGATTAATGCTTTTTCGAGGGAAGATATCATTGAATGGCTTAGCTGGAATGATCATAACGGTATCTATACTGATGAACAATCTTTGAAAGAATTTGGAAATGTAATGTCGTTAGAAGAAGGTATTGAAATTATATTTCGCCAGATTGAAGAAAATAGAAGTCCTGCGCAATAATTTAACGAGCTTAATTAGAGAAAAAATTACCGATTAAATCATATTACACATTGTTGAGTGAGTAAATATACTCGTCTGCTATTACTTTATATGTAACTAAAAGACTTAAAAAACAGGTCTTATCATTACATGAAGAGTAATTAATTTAGTAGCGTGACACTCATCTAAAGTCACTTTTTAATCGGTTTTTGAAGCTTATTGCCTTTATTCTTGCTTCTTCTGTCTCCTGTTCCTTTTGCTTAACCGCCGCTTCCGCCTGTGCTATGGCTAATTGTTTTGCTTCCAGCTTCTCAGTAATCCGTTTAATGGATTCCGGATTTCTGTGGTAGACCGTATCCGCCCAATAGGCAACATCCGGATGGCTTTGCCTGATCATTCTGAATTTGACGGAATTCTCGTTCATGCGGCCATTATCTTTCCATATACTAATTGCTACACCTGCTGAAATTGAACTGACCAAAATCAGGATTACCGCCGCAATAATGATTCCTTTGGATTTTTCCTGGAAATGATGATGGTGCCGCACTTTTATAACCTCCGGTACTCTATGGCTTAAATTTTCTATGGTTTTGATCTGATCGTTAATTTTCTCAACCGGGTAACTATGATTTACACGACTCAGCTCTCTTTTGATCACCTCAAATTGGCCGGTATAGTCCGGGATCTGCATTTTAGGAAATTCAATTTTTCGGTTTTCCAATTCCTGTACCTTGTTTACTGTTCGCTGCACCACTTCTTCAAGTTCTTCCAGGCGCTGTTCGTTTTTGTTACTCATAAGGACTTCCCTTGTGATATATTATGCTTTGCTTTCTTTTTCTTGGTCAAATGAAAATCAGGGGACTCCTCATACTTCTCGGATTGCAGGAGGTCAGATAGAATATTTACCACCATGGTTCTATTCCTAAGCTCTTGTACTTCAGTTTCTTCTTCATGATGGGATTCAATACTCTGCGACTGCCCCTTTGTTTGGATATTATTTAATTCAATCTGCCGATTGAGATTATTATAACTCAAGCTCCGGTCGATTTCCGATCCTTTATATTTCAACTCACCTTTATTGAATGAAATTCCCTGTACCTGATCTGTGCCGCTTTTGTATTTGAATTGAATGCCGATACCCTGCTGTTTTAAGAGGATTTCCAGGTCCGTCCAATTCTTAGTCTTCTGCGCTGCTCTACTAATAGTGTCGTATAATTCATATTTGATCTTATCTGCTCCGGTTAATCTGTGCCTGTTTACCTGCCCTTTACCTTTGGCCAGATAATAGCCATGTTTTAAGGTAATCTGCTTACATACTTCTACATTCCGCTTTCGCTGGTATTGATCTGATATTGTTTTTGCTTCATTGTTGACCCGATTATACACGATGTGGATATGCGGATGTTCCCTGTCATGGTGCTGTACTACCAGGCATTGGGTATTAACGATCTTCATTTTCTCCAGGTATTCTTTCGCACAGTCTGCCATTATATTGGACGTAAGCATGTTTTTATCCTGAACGCTCCAGCTTAATACGATATGTCCGACTGCTTGTCCAAGCTCCGGATTCATCTTCCGCTGCATATTAAAATCCTCGATAGTGTGTCTGATGCTATCTGTTCTGATCCCGTCCGCATAAAGGATTGTTACCTGCTCCCGTTGAAGATTATAGCGGATACATCCGCCAAAGCTTTTACCCGTCTTAACTTTTCCGATCATCCTTGTTCAGGTATTTCAATGTGTCATCAATTTCAGTAAGAATTTCCCTGCAACGCTTTTGTACAGACAACAATCCTTCTCTATGTGCCAGGTGTGTGATCTGGTTCAGGTTGTTTGCCATTCCTGCCAGCATCCGTAGGATGCGCAAATCTTCCGGTGTGAGCCGTGATATGACCTTTGCCCGCTTAGCTGCCTGCCGGAACCATGTGCTAGGAAGCATACCCGCTTCCTTAGCTTTTTCTTCAATCAGGAAGCGTTCCGTATCCGTAAGTCTTACCCGGATGTCATTGGATCGCCTAATCTTTTTAGGCGGCCTCCCGCCTTTATGTCTTTTCCTGATTTCATTAGTCTCTTCCATAATCGCTTTTCAATGTCTTCTCCTTTTGCGACCATCGGGAGCAAAGGGCAAGTTGGTTCCGGCTACTGCCGGAAGAGTTTTTGTGGAACAAAAACACAAACTTGCTCCCTGCACAAAACCAAATACAGTGCTGCTCATATTGAGTGATTTTAAAAGCCCGTCAAAAAGACCTGGCTCCCTTTGTAGTGATTGTAGGACGGTTCATAATTGATATAGCCATAACTGACCAGTTCCTTTAAGCATTTGTGATAAGTAGCTGTTGAGGCAAGCTTACTTAAACGCATCAGCTCTTTCCGGGTGATCCGGAAAGGAATGCCGAACCTGTCTTGTTCCCACATTGACAGCATTGCTGTATAAAGACAGATATGGGCATGCAGTAACCGGCTGTCTTGGGCAGCTTTGCCCAGGAAGCGGGATAGGATATTAAACTGTTCCATTGCCTTCCAGAATTTTAGTAATGTCCTGAGCCTTGTAATAGAAAATGCCTCCGATCTTGGTAAATCGGAGAGTTCCATTAATGCGAAGGTTCTGCAAAGTGCCCGGTGAGATGTTTAACAGCTTTCGTACATCCTGGCTTTTTAACCATTGCTTCGCCTGGGGCTGATTTGGCTGCAATACCTTTAACAGATCTTCCAATAATTCTGATTTAAACTGCTCTAAGTCTTCTTTGGTGATGATTTCTACTGACATAATGCTTTTCATTTATTTGTTGGCCAATATTCCGGATACCAGAAATTTATATTTGACACCTTGTTACTGAGGTGTTATATTTTTTTCTTCGGTACGCATTTACAATGTCAAACTTCCACATATTGAAATTGTAAACTTCACACCTTGTACCTGAGGTGGGTGTTTTTTTCATACGGCTGGTCCATTACAGGTTGATGCTCAAAAATCAGTATTCACTAAGTTTTAAATGCGCAAGGATCACGGTAGGTACGTGATTTTTGCCAATGGAATAGGAGGAGAGTCGGATATAAGAATTATTAAATAAAACATACCACTTGTATCGGAGGTGTATTTTTTAACCCCGAGATTTATGTCTAAATATTTAATGTTTTATATATTAAACATTTTACTTATATTTGTATATTATATAAAACATTAATGAAACAGAAACTTGTTCTTCTGCCTAAAGCACAAAGGGTTTTAAATGACCTGGGTGAAAATATTAAGCTCGCACGGCTAAGAAGGAAGTTAGGTACTAGTCAGGTAGCGGAGCGAGCTGGTATCAGCCGGGCAACGCTCTGGCAAATTGAAAAAGGAATGCCTTCTGTAGCGATGGGTGCGTACTTTCAGGTACTGTTTGTACTGGGACTGGAAAAAGACTTCTTAAAGCTTGGGGCAGACGATGAATTAGGGCGTAAGTTACAGGATGCGGGGCTGCTGGTTAAAGAACGAGCTCCTAAAAAGTAAGATCATGACAAAAAAAATATTCGTTTATGCAGACTGGCATGATTTACAGGAAACGGCTTTAATCGGGCTGCTGACAGCCGAAGCTGTCAGGGGCAAAGAAATATTTTCATTTGAATATACCCGTGAATGGCTAGAATCCCCGCATAGTCAATATCTTGATCCTGATCTGCAATTGTTTCCAGGGCGGCAGTTCCTCCGGCATGAAAAGCCAAACTTCGGGATGTTCCTGGATTCTTCGCCGGATAGATGGGGAAGGGTTCTCATGAAAAGAAGAGAAGCAATTATAGCCAGGAAAGAAGGACGCAAAGCCGAAACTTTATATGAATCAGATTTCTTGCTTGGAGTTTTTGATGGTAGCAGAATGGGGGGGCTCAGATTTAAAACTGAAGAGGAAGGACATTTTCTAAGCTTTGAGGAGGGTTTGGCTGCTCCTCCATGGGTGAATCTAAGGGATCTGGAATATGCAAGTTTGCAACTGGAAAAAGACGACGCCGATAGTGATGAGGAAGATCTGAAATGGCTGAATATGTTGATCTCTCCCGGCTCATCGCTTGGAGGGGCCCGGCCAAAAGCCAATGTAAGAGATAAGGATGGAAATTTATGGATAGCTAAATTTCCAAGCAATAATGATGAACTTGACATAGGCGCGTGGGAAATGGTTGTTCATGAGCTTGCCGCCAGTTCCGGTATAACAGTCGCGCCTGCCATGCTTCAAAAATATACAGCGAAGCACCACACATTCTTAATTAAGAGGTTTGACCGGATCGACCTGACAAACAGAATTCATTTTGCATCCGCCATGACCCTTTTAGGTTATCGCGATGGAGCAGACCATCAAGAAGGTGTTAGCTATCTGGACTTAGCCGCTCTTATTCAGCAGAGATGCGAAAACATAAATGAAAACCTTAAAGAGCTTTGGAAACGGATAATATTTAATATCATGGTTAGGAATACCGACGATCATTTACGTAATCATGGATTTTTACTTTACCCCAATGGCTGGGGACTTTCTCCGGCATATGATATGAATGCTGTAAGTACTGGAACCGGTCTAACATTGAATATTTCTGAAAACGACAACTCCCTGAGCCTGGAGCTTGCGCTGGAAGTGGCTCGGCATTTTAGAATTAAGCCAAAGGAAGCATCAGCAATGATCGATGATATGAAGAAAAGTATCTCAAACTGGCGGCAGATTGCTTCTCAATATAAATTATCCGGCCGGGAGCTGGACGCAATGTCGGAAGCGTTTTATGCGGAATAGTACCAGGCTTCGGTTCAGCCTATTACCAAACTTCTTTCAAACCGGTTATTTCGGTGCGGCGGTGCGATGTAATTTTCCGTATTGCGAGGTTAGCAGCTGTATGGAATTACCCTGAACCGCTACGTTGAACACATAATCGTAAACATCATCACTCAAGGCCTCTATCGGGCGCTTGATCCCGAAGGCCTCCACAAGCTCCAGGACAGTATTCGAATGACCGACTATCAAAACCGCTCCTCCTTTATGCTGCCGGAGCACCGATGCTGCGAAAGCCTCAAGATCGGCCGGGTCATACGTTTGGACGGTAAGACCGCGCGCATAAGCCGTAGGTTGTGCGGTTTGCATGGTGCGTTTGAACGGGGTAGAGTAAACGGCGAGCAACCGTTTCGGTCTCAGCAGGGCGGCGAGTTCCTTCGCCCGCTCTTGTCCGTCAATTGACAGCGGCGGATCGGGATCGGAAGGATTCTTCATATCTTTCTCGGCGTGGCGCACGATCCACACGGACGTCTGGGCCCGTGCGCTCAGGGTCATGAACGCCGACACCAGCAGGCAGAACATAAAAACTCGACGTTTGATCATAGAGGTGGTGTTTCAATCGGTAATTTAAGATAAAATCAGGATCGGGCAAACTTTAAAGAAGAAATGTACTCGCTGTTCCCCCTCTATAAATTGGAACAGGATTTCCTGAAGCTTGCGGTCAATGACGAGCTTGGTCGCAAACTCCAGGATGCAGGGCTGCGGGTTAAAACAACGCGCTCCTAAAAAGATAAATGGGTTAACTCCAACCTGAATGTTATTTAAAGATAAGATAATCGATCTTTATTCGATTATCTTATAAAATTCATACATTTGCATATGGATTTATACCAGGCCATCCGTTCATATGCTTCCCAGCCTTTAACGCATCAGGTTGTTGTTTCCTTGTTAAAGGGTTACAAAAGACCTAATGACAAGGTGCATGCTTTACTTAATGAAGGTGTACTTGAATCGGTAAAGAAAGGATTATATATCGCGGGACCGGCAATCAAGATGGCTAAGCCTGAACCATTTTTATTAGCGAATCATATATTGGGGCCAAGTTATGTCTCGGTGGATACGGCGCTTTCTTATCATGGCTGGATACCGGAACGGGTTTATGAAGTGGCATCGATGACCACTAAGGCAAGCAGGAAATTTACAACACCTTTGGGAGTATTCACCTATACACATTTGTCGTTACCATATTATGCCTTTGGCATCCGGCAAATCCAATTAGCTGATGAACAATATTCAATGATGGCTTCACCTGAGAAGGCGCTGTTCGATAAGATAATTACAACTTCCGGTTTAATATTAAGGAGTCGCACGCAGGTATTAAAGTATTTGCTGGAAGATTTGCGGATAAATGAGGATCGTCTGCGGGAATGCGACTTGCAGAATATGTCCCAATGGGTGCAGGATGCTTCCAAAGCAGAGAGTTTATCTATACTCGTAAAAACACTTAAGGACTTATGATAAAGGAATGGCTGGACACTTATAAGCCGGGCAATAAGGATGAGGCTACCCAGGCGCTTCGGGAGATCATGCAGGAGATCGCATTAGCCGGGCTGCACCGTGCCGGATTCTTCGAAAAGGCGGCTTTTTATGGCGGAACGGCTCTGCGGATATTCTACGGCCTGGATCGCTTCTCAGAAGATCTGGATTTCTCGCTTCTTGAAGTAAATCCTCATTTCTCGCTAAATAAGTATCTGGATGCTGTGATTGCTGAATTTGAATCGTTAGGGATGCAGGTATCCGTCAGGGAAAAGCAAAAGACGAATCTAACAAACATAGAATCGGCGTTTCTGAAGTCGGAGACCATTTGGAAGGAATTGATCTTAGAAGATATTATTCCGCAAAGCGGGCTGAATCAGAAAGCCAACATCCTGATCAAACTTGAAGTGGACACGGAACCACCGCTGGGCTTTGAAACAGAAGAGCGGTTGCTCTTGAAGCCTTTTTCATTCTATGTGAAGTGCTTTACCATCTCTGATCTGTTTGCGGGTAAAATGCATGCGCTTCTTTTTCGCAAATGGGGAACGAACGTAAAAGGCCGCGACTGGTACGATATGGAATGGTATATTAAAAAAGGTATCCCCTTGAATTTAAATCACTTCATGCTAAGAGCACAGGATAGCGGGGATTGGAAGAAAAAAGCTATCACAGAAGAAGAATTCAGGGAATTGTTAAGCGCCAGGATTGATACTGTTGATATGGACAGGGTAAAGGCCGATATCCGCCGCTTTATTCCGGATCAGAAGGTATTGGACATCTGGTCGGCAAAGTATTTTCATGATCTTAGTAAACACTTAAATATTAGCTCCGGCGAGACATGAAATAGCAGTACAACATGCACTATTATTTCAAATAAAATTGCCTGAAAGCTGTCTTTTCCGTACCTTTATTATACCCATTTGCAGCCCCAAAACTGCTTTTTGGTGAACATTTGGTGAACAGGCCAAAAATCAGTTTTGCAATTTATTGATTTTCAGTATAGTAGGAGGCGGTTCGATTCCCCTACGCAAACTCAACGCAGAACAATTTCCAATCATTTTAAATAAGGAGAATTGGACGTTTTGCTATTTTTATCGTGCTTATTTGTCTCCTGGTAATTTATTTTTAAAACAGTTATTTCTAATCTTAATATTTATGGACAAAAATAAGCAGCTTAATCTAATAGCTAATTTTTTTAGATTTATATTTTTAGTTACTTTCCTGGCATTAATTACCCTGGGACTTTTTGACTAATCTAATTTCTTTCACCATGATAACCTTTGGAAAAGGCGCCCTTAAAATCTTGATTACAAGAACTTAGTATCAACTTAACCTTAGGGACTTTTAAGTCCCTCTTCAATTCGCTTTAATATTTCTAATTGCTTTGCCTGGCTCACAAACAGAGTTGCTATTTGTTCTTCAAGCAGCAAATCAATTTTCTGATGTAAACTTCGGACTTCCAATTCAGCTTTGAGGTTAATCAGATAATCGTTTTCACTCCTTTTCCTGTCTTTTTCTTCTTTTCTGTTCTGGCTCATCATAATAATAGGTGCCTGCAATGCAGCAATAGCAGACAAAACCAGGTTCATCAGGATAAAAGGATAGGGATCAAATTCGACTTTACCGGGTGAGAGTGTATTGAACAAAATCCAAACCGAAAGGATAACTGAAAAAGAAATGATAAACTTCCAGCTGCCACCGAAACTTGCAACCTTGTCAGAAATGTTTTGTCCTCTGCTTAAAATTTCCTTAGGTTGATGCAGGAGATTTTCAACGATGAGTTTTTCTTCTTCAAAGGCTTTTTGAACTATTTTTTGAAGCTTGGTTAATTGTTCGTCTTCTGACTTATGAAGATTTTCTATCTCTGAATCCATGGTTGAAGTTTTATTTTGTAAGGTTCAAGGTGATGAGTAAAATAATAATTAAAATTCCAATCAGGGAAACCATAAAAAAATAATCGGCAATCGTTTCGAACCGTTTTTCTTTAATTTCATTTTGTGTTCTAATTGAAATAAATGAAAAGATACAGGAGCACGTAAGCAAGACAGCAATAACAGAAGTCAATTCATCAATGATGTGTGTTTCTATTTGGTTGGTGATACGCAAGGAGGTAATAACGAAAAGGCAAAATCCCAGGAGATTTGCTGAAGTGTTTAAAATGTGTTGGGATGTATAGTTAGCCATTTTAACAAATATAAATAAGCAGGCTAATAGCTAGGCAGAATAAGTATTTTTTTTTAAGATTTTAGAAAAAGTACCCAATGCTACTTAAGCCTATTCCGTACATTGCCGGGGATTTCAGAGATGGTGTTAGGATTCTGAAGGTTTTGCGGAAGTGATCAGGATAAAAACTTTCTTTTCATTTTATGAATTAGTGAAAAAAAAGTCCGCCTAATTACTAGAAATTAGTCTTAAGATTCCAGGCCTTCAGAATAATTACATTTATAATGTATTCTTATGAGATATCTCAATTTCCTCACTCCTTTTATTCGTGAAAACAGTAAAATAATTGCAGGTTTTATTTTTACCCTTTTTTTTCTCGCCCTGGCAATCTGGTTTATCAGGCATGAACAAACGGAACTTCAGCATGTTAAAAAGCTATTATTTACTGCAAAGTGGCAATGGGTTACCCTGGGAATATTTTTGAGTTTTATTTATGTTTTGATTCATGGCATGATGTATAAGTCATCATTTGCGTCGATAGGCAGCGCCATCTCTGTAGGGGATGGAACACTATTATATCTCAAGAGGAACTTTATCAGTGTTTTTTTACCTGCCGGCGGAGTATCTTCCCTTGCATTTTTCAGCGGCGATATCGAAGAAAAAGGAATTGCAAAATCCCAGGTCAATTTTGCTTCTTCAATTTATGGTTTCGTGGGGATTCTTTCTGTTTTGGTTATTGCTATTCCTGTTTTTATCTACGCGCTTTTTGAAGGGAGTATCGGGTATGGAGAATGGGTGGGCTTAATAACTGCATTTAGTCTTATTGGTCTGATCTATCACGTGTATAGGTCAGTCGTAAAAAACGGTTCGGCTTACAGGCTAATCATTAAACACATACCGGTTATTGAAGTATTCGCAGCGGATTTAAAAAACAATAGTATTGAAAGAAAGCATTTTATAAGAGCGTTTTTGTACAGTCTTTTAATAGAAGCGGTGGGTGTCATTCATATCTATATCGCAATGGTTGCACTTGATATTGATCCCTCCCTGGTCCATGCTATCATAAGTTATGTTATTGCTGTCGTCTTTTTAGTTATTTCTCCTTTTTTAAGAGGGCTTGGCGCGGTGGAAGCATCTATGACTTTTATACTCATGCGGCTAGGTTATTCGAGCTCTGAGGCTGTTTCTATTACCCTTCTTTACCGTTTTATGGAGTTCTGGCTTCAGTTAGCACTGGGAGCCATTAGTTTTTTATTTAAAATTAATAAGTTGTTAATGAGGGTTATACCGGCATTTTTATTAATGGCATTGGGTATTATAAACATCATTTCTGTACTCAGCCCCGCAATTCATGATAGACTGGTATTTCTTTTAAAATTCATGCCGCTGGAAGCCATCACGGTTTCTAATTATTTTGTTCTTGCAACGGGATTATTTTTATTGGTTACCTCAGCTTTTATGCTCAAAGGTCTACGTATGGCCTGGTATTTTGCTCTGTCGTTATGCATACTTTCCCTGATAGGGAATTTAACCAAAGCTGTGGATTATGAAGAGGCAGGCTTTTCAGCAGCGGTCATCATCATCCTGTTTATTTCCCGAAAAGAATATTACGTAAAACACAATCCCAGATTGAGATATATTGGTATAAAGACCACTTTATTGAGTATTGCAGGCGTATTGCTTTACGGTACCATCGGTTTTTATTTTCTGGATAAAGAACACTTTAACATTGATTTTAACTGGTTACAATCCATTAGATATACGCTTAAGAATTTTTTACTGATTGGCAGCAGTGAACTGGTTCCGCAAGACAGCTTTGCAAAGGGGTTTCTTTACTCTATTAGTGTAAGCGGTTTTTTTTCTATTGTGTTTTTAGTCTATACATTAGTGCGGCCTTATATTCTAAATAATACTATAGGTCAGGACGAACTGGAATGGGCAAAACTTCAGTTAAAGGAATATGGCAGCTCTTCTATGGATTATTTCAAAACATACAGCGATAAACTTATTTACCGGGCAGAAGGCTGTAAGGGTTTTCTAGCTTACCGGATCTCCGGAATTTTTGCCGTGGTTTTAGAATCCCCGGTAACTGATAAAGCCAGCGCCTGCCAATTTATCAAAGCTTTTGATAGGTATTGCTTTGAAAGAGGTTTAAAAAGTATTTATTACAGGGTTGCTGAAGACAAGCTTCATGATTTCCATTCTTTGGGTAAAAAAAGCTTATTCCTGGGACAGGAAGGAATACTAGACCTCCTTACTTTTACTTTAGAAGGCGGGAACAAAAAATCTATCAGGAATGCATTGAGAAAAGTTACAGACCAAGGTTTTCACGCAAGGGTTTATACCGCTCCGGTAAATGACGGCATTTTGCAAAAACTCAAATCTGTTTCGGATGAATGGCTTGCGGATACTGACCGGGAAGAAATTGTTTTTTCTCAGGGCATGTTTATTTGGGATGAGCTTAAATATCAAACCATCATTACTGTAGAAAATACAGAAGAAAAAGTGGTTGCCTTTTTAAATATCATACCTGATTATGTAAACGGAGAAGGAACTTATGATCTGATACGGAAAACTCCTGATGCTCCCAATGGGGTTATTGACTTTATCCTGGTGGAATTATTTAATTATCTGAAACTGCAGCATTACACCGCAGTAAACCTTGGGTTTGCACCTTTATCAGGAATCACTAAAGCTCATAGCTTTCCTGAAAGAACAATGAAGTTCGCTTATGAAAAAATACAGTCTTTTTCTCATTACAAGGGTTTAAGGGACTCTAAAGAGAAATTCTTACCCGCATGGTATAATAGATACCTGGTCTATGACCAGGATTATGATCTTTTGCAGGTTCCATCCGTCTTAACTCATGTAATTAAGCCTTAAGTGATGAAAACAATGTTGATTAGTGGATGGTTATTTATAGGCTAAAAGAGGCATGCAGGCATTAATTATAATATTTTCATTATTGATTGTCGGAGTGATTGTTTTATCCGCATTTAAGAAAAAAAGATCCCTTCCAATACCAGATATAGCTATTGAAAGGAAAATTCTATCCAGCTATGTTAGCTATTACCAGCAGCTTTCGGATGCCGAAAAAAATGAATTTGAACAAAGGGTATCTTCTTTTCTTGAAAAAGTTACAATAACCGGAGTAGAAACCATCGTAGAGGATACTGACAAGGTTTTTGTGGCTTCGGCAGCTATCATACCCATTTTCGCCTTCAAAAACTGGGAATATAGAAACATTCATGAAGTTTTGATATATCCCGGCTCTTTTGATGAAAGTTACGAACTTGAAGGACGGGATCGCAATGTGCTGGGCATGGTGGGTACCGGCCCCATGCAAAATGTAATGATATTATCGCAGTATCATTTGCGGAATGGCTTTTTAAACCACACAGATAAATCAAACACCGCAATTCATGAGTTTGTGCATTTAGTAGACAAATCAGATGGCGACACCGACGGTTATCCCGGTGCCTTACTACCGCATATATACGCCATACCCTGGCTTAAAAGAATTCATCAGGAAATACGATTGATACAATCGGGGCGGTCGGATATTAATTCTTATGGCGCAACAAATGAAGCAGAATTTTTAGCTGTGGCATCAGAGTATTTTTTTGAGCAACCGCACTTAATGCAACAAAAACACCCTGCACTTTATGATCTGTTGCAAGAAATCTTTCTTCCTGGAACAAATAAACAAAAGTAGATTTAAAAGCAACTGACTGGAAGAAGATGTAAGGAAAATCGGTCACTATTATTTGACAAATCCGCTTTGAATCATGACGCAAAAAGAAACAGAAATAATAAAACCTTCAACGCCAATCCAGACAACTGATATAATAACCGGTTTGTCTGATCCCGTTATTGCGACCCTTCGGCAACAATATGGCTATAATGAAGTGAAAGAAACACATACACCCGGAATATTGTTATTAGTCCGGAAATTTTCAGGACTAACTGCCTGGATGCTGGAAGGAACCATTGTTATTTCTTTCTTATTGAATAAAACATTTGATGCTTATGTAATTTTAGGCTTGTTGATTTTTAACGGTCTTATTGGTTTTTTTAATGAACTGAAAGCAGCAAAGACAGTAGCCGCCCTGCAGCAGCAATTGCAGGTAATGGTAAGGGTTTTGCGAAATAGCATCTGGCAACAACTACCTTCTAAAGAATTAGTGCCGGGGGACATTGTTCGTATCCGCATGGGCGATTTTTTAACGGCAGATATGAAACTGCTTGATGGAGAGTTAAAGGCCGACAAATCTGCCCTTACAGGTGAAACAGCCTTGATAGACGTAAGAGAAAACGATGCGATTTTTGCAGGCTCCATAGCCAAAGGCGGTGAGGGTACTGCAATGGTCGTAGCCACTGGTACACAAACATTCTTTGGTAAAACTGCAAAATTGGTCATGACGGCAAGCCACAAAATGCACATGGAAGAAGTAGTGGCTAAAGTAGTGAAACTATTGTTTATTGCTGTTATTTCCATTCTTGCTGTTACTACAGTTATCGGGCTGCTTGGCGGACAAAGTTTCCTTTCGATCCTTCCGCTTATTTTAATTCTTATGGTTTCTGCTGTACCGGTGGGATTGCCAGCTATGTTCACCATCAGCATGGCGAGGGGGTCAAAGGAACTCGCAGAAAATGGCTTACTGGTAAGCAGATTAAGTGCCACGGAAGATGCAGCCACACTGACAATACTTTGTATTGACAAAACAGGAACCATTACAAAAAATGAATTAACGCTGCAGCAAACAATTGCAGCAGAGAATTTTAAAGAAGATGATGTTATTCTGTACGGTACGATGGCTTCTGTAAAAGCAGATGAAGATGGGATTGACCTGGCGTTTATAGAAGATGCAGAAAAAAAATCGTTATTACCCAAAGATTACCGGCAATTAAAATTCATCCCTTTTAATGCAACAGTTAAACATACAGAAGCAACTGTGGAAGCAAATGACAGGAAATTTTCCGTTGCAAAAGGAGCTTATACAGCCATTAAAAAGCTATGTGGTTTTAATGAATATATAATGGATGCCATGGTTGATGAATGGGCACATAAAGGATTTAAAACAATTGCTGTTGCAAAGGCTGAAAATGAAACAGATTTTGAAATGGTGGGTATAGCAGCATTATATGATCCCCCGCGGCCTGATGCCCGGGTCATGCTTGCAGATATCAAAGCATTGGGTATTGATATAAAAATGCTTACAGGCGATGCCCTGCCCATCGGAAAAGAAATTGCCAGTCAGGTGGGAATTGGCAGTAATGTAGTTTCTATTGCAGATGTAAGGGCACAGTTTGAAAGGGGTGCCGGATATTCTGCTATACAAAGCCATAATGGTTTTGCCGAAGTGTTGCCGGAAGATAAATTTAATATTGTTAAAAATCTGCAGCAGCAAAAACACATTGTAGGAATGACAGGCGACGGCGTAAATGACGCCCCTGCCCTTAAACAGGCAGAAGTGGGTATTGCGGTAAGGAATGCCACTGACGTAGCCAAACAAGCAGCTAGTATAATATTATTAAAGGAAGGTTTGCAGCAGATTCTTGAATTGATAAAAGTGGGACGCAGTATCCATGTCCGCATATCTAATTATACTGTAAATAAGCTGGCGAAGACCATTCAGACCATTTTGTTTGTATGTGTTTCATTTATTATCACTAAAGAATTTGTTGTAGCCACTATTGACATGGTCTTAATGCTATTTTTGATCGATTTTGTGGTGCTGGCTCTTGCAGCAGACAAAGTAAGCTGGAGCAGACAACCCGCCAGCTGGGATATAAAACCCCTGATCAAAAAAGGGTTATTCCTGGGCCTGCTTTTATTTGCGGAGTGTACGATCTGGTTTTTTACTGCCAAATCGATGTTTAACATACAGGACGCGAATGTTTATCACTCATTGGGTTTTGCATGTCTGTTTTTCTCAAGCATCATTTCCATACTTGTAATCAGGACCGATAAACGTTTTTATCAGGAACCCATCAGTAAGTTATTGTTGATTGTGATTGTAGCTGATGTATTTGTAGTATTCATTCTGTTGGCTGCCGGCTTCCCCGGATTTGCCAGACTGCCGGTTTCAACCATTGCTGCCACCTTAGGTTTTTTTGTTTTAGCCAATTTGTTGGTAAATGATTCAGCTAAAATTTTATTTAATAAATTATTGAAACAAACCAATTAAGAATGATTTTTTTACTTTAGGTAAATTCATCATTTGAAGCCAGGTTAATGCTTAGCAGTTACTCAGGCTGCTAAACCCGATTCCATATATTGCCAATGATTTCAGTGACATAGGTTTTAAAATTTCAAGAGTGGAAGATTATAACATTTCAAGCAAACCTGGAAAGATCATTACCAAAACGGTCTGGATATTGTCTCTGGTAAGCTTATTTACAGATATTGCCAGTGAAATGCTGTATCCGGTGATGCCAATCTATTTAAAAAGTATTGGATTCTCCATTGTCCTGATAGGGGTTCTTGAAGGATTTGCAGAAGCGATTGCAGGATTAAGCAAAGGCTATTTCGGAAAGCTATCAGATAATTCGGGCAAGCGTTTGCCATTTGTTCAATGGGGCTACCTTCTGAGCGCTTTGTCTAAACCCATGATGGCAATATGGGCTTTCCCATTTTGGATATTTTCTGCCAAGACGGTAGATCGCCTTGGAAAAGGGATCCGGACGGGAGCCAGAGATGCGATGTTATCTGATGAAACTAAACTAGAAACAAAAGGAGCAGTTTTTGGATTTCACCGTTCTATGGATACATTGGGAGCTGCTATTGGCCCTCTGCTAGCATTGGGTTTTCTTTATTTTTACCCGGGCAATTATAAAATGTTATTTTATTTTGCTTTTATTCCTGGCATTATCGCAATAGGGTTCACTTTTTTATTAAAAGATAAAAATCCTGTTCCAAAGGCAAGCAGGATAAATACTTCTTTTTTTAATTTTGTGAGCTATTGGAAAAAAAGTCCGCCTCAATACCGGAAATTGGTCTTAGGGTTGCTTTTGTTTACATTATTTAATAGTTCCGACGTTTTCCTGTTGCTTAAATTAAAGGAAAATGGGTTAAGTGATATGGCAACTATAGGTACCTATATCTTTTACAATGTTGTTTATGCGCTGTTTGCCTATCCCCTGGGGATAATCGCTGACCGTTTAGGATTAAAGAATATATTTATAGGAGGCTTAATACTATTTGCTATAGTTTACATAGGAATGGCCTTCAACACAAATTTGTACCTTTTTTTTGCTCTATTCTTCTTATACGGGGTTTATGCTGCAGCGACAGAAGGTATTTCAAAAGCCTGGATTTCAAATATTACCGACAAAAGAGATACGGCTACGGCTATTGGCACATTTGCCGGCTTTCAAAGCATCTGCACCATGATAGCCAGCAGCGTGGCCGGGGTGTTATGGTTTAATTTTGGTTCAATGGCAACATTTATTACTACGGCTATAATAACTTGTGTTGTTGTCGTTTATCTTTCGGCATTAAAGACAGCAGCAGCCTAAAAAAGTGGTATTCCGATAATCTTTGTTATAATTTAATAAGGATTATGATATTTACTAACCGATGGGTGCCTGCCATAGCTATATATAGTTCGTGTGCTTATATTTTTACTTTAACAGGAAAATATTATTCAGTTCTTTGTATAAGTTAATGCAAAAGTATATCTTATTTAGGTAAATGAATACCAGGGTTGATGATGCAACTGGAAGGAATATGGATTTATCAATAGAATAGTTGGAAACAGATTTTAAAATGCTTACTGACAATGAAATCCTGCAGGCTATTTCTTCTAAGAATCAGGCAGCATTTGATAAGCTGTATATCAATTACTATAAGAAATTATATATTATTTCCTTCAAGTACACCCGTAACCAGGAACTGGCGGAGGAAGTCGTTCATGATGTTTTTATTAAAATCTGGAATCACTCCGGCAATCTTAATATTACCCAATCCCTTAGCAGTTATTTATCAAAAGCAGTGATAAATACTTCTTTAAATGTCCTTAAAAGTCAAAAAGGGCTTTTTGAAAACCAAGGGCGTTATGAGCGGGAAATGATTAATGAAATTGAAGAGGAGGCTGAAACTTTGGAAGAAAGACTTATCAATATTGAGCGGGCAATCCAGCTTCTACCTCCACAGTGTCAAAAGGTCTTACTGATGAGTAAGTATGAAAAACGGAAACAACAGGAAATTGCAGATCAACTTAATATTTCCATAAAAACAGTTAAAAACCATTTGACCTATGCCTACAAAAAGATTAAAGAAATTGTTGGAAATGGTGGAATACTAATTTTGATCTTAATTTTTATTCAATTCTTAAATAGGACTTTTTAAAACAATCATTGTCTATAGAGCGAGATGAGTAATTTAAATTTTAATGGGCAAGAATCTGACTTTCTGGAACTCATCACAGAGGAAATGGAGGGTACCATCTCAGCCGAGAATTCAATCAGGTTAAAAGAATGGCGGCTAAAGAGTCCTGACAATGAAACCTACTATCTAGATGTTATCAAGTTAAATGAGGAATTAGGTCTCTTAGAGCAATATAAAAACCTTAAACCCAATGAATCCTTAGAAGTTTTACATAAAAAATTGAATCTTGCTTCAAATTCTACCGTTGGTAATAACCCAAAAGTTGTAAATTTCTCTGCGCGGGGCTGGCTTAGGATTGCAGCTTCTTTTATACTGGTGTCAGCACTAGTATTTTACTTTATGAGTAGCAACGATAAAGTTTTACTCAAAGCTGGCTCTGTTCAAAACACTTATGAACTTCCAGACGGCACTAAGTTAGTTTTAAATGCTAATTCTGAACTCAGTTACTCCAAGAGCAATTTTCAGAAGGTTAGAGAGCTGGAACTTATAAAAGGCGAATGCTTTATAAATGTGGTTCACAATCCTGAAAAACCATTTTCGATTCATTATAAGGATTTAGAAGTTACAGATATCGGTACTAGTTTTAATGTTAAGCTTGCTCAAAGCCAAATTGACGTGGTAGTGAGCACCGGGCAAGTGAAGCTTCATATTGCAGGTAATGCATCAGAGACCATTTTAAATGCAGGAGACGCAGCATATTACCATATTTCTAAAAAATATATTAAGAAAGTAAAACTTCAGGATTCAAACTATAAAGCGTATACAGACCATGTTATTAATTTTAACGCTACAGCATTGCCAGAGGTGGTGAGGACGTTGGAATCCGTTTATCATCGGAAAATTATCATACAAAGCTCAAATTTAAATTCCCGGAAATTTACGGGTGAGTTCAAAAAGCAAAAAATTAAAGATGTTTTGAAAGTGATCGCTGAAACTTTGCAGATAAATATCGTTTCTAAAAATGGAGTATTCTACTTGGTATCTGCCAAATAACAGAAGCTATCTTTTTAATACGTAAATTTGAGGTGTATTGATATTTGACTTTCGTGCATTTTAACAAGTGGTTTAAAAATACGACCTTTATACTAGTTCTCATCTTCTCAAGCTTTGAAATTTCATTGGCTCAAGACAGTCTGTTGAATAAAATTGTTTCAATCTCATTCAACAGAATTACGTTAAATGAAGCGATTCAAGAGTTGCAGAAGGTAAGTCAGATATCATTTGCTTACGATCCTGCAATAATTCTCAATCGAAGAATTTCTGCACAAGCCTTTTCTGCACAAAAAGTAGAAATTATCTTACAGGTTATCTTTAATGGTACCGGTCTGCAGTTCAGGGAGGTGGCCAGCAGTATTGTTATTACCCGGTCTCCCGTTTCAATTCGTACGATAAATGGTATCGTGTATGATGCAGAAACGGGGGAGAATTTAATAGGGGCTACCCTGCAAATTAATCAAGTGAAGGGTGTCACTAATCAATATGGTTATTACTCCATTTCATTGCCAGCAGATGCTTATACCCTCACTGCATCATATATAGGGTATGAAACCAAAGTTCAGGATCTTAACCTTCAAAAGAATAATTATCTGAGCATAGGGCTAAAGAGGTCGACTTTTAACATGCAGGAAGTCTACGTAACTGCCCCCGCATCCGATTCTATAGAAACCCTAAATTCCGTTAAAAGCATTTCTCCATCTCAATTAAAGGGCATGCCATTCTATGCGGGGGAAGCAGATGTGATCAAAGCATTGCAAATGCAATCCGGAGTAAAAAACCCATCTGAAGGAAGTTCAGGTCTTTCGATAAGAGGCGGTAACCTGGATCAAAATCTAGTCCTGGTGGATGAGGCCCCTGTCTATAATCCATCGCACCTGTTTGGTTTAATATCTATCTTTAACATAGACGCGATTAAGAAGCTCCAAATCTACAAAGATTATATACCTGCAAATCTCGGAGGCCGACTTTCTTCGGTTATTGATATAAAGTTAGAAGAAGGAAATTTAAATGATTTTCATATCAAAGGCGGAATAAGCTTGCTTTCTGCAAGATTTGCTGCGGAGGGACCCTTTGTAAAAGATAAAAGTTCTTACTTGATTTCCTTCAGACGCAGTTTAACTGATCTGTATAATAGCGGTTTTCGGTTTTTTAATATAAATGCCAATTACTATGATTTTAACTTTAAGACTAACTACATTTTAAATAAAAGCAATCGGGTGTATTTCTCTGTCTATCAAGGATTTGATCATTTATTTACAGACAATAATTACTCAAACAATTGGAGTAATACCACTTCAACATTCAGGTTTAATCATATTTTTAATCCGAGGTTATTTGTGAACTTTTCTGCTATTTACAGCAATTATATCAATGCTCTGGATATTACCAGTTTAGCAACAATTAATAAGGAATGGCTCACAGGGATAAGGGATTTAGGGTTGAAAGGTGACTTTACATTTTATAAGCGTGCAGGCAATACTATTCAATTTGGGATATCCGGCACAAGGCATCATTTCAGACCCGGAGAAACTGCCGACTATATTTCAAATTTGAGCTTGAACAGATTCCGTGTGAACGATTATGGGGCATATTTCAATCAGGATAGGAATCTGTCTCCGGAACTATATTTAAATTACGGATTCCGGGCCGGGATATTTGCAGCAGAAGAGGAGAATAGAGTAAACAGGCTTGAAAAAAATAAAACGGTCTATAATTTCGAACCACGCTTACAACTTCAATACAGCTTCAATTCCAATCAGGCCTTAAAAATCTCTTATATGAGGAATTCACAAAATTTGCAATTAGTGCAAAATAATGAGATTTCATATTCGTCATTCGAGACATGGATACCAGCCAATTCAAAAGTGAAACAACAACAATCAGACGTTTTTTCAACAGCTTATACTCACCTGGTGAATAGGTGGTATTTCATTGAAGTCGGATTGTATTATAAAAAAATGTACAATCAGGCCGACCTGACAGATCATTCACAAATAGTTTTTAATCCCTTATTTGAGAGTAGCCTTCGATTTGGTGAAGGAACGGCCTATGGTTCGGAAATCACCTTCGCGAAGAAAACAGGGAGACTCACCGGGGAGTTGAGTTATATCTATTCAAGGTCGTTCAGAAAGATCATGGGAATTAATTCCGGGCTAAAATATCCGGCCATTTATGACCTGCCTAATGATTTTAAAATTAGTGGAAGTTATCATTTCAGCAATAGACTAACAGTCAGCACGTTCTTCAACTATAGTAATGGACGACCAGTAACTCTACCTGTGGGGTTTTTTACTGATAATGGTTCCAAAGTTCCTATATATGAAGGCAGGAACAGCTCCAGGTTCCCTGATTATAGCAGGTTAGATCTTGTTGCCGAATTAAAGCCAAAAATTAAAGAAAATGATGTTAAAAAGAAATTTCTAAGTATCTGGACTTTTGGGATATACAATTTGTACAGTCGAAGAAATCCTTTGTTTTACAGGGTTACACAACTTGAATCCCACAGAAATATAGGCTTTGAAGAATCATTTTCAGGAGTTATTCCTTCAATATCGTATAGTTTTAAATATTGATCATGACTTTAGCAAGGTTTTTAATATTGTATTTTGCAGTCATACTGGTTTCCTGTAAGAAGGAATTGATTGATAAGATCAATTTTAAAAAGGCTGCATTACAGTATGATTTAGTGATCGAGGGCGGCGTGAATTCATTTAGTAAAGAACAGTTTATCAGGCTTAGCAAACCTTCCTACAATGTTAGCGATAATGTTGCGGGCATAAGTAATGCAGAAGTTTATATTAATAGTGTAAAACTAGACGAAACCAGCACTCCGGGAATCTATTCGGTCATCTTGCTTGAAAATAAGAATTATGGATTTCCATATCGCCTTAAGGTAATTTATAATAATAACACATACTTTGCCGAAGACACACTGAAAAAAGTTACGCCGATTGTGTTCAGTAATTTAAATATTATTACTCAAATCCAAAATGACAACCTGGTGCTTTCTGTACCCAAACATATTTTCAGTTCTGTTGAACCTGGAAAACAATTTTATCAATTTAAGGGCGAAAGTGATTGGGATCCATCTAAACTGGCAGTTTCTCAAACTTATGCCTATACTCACATTTTCGCCCCGCCCAACGGGCTGTATCCACTTCTGGAGCAACGAACCAATGTAACACTTCTCCCGGCCGATTCGGTTAAGGTATATAAATTTTCAGTTTCTAATGCCTACCAAAGGTATTTGTTTAACTTATTTCAAGAAACTGATTGGAAAAATATATTCTCGGGCAACCCCGGCCTGATCAAGGGAAATATCTCAGGTAATGCCTTAGGCTACTTCTATTGTACGGATGTTGTATCGAAAAAAATTCTTGCCAGGGATTTGGAAAAATAACAGTTTCCCCCGATGTGAGACCTTTGCGGGCAACGGCTACCTTTCCTTTCTCCATTTCAACATTTTTTTTAAATCTTATAGGACTTTTTCAGAAAAGCTATGTCTTCTGGGTATAAAACTAAATCTCATTTTTCAATATCATAATATGCAACTTAAAAAATTGATATACCTGGTTATCATGCTGCCTTCCCTTGCTTTTGCCCAGAAAAGCACTATTAGCGGATATGTAAAAGATGCCGGATCTAAAGAAGCCCTGATTGGTGCGTCTGTCTTGATCCCCTCTTTGAAAACAGGAGCCAGCACAAATCAGTACGGATATTTCACCATTACTGTCCCTGATTCAGATACAATTTCTATTGTAATTTCCTATAGTGGATATCAGCCTTCGTTAAAACAAATAATGAGCCGGAAGGATATCCAACTTGACATTCTACTGCAACCTGCCTTGAATAGCCTAAACGAGGTGGTGGTTAATGCCAGTCGAAATCAGGACAATGTTAATAAAGCGCAAATGGGCGTCATTGATATACCTATCAAAGCGATAAAAGATTTACCTGTTTTATTAGGTGAGCGTGATATCCTTAAGACCATCCAGCTTTTGCCCGGGGTGCAAGCCGGCCAGGAAGGAACTTCAGGCTTTTACGTGAGAGGAGGTAACCTGGATCAGAATCTTATTCAGATGGATGAAGCTACCGTATATAATCCAAATCACCTTTTTGGTTTATTCAGCACCTTTAATGTGAACGCAATCAACAGTGTAAAATTAATTAAAGGTGGTTTTCCTTCCGAATATGGAGGTCGTTTAAGCTCCATTCTGGATATTAAAATGAAGGAGGGGAACAAAACAAAATTTCAAACTGAAGGTGGTATAGGACTAATTTCAGCGAATCTTACTTTCCAGGGACCCCTGCAAAAAAATAAATCCTCATTTATTATTTCGGGCCGTCGGAGCTATCTGGATCAGCTGCTAAAACAAGCTTCAAAAACAACCACTTATCGGTTTTATGATCTCAATGCTAAAATGAACTATGAGCTGGGTGAAAAAGACCATGTCTTTGCTAGTTTCTTTAAAGGTAATGATGATGCTGCGTATACAGGGGCAAATAGTTTAAACTATGGTACAAACTTCGGTAATACCACCGCAACCTTAAGATGGAATCATTTATACGGAAATAAAATATTTTCAAATACTTCCTTAATATATAATGACTATCATTTGCAATTAGGAACAGCGCAAAACAACTATTATCAGGTTTTGTATACAGGAATCAAAGATATCAATGCAAAAACTGATTTTACAGCCACATCAGGCAGTGATCATACCATCAAATTTGGAGCTAATTATATCTATCATACCCTATATCCCGGGGCAATGTCAGCTAAAATGTCTAAAACCGGGAAAAAGGTCGTTATTAATCCGGATAGTCTGACTAAAAGGCTATCCAATGAAGGGGCGTTTTATATAAATGATGATTATCAGGTTTCCAACCGTTTTTCGGTCAACTTCGGACTAAGAGTGCCGTTTTTCAGTGCCGGTACAAAAACATACTCATTTATCGAGCCTCGGTTAACCACTCGCTTTTCTATCAACGATCAAACCTCAATAAAGGCTTCTTACACACAAATGAACCAGTTTATGCATTTGGTTCCAAGCAGTACAGCTTCATTACCAGCCGATATTTGGTTAAGCAGCAGCTTGAAAATAAAACCGCAAACAAGCAAGCAGGTAGCATTAGGTTTATTCAAAAATTTTAAAGAGAATGAAATCGAAACCAGCGTAGAAGTATATTATAAAACGATGAATAACCAGGTATTATTTAAGGAAGGTACCCAGATTCTATTAAACACCAGTTTGGATGATATATTAACTTTTGGAAAAGGGAAATCTTATGGCGTTGAGTTTTTCGCAAAGAAAAATTTTGGCCGCTTATCAGGCTGGGCCAGTTATACCCTATCCAAATCTACCCAGCAGTTTCCGGATCTTAATTTCGGAAACAGTTTTCCGGCTTCTTTTGACAGGGGTAATAATTTATCCCTGGTTGCCAGCTATAATTTGACCAAAAACTGGACCCTGTCAGCCGATTTCGTTTACTACACCGGCAGACCGTACACCCTACCAGCCGGTAAGGTTTTAGTTAATGGCGATGGTTCGCTGTATGATAACTATTACTCCGATTACACCAGCAGAAACAATAGCAGGTTTTCTGCCTACAACCGCTTAGATTTCAGTGTTTCAAATAAAAAGCAGGTGAAGTTGTTCAAGAAATTCGCGTATGAAAGAGAGTGGTCTTTCGGTCTTTATAATGTATATAACCGGGCGAATCCATATTTCGTCTACTTAACTACCGATCCTGCGACCAAGCAACCACAGGCGAAACAGGTTTCATTACTCCCGATTGTACCTAGCATAAGCTTTAATTTTAAATTTTAATCATGAAACAGATATTTATTTTCTTTTCCGTTATCAGTGTTGGTTTTATCCTGTCCTGCGAAAAAAACATAACCGTAAGCCCGCCTGCCTACAACAATAAAGTAAGCATAACAGGGTTTATTGAACCCGACTCCATACCGGTCGTTTATTTTAATAGAACGGTACCGTATTTTGATAAAGCGGTTAAAAAAAATGAGCTGATGATCAGAAATGCGCTCATTACTATCAGCAGCAACGGAAGTACAGATAAACTTAGTTTGGACAGTGTTTTTGATAAGATAGATTGCCAGTTTGACTATTTTTATAACGGCCATAATAAGATCCTGGCGAATACTAAATATGACTTAACTATTATCTCCGAAGGCAAAACTTATATAGCAAATGCTGTTACCAACCTTTTTGCACCAGCTATTGATAGTGTTTCTTATGTGTCCAACTATAATGATTTGTACGGAGAACATGAGGGGGTTGTAACCTATTTTAAAGATGTTCCCAACCAGGTCAATTATTATCGTTATGAAATGATCAGATCTGCTGATACCAGTATCATGAAGGCCGAAGCCACCATTAAAAGAGCATGCTTAGGGAAAGATACAGTTACTGTTCATGAAATTGGAAGAGCGGTATTTGAAGATGTTGGCAAGGAGGGAAAGCAAATAACCATTATAGTAGAGCCTGCTTATTCTCATAAAAAAGGCACAAAAGGACGAATATTTATACAGAGCATCGATAAAAATGCTTATGTATTTTTCTCCCAGCTAGACCGTCAAAAGCTAGCCCAATTTAATCCCTTTGTTGAACCGGTTTTTTTACAAGAGGGACAGTTTGGCAATAAGGCGATAGGATTCTTTGCCGCCAAAAAGAATAGCAAACCAATAACCTTTACGTATCCTGAATAAATAATCTGCCGGATTTTATTACACCCTGTTCTAATTTTGTTGCTATGAATATCAAGTATTTGTTTTTGGACCTGCTTATCAGCTTTTACGCCGGGAGTATCGGTTCGGCTAATTCCATTTCAGATCAAATAATAGGCAAATGGATGTCAACTGCTGAAAATATAACTGTGCTGGTTTTTAAAGAAGGAGATCAATATAACGCTAAGGTTTTATGGTTTAATGACTCAGACGATAGAACCAGGCCAATGATCACACGTACTGATCAACAAAATCCTGACCCGGCTTTAAGAAACCGCAAAATTATCGGATTGGAGATACTTCGAAATTTAAAATTCAACGCCAGTATAAACCGCTGGGAAAAGGGAATAATTTATGATGTAAGAACAGGAAGAGAATGGAATTTATCTGCTTTACTTACAAAAAATGGCATGTTAGAGGTTAAAGGATTCTGGCACTTTGAATTTATGGGTCAAACCATGACTTTTAAGAGGGTGAAATAAACTAATTTAGCCGCATACATGGATATTTTCGTTAGTATTTCAGTTCAGGAGCTTTTAAATCCTGAGTTTTACATTGTTAAGGGCGGATTATGGATCGTGCTCCTGATAGTTTTTGCAGAGACAGGTTTGATGGCTGGTTTTTTCTTGCCTGGTGATAGCCTGTTGTTTGTTTCGGGAATTTACAGCAAAACCCTGGTCAAAAGTTTGCCCGGATATCAGTCGGGCTTTGATTTATTGGATCTATTCATATTAGTTTTACTCATTACTATTTGTGGCAGTTTAGGAAATTTACTTGGATTTTGGTTCGGGAAGCAAAGTGGCCAACTATTGTTTAAACGTAAGGATACTTTTTTCTTCAAGAAACGTCATTTATTGCAAGCTGAGACATTTTTTGATAAGCACGGCGCCATGGCTCTGATTCTTGCCAGATTTTTACCTATTATACGAACATTTACACCTGTAGTAGCTGGAGTGGTAGGTATGGAAAAAGTGAAATTTATTACTTATAGTATTTTTGGGATGATTCTCTGGGCAACATTTATGTTATTCTCAGGACGTTATCTGTATTTGCTATTTTTAAACCAGTTTGGATTCGACATCAAAAAGCACCTGGAAATTATAGTGCTGGGAATTGCTTTGATAACTACCCTACCGGTACTTTATAAAATTTTAAAAACGAAAGAGAACAGCTTAATATGATTCCAAAAAAATATCGGGTGAATAGCTAACTATAACTGATCAACTATTTGAAGCATCACCTCCTTCCAGTAATCAGATACATACGGAACCGCAGTATTTCCAAAACGTACTATAATCAGGTTTTTTTTGGGATAGATATATAAAAACTGACCGTATAAACCAATAGGGTAAAAGCTGCCGTATTCCTTAGGCCCCAATCCCATACCATATCCATAGGTAATTTTACTGCCGTCTTCAGTTGTCCGGTGAGTGGCATCTTTTATCCAGTTAGCCGGCACAATTTGATTTCCTTCCCAATTACCATTATTCAAGAGTAGCCGGGCGAATTTTGCGAAATCCAAAGTACGCGCATTCAGGCAGCAGAAGCTTTTTTCAATGGCAGTACTCGCATCAGAATCGGTACTCCAGTACGCCGGAGCCTCTGTTCCAATCCTTTTCCAAAGCTTTTCTTCAAGGTAAACGGATAATGTCTTACCGGATACCCGTTCCAGGATCAATCCTAATAAAGAGGTATTTTCGCTTTGGTAATTAAAATGCAGGCCGGGAGATTCTTCAATCTGAGCATTTAAAATTAGTTTTCTTAATCCTTCAGTGTAATAAAACTGACTTTGATCGGATAGTGGATTGATTGGGTTAGTGGTAAATTTTAACCCCGAGGTATGCTTCAATAAATTTTTGATAGTAATTAGCTGATAACCGCTCTTATTTTTCCATTCCGGTATAAAATCTGTGATAGATTGGTCAGGGCTTTTAATAAGCCTATCATTGATAGCAATACCAATTAACATGGCTACATAAGCTTTTGAGATCGAAAAGCTGGCGACCCGCGTTTCTTCACCTAATGTTTTTGCATAATACTTGTATAAAATACTGTCGTTCCTGATGATTACAAAAGACAGCGTTCTATGAAGCTTAACAAACTCATTAAGTGATACACCTGATGAATTAAAGGTTTTGTTTTCTACTTTAAGATTTTTGATTTTCGCTAAAGTATCCGTAGCCGTTTTAAAATTAAATATATCAGCTGTTTCTGAGGACCTTATTACCCGATGAGGAAATCTTTGTATGTCTTTATTACCCGGCAGATTATAAAAAACGGGCCTGAAAAGCGTACATGATGAAATAAGTAGACTCATCACAAGTAAAAAATATAAAAGCCGGGTATGTTCCATTCAATGTATACAATAACAACTGGTTCGAATGCATAAAATTCGATTTATCAATAATAACTATTAATTCTGTAGAGAATTTGAAGTACCTGATATGAAGCAACTGATGTAAAACCGTCACAAAACAGAGAAGGACGGCTTCGGGATATCGACCCCCTGATCCAGTCATACCATGCTTCAGAATTTCTACAAATTCTATTTCTTATATTTAACCTGCTTTGAAGATATTGATTATTGAAGATGAACCCTCTCTAAGGGAGAGTATTATAACCTATTTTACAGGTGAAGGGAATATTTGCGAGGCCGTTGCGAATCATTCTGCTGCGATTGAGAAAATACACCTGTATGATTACGATTGTATTTTGTTAGACCTTAATTTACCGGGGGGTGATGGTATGACCATATTAAGCGAGCTAAAGAGAATCAATAAAAAAGACGGGGTTCTGATCATTTCTGCGCGAAACTCCCTTGACGATAAGCTAGCTGGTTTAAACGTTGGTGCAGATGATTATTTAGTCAAACCTTTTCATTTATCTGAGCTTCAGGCCCGTGTAACCGCCATCGTGCGAAGAAAGAATTTCGATGGCAATAATTTCATTGTTTTTAATGAAATTAAAGTAAATACCGTATCCAAAAACGTTACAATCAATGGCCGGGTTCTAACCTTAACAAGAAAGGAATACGAACTACTGATTTATTTTTTGGCCAACAAAGGCAAAGTTATTTCAAAAACCGCAATCGCCGAGCATTTATGGGGTGATGAAATGGATCTGATTGACAGGCACGATTTTATTTACACCCATATTAAAAACCTTCGCCGGAAACTGATAGAATCAGGAAGCTTGGATTATATTAAATCTATGTACGGGGTAGGATATAAGTTTGGAGACTTATGAAACTATCAAGACGATACAGCCGGGTCAACTTTATCACCTCTTTAATTATTTTATTAATTACAGGTATTGCATATTATTTGCTTATCCATTTTATCCTTACCGAACAATTAGATAGAGATCTTGCTATCGAAGAAGAGGAGATCAGGGCCTATACCAAACAATATAAATCACTCCCGGCGGAAGCTAACTTTAAAGATCAGATAGTCCGGTATCATTTTGAACCACTGGCTTTTACGCGGATGTTTTCTGATACAGTGTACAACAATTTAAAAGGGCATGGTGAGGAACCAGGAAGGAGGTTAATTACGTCTGTTGTTTTATCCGGTAAGTTAGTCAGAGTGGAAATCATAAAATCTAAAGTTGAGTCGGAAGATTTGGTGCGGATTATATTTTATATTACCCTGGGTATTATTATTTTATTGCTGTCGAGTCTGACGCTCATTAATCGATTTATCCTTAACAGGCTGTGGAAACCATTTCATGTAATATTATCTCAATTACGTGTATTTAACATCTCAGATGGCCGGGAGATATACCAGGAAGACACCCGCATTGACGAGTTTGTTGAATTGAATACAGCTGTAACGGCATTGACCAGACGGATTAGAAAGGATTATGTTGATCTTAAGTCCTTCATGGATACTGCCTCCCATGAGATGATGACACCTTTAGCCGTTATTCATTCGAAATTGGACATCCTCCTGCAGACAGGAACTTTCACTCAAAATCAGGGGGAATTGCTTGAAGATATTTTTAACGGGATGAGTCGTTTATCCCGTCTTAATCAATCGCTGTTGTTACTGGCTAAAATTGAGAACAACCTGATCCAGGACAAGCATGCCATTTCCTTGAAAAAGTTGGTCATGCAAAAGTCCAGGCAGTTCCAGGAAATTTTAGAAGCTGAAGAAATTTCAGTCACATTAAACCTTGATGAGAAAGAAGTATTTATGAGTAAATACCTGGCCGATATTTTATTGAACAATTTATTTAGCAATGCGATAAGACATAATATAAAAAAGGGTGTCGTTATTATAGATTTGAACAGCCAATTTCTTAGTATCAGCAATACAGGCAGGACCGAACCATTAAATGAGGATAAAATCTTTCACAGGTTCAATAAAGATAACTCTTCGGAGGGAATGGGTTTGGGTCTGGCCATATCCAAAGAGATCTGCCATTACTATGCGTACCGGCTAACCTATCAATATCAGAGTGGCCAGCACAGGTTTAATGTCTTTTTCTAATAAAAATATCACTACAGATTCTCTACAGTTTTTAGTTTTAAATTTACTTCATCAATAAAAAATACAGTCATGAATTTAAAAAAAATCACAATGCCCTTAATGGCTCTGGCATTATCATTGATCATGCTTAGTTGCAATAATGAGAAGAATGAAAAAGACGAAAAGGATGAGGCTACAGAAACAACCCAGCAGGAAAAAATGGAAGATGACAAAGTTAATATCGCTGATCCTGTTACAACAGCTCTGCCTGCCGGTGAAATAACATTGGACAGATTGCCGGCTGGTGTAAAGGAATTTGTAGCTAAAAATTATCCCGGTTATGCCATGGTGAAGGCCGCATCTGACCCGCTTTGTAAGGGTGGCGACGCCATCGACGTAGCCATTTCTAAAACAGGTGCACCCAATTTATCGCTCATTTTTACCCCCGACGGCTCTTATGTTCAGCAAGAAGAAGACGTGCCTTTAACAACAGCCAGTGCAAAAATAAAGAATACTTTAAAAGCAAAATATGCTGACTATTCCGCGGGTACTCAAATCGAGAAACTAATTCTTGCAGATAATTCGGTTCAGTACCTGGTTGATCTAAGCAAGGGCAGTATCACTAAGGAAGTTATATTTACCACAGATGGTATGGTGGTTTGTGAGAACTGATTAAATCCTGAGTTGATGAGGCAGGAACTCATTTTTGATAGGCCAGGAACTTTAAAAGATACCAAGTTAATTTCTATGAAAATTGCGTTCATCATATTCTTAACAGGAATATCTTTCAATTGCTATTCCCAGAAAACCGATACCTTATCCATTTATTCAGATACGGTATCGGTTAAATCAAAACCTGCCTCTACTTTTTACAGATCAGCCCCCTACCTTGTACCCACATCTTTAATCGCTTACGGCATTCTTTCCCGGGAATCCGATCTGTTGCAGGCAGTGGACGGCAATGTAAACGCCGATTTAAGGGAGGATTATCCTCATTTCAGAACGCGTATAGATGATAAATTGCAGTATATGCCTGCTGTATCGGCTTATGCTCTTGGATTTATTGGGGTTAAGGGAAAGAATACTTTTTCAGACAAAACCGCCCTGTATTTTATATCGAATGCGATCATGGGGGTTTCTGTATACGGTCTTAAAATAAAAACCCGTAAATTGCGTCCTGATGGTTCTGATAACCGGGCTTTTCCATCGGGTCACACGGCTTCCGCTTTCGTTGCAGCAGAATTTATGAGGCAGGAATATAAAGACGTTTCTCCCTGGTATGGTATTGCTGCTTACACTATGGCTACTGCCACAGGATCTTTAAGAATGCTGAACAACAAGCATTGGTTAAGCGATGTGGTTATGGGGGCAGGAGTGGGGATACTTTCTACAAAACTGGCTTACGTCGTTTACCCGGTTATAAAAAGGAGCTTAGGGAAGGCCCCGACTTCAAAAGTAATGTTTATGCCATCTTATCAGCCGGGGACGTATGGTTTTTCGATGGCAGTCCGGCTAAACAAAAAAGCGGAATAGTGAAATTAAAAAAGGCGTTTCTCTTCCTTCTCTTAAATGGCTGCTTGTCAGGACTAGGCTTTTCAAGCTTTTCGCAAGAAAGAACAATTGAAGATTATATTAAAATGGGTACGGACAACAGTCCGTTACTTAAAGATTTTAATAACCAGATTTTAATCAACAAACTTGATAGTGCTATTATCAGGGCAAATTACAAACCCCTGGTTGGGGCTAATTCAACCGGAACATATGCACCCATTATCCGTGGTTACGGTTACGACCTGGCGATCTCTAACGGTAAGACTTTTAGCTCCTTAGTATCTGTAAATCAATCATTGCTGGGGCGAAGCCGAATGAACACTGCATTACGGGGTATAGGGCTTCTTTCTGACTCAGTAACAAATGCTGTACAACGATCTCAACAAGATATTCGCAGAAATATAATTTCACAATATATATCGGCCTATGCCAGTCAGAAGCAAGTTGAATTTGATCAAACAGTCCATCAATTACTAAAGAAGGAGGAAACTGTTCTTAAAAAGCTTACTCAAAGCAATGTGTACAGGCAAACAGATTATCTCACTTTTTTAGTCACTTTGCAGCAGCAGGAACTGCTAATGAAGCAGAACCAGATTATTGCTTCAAACAATATCGCTATCTTAAATTACCTTTCGGGCATAATAAGTACCGATTCTGTTAAGCTGATCGAACCCAAGCTAAATCTTAATGCAGCCCAACAGTTAAATAGTAGCATATTTTTACAGCAATTTCAGCTGGATAGTCTTCGAATTCAAAACTCCAGAAGAGTTATTGACTTAAATTACCAGCCAAGGGTTGGCGTTTATGCTGACGGCGGCTACAATAGTTCCTTTATTCAAAAGGCTTATAAGAACGTAGGCGTAAGCGCAGGCTTTACTATTTCCATTCCTCTGTATGATGGTAATCAGCGAAAACTGCAATACAATAAACTGGATATCCGGGAAAGGACCCGAAGTACCTACCGTGATTATTTCCTGGTACAATACCAGCAGCAACTTTCGCAGCTACGACAGCAATTGCAACAGCAAGAGAGCCTTTTTGATAAGATCAATGAGCAGATACGCTTTACGGAAAGTTTGATTACAGTCGATGGGAAGCTTTTACAAACAGGAAATATTACGATTGCTGATTATATCTTAGCTATTCGAAATTACCTGGATTCACAAAGTTTGCTCAGGCAGACCAATATAACACGGTTAGAACTTATTAACCAGTTAAACTACTGGAATCAATAAAATCAGTATGAGAAACAATTACCTTCTGGGTTTAGCTATCGCTTTAAGCTCCTGTAATTCCTCCGGTCCCAAAACTGAAATAGTTACGGAACCCCAAACGCCGGTAACAGTAACTACAGTTAAAAGGGAAAATCTGGAAGAATATGCGGAATTGAATGCGACATCCAGCTTCATGGAAAAAAGCGTCGTTAAAGCCGGAATAAGTGGTTATATACAATCGCAACCGATCCAAAAAGGAAAGTATGTTCAGGCCGGGCAAGTGTTATTTACCCTGATTACGAAGGAAGCAAGAGCTATCGGTAATACCATTAATAAGCTTGACCCAAGTTTTAAGTTCTCGGGCATAACAACTGTGCGTGCCAGTAAGAGTGGTTTTATAAGTGTATTAAGCCATCAAAAAGGGGATTTTGTGCCCGAAGGAGAGCAACTGGCGGTTATTAGCAACAACGCTAGTTTTGTTTTTTTGATGGATGTTCCTTATGAGTTAAGCAGTAATATCCGCAGTCAAAGCGCCGTACAGCTGACCTTGCCGGATGGGGAAATATTAAAAGGTTCAATTTCATCCGCTTTGCCTAGTGTCGATTCGCTTTCTCAAACTCAACGCGTTATTATAAAGGTTAATCCATCACACTCAATTCCTGAAAATTTGATTGCAAAGGCAAAAATTGTGAAGAATGCACATTCTCAGGCGGCCTCTCTTCCCAGAGAGTCTGTACTCGCTAATGAAACACAGGATAAATTTTGGGTGATGAAGTTGCTGAATGATACCATTGCAGTAAAAATTCTTGTAAAAAAGGGAATGGAAACTATCGACCGGATTGAAATAATAGAGCCCACTTTTAAGCCGGATGACAGAATAATCGTAACTGGGAATTATGGTCTTGCAGATACAGCCAAGGTAAAAATAGTTAAAAACTAAAGGATGAAGAACTTCTTTATCTCTTATAGAAATCCACTGACTGTTGTTTTAGTGCTCATCTTAGCGGGCGGCCTGTTTGCTTACAAGCAAATGAAAACATCCCTGTTCCCCGAGATCACATTCCCTAAGATAAAGGTAATTGCTGATGCCGGCTTACAGCCGGTCGATAAAATGATGGTTACGGTAACACGTCCATTGGAAAATGCGATAAAACAAGTTCCTGATTTAAAATTGATCCGGAGCATTACCAGCCGGGGCAGCTGTGAAATATCAGCCTTTATGGATTGGAAAGCTGATATTGATATTAGCCAGCAACGTATAGAAAGCAAAATAAGCCAACTCCGTAATACGCTCCCTCCCGGAGTTAGTATTGTAACAGAGAAGATGAACCCATCTATTTTACCTGTAAGCGGGTACACCCTGGAAAGCCATAACAAGTCGCCTATTGAGCTTAAGCAGATAGCTACTTTTACGATTAAGCCATTCCTTTCACAAGTAGATGGAGTTTCAGAAATTAGAGTTATAGGCGGTAAAACCAAGGAGTATTGGATAAAGCTGAACAGCCAGAGAATGAGCGCGCTTTCTATTACTCCGGAGATGATTGATCTGACGTTAAGGTCGACAAACTTTGTCACCTCTAACGGCTATTTATCCGATTATAAATTCCTCTATCTTACCATCACAGATGCAACAATAACCAATAAAGAGGATCTCCAAAACCTGATCATTTCAAATAAGGGCAAGAGGATAGTCCGGATAAAAGACATTGCTGAGGTACAAATTACAGAAGGAGTAGAATACACAAAAATAAATGCAAATGGCCGGGATGCGATTTTAATTGCAATAGTCAAACAACCGAATTCAAATCTCGTTGATCTTTCTTCCCAAATGGAGAAAAAAATAGAAGGTCTTCGCAAAATATTACCACCGGGGGTGAGTATTAATCCATATTACGTTCAGGCAGATTTTGTGAATGAGTCGGTTAAAAGTGTTACGGATAGTTTATGGATAGGTTTAGGTCTGGCTATTTTGGTGGCCATTGTTTTCTTACGATCACTTAAAGCCAGTGCAACCATACTGATCATTATTCCAATTACGCTGGCTCTCACCTTAATTGTATTATACGCCACAGGTGCTACCTTTAATATCATGACTCTTGGAGCCATTGCCGCAGCTATAGGGTTAATTATTGATGATGCGATAGTTGTTGTAGAACAAATTCACCGGACCAATGAAGAGCATCCGGATGAGCCAACTACCACACTTTTACAGAAAGCAATCGCTTACCTGTTTCCAGCTATGCTTGGTTCGTCTATTAGTACGATCGTGATTTTTATCCCATTTGCACTGATGACGGGAGTAGCGGGAGCTTACTTTAAAGTAATGACAGACACCATGATCATAACTCTGGTCTGTTCTTTCTTTGTAACCTGGATAGGCCTGCCGGTGGTGTATCTGTTATTGACAAAAAATAGCGGCAGCCATAAAATTGAAAGCAAAGAAACCTCCGTTCACAAGGTTAAAAACCAGGGATGGGTTTCCTTTTTTATTTTAAGGCCCTGGATCAGTACGGTTGCCGTACTGGTACTCATCGTGTCTATCGTGCTGATTTTACCCAGGTTACAAACAGGTTTTTTGCCCGCAATGGATGAAGGAAGTATTGTTTTAGACTATAATTCCCCGCCAGGCACTTCACTGGAAGAAACTGACAGAATGCTGCGTGAGGCAGAGAAAATCATCGTTAAAGTTCCTGACGTGGAAGCGTATTCCAGGCGTACCGGTACGCAAATGGGTTTTTTCATTACCGAACCTAACAGAGGTGATTATTTAATACAGCTAAAGAAAAACAGAAAAAAAACTACCGAAGAGGTAATTAATGAATTAAGGCAAAAAATACAGGCCTCACAGCCCGCCCTGACTATTGATTTTGGGCAAGTGATTACCGATATGCTGGGAGATTTAATGAGCTCTGTGCAGCCTGTTGAAATTAAAATTTTTGGTAGGGACAAGCAAAAATTGCAACAGTTATCTAAACAAGTTGCAGCTATTGTAACTAATATTAAAGGAGCAGCAGATGTTTTTGATGGGATTGTTATAGCCGGCCCTTCTATTAATATTAAGCCTAACAGTGCGGCGCTCGCTCAATATGGATTAAGTCCGGCAAGTTTCCAAACCCAGTTCCAAACAGCTCTTCAAGGCAATTTAGGCGGTGAAATTTTTGAAAAGGAGCAACTTTCCCCCATCCGTATAGTATACCCGGAAAGCAGAAAATTTGGTATTTCTAATATCGGTAAGATACCTGTGTTCTTGCCGAATGGCAGCATCATACCGATTACCCAACTGGCAGCTGTTTCAGTTAGATCCGGGGAAGCAGAAATTGAGCGGGAGAACCTGCAATCTATGGGCGTGGTTACTGCCCGGTTAGATAACCGTGATCTGGGTAGCGTGATAAAAGACATTCAGCTAAACGTGGGAACAAAAATACATTTGCCTCCCGGTTATCACATTCAATATGGTGGGGCTTATGCAGAACAGCAGCAATCCTTTAAAGAACTGTTCATCATATTGATTACATCCAGCCTATTGGTTTTTGGAGTTATTCTCTTTTTATTCAAAGAGTTTAAAATAGCCTTTCTGATACTTTTAGTTGCAGTTTTAGGGATTTCCGGAAGTTATCTGGCCCTATTCTTAACCAATACCCCATTAAATGTAGGAAGTTATACCGGCTTAATTATGATAGTAGGAATTATAGGTGAAAATGCCATTTTTACCTATCTGCAGGTTAAAGAATCATTACACACAAAAAGTGTTGATGAAGCGATCATCTTTTCTATTTCTACCCGTTTACGGCCTAAATTAATGACAGCGCTGGGAGCCATCATTGCCCTTTTGCCACTCGCCCTTGGAATTGGTGCCGGCGCACAACTTCATCAGCCGCTAGCTATTTCTGTAATTGGCGGCTTTCTTGTAGCATTACCATTGCTGTTGATTGTGTTACCTACTGGGATGAGGCTCGTTCAACGAAGCACGGAAGTTTTTGAAGCTGCTAACTAGGTTGTTCGTTTATTAAAGTTGCTAAGCGCGAAAGTTTTCAGAAAAACTCATTGAAAGGTAGCGGTAATCCCGTACTGGTACACCCGGATGAGCCATATCAAATATCAGGAAGTAGCGGCAAGCTACTTTGAACAAACCCATGGTGAAGCTTTGGAGACTTTATTGCGCATCCACCTTCAGAAAATCCTCAGATTTGGATATTATTTTGTCATAATACTTGAAGAAAGCTTTATTTTGCGGATTCTGTTTTCAATTACTTGTATTTTAATTCCAACTCAAATTTCGTTTGCTCATAAAACCCTGCATCTAAAGGACTTTATAAGCGACAGTGTGGTTTCCAGATACGGCAGCATTTTTGGATTTCACTTAAAGATCCTTGGCGAAACTTACAGAAAGAAATCGGCTGTAGGTATGCGATTACCGGTTATAAAAATATCTGACATTTTGAGCGGTTTAACGCCTACACAGCTCAGGGGTGGCAATCAATCCCGTTCACTACGGTGGATAATGTGATTCCATATTTATGTTCCTGAGAGTCCAATTAGGCTCCGAAGTTCTCGACTTGTTTTAATATATTGAACTTGAATATTATTTAACGCTCTTATGTTCACCAGACTTGGCACAGCTTTACAAGGGCTATCGTGGCAAAAGCCCTTGCAAGTTCTTAAAAATCATAATTTTATTCTTTTTCTCTGGCTGCTCATAGCCACCATTACTTCAATTAAGCAATACTTTCTTAATTCTTATAATAACTTCAATATTTATAAGTTCACCTTCTACCATGCACTCGAAGGCTTGAATTTATCTAAGGCATACCCGGCCGAGCATCTTGACACAAATCATTATGGACCTTTATTTAGCTTGCTAATTGTCCCCTTCGCCCTTCTACCCGATTTTCTTGGACAAGTAACTTGGCAATTGTCGAATGTCCTATTCTTGTATTATGCTGTTAAACAACTACCCCTCGATGATCGAAAGATCAGTTTTATATATTGGATAATTCTAAACGAATTGATTACCGCGATGCTAAGTTTTCAATTTAACATCTCGATCACGGCCATCATCATTCTTTCCTATGCGCTTATAGAAAAACGAAAAAATTTCTGGGCGGCTTTTTTTATATTATTTGGAACATTTATAAAACTGTATGGAATTGTAGGACTTGCATTTTTTTTCTTTGTCAAGGATAAACCAAAATTTGTCTTGTATTGCATTGTCTGGGGTGGCATATTATTTCTGCTACCCATGATATTCTTTACCCCGCAATACATACTTCAAAGCTATTTCGATTGGTATTCATCCCTCATGGAAAAACAGTCGCTGAATGCTTCCCTTACTTCCATGCAAGACATCTCCTTAATGGGTATTGTTAGAAGAATAAGCGGTATCGCGGCTATTCCTAATTTACCTTTCCTTGTTTGCGGCATATTAGTGTTTGCTCTACCCTATCTCAGAATAAAAGAGTACGGATCCAGCCTATTCAGGCTTCATTATCTGGCATCAGTTTTAATCTTTACCGTGATATTTAGTAATTCTTCAGAATCTCCTACCTATATTATTGCGTTTGCAGGAGTCGCAATATGGTTTGTTCTGCAATCTGCCTCCATAAAGCCGGTTTTCATATTTCTGTTTATTTTAGCACTGGTGCTTACCAGCCTTTCTCCGACGGATATTTTTCCGCGATTTATCAGAAATGAATACATCAGACCCTACTCGCTAAAAGCGTTCCCCTGCGTACTGATCTGGTTTGTGATATCCTATCAGTTAATGACGCAAAAGTTTTCCCTAAAAATTGGCTCTGTATGAAAAAGCTTGTGTCAATAGTCATTCCTGCACATAATGAACAGGATAATATTATCGAAATCCTCGAACGAATCGACAACGTTTTTGTCTCATCTATTTATAATTATGAAATTTTGCTGATCGATGATGGATGCACTGATAATACCTTATCGATTATTAAAGTAGCTGCTCAAGAAAAGCCAAACATTTTTTATATCGAATTGTCGCGAAATTTCGGACATCAGGTAGCCCTGAAAGCAGGCCTGGACTAGTCTAATGGAGATTGTGTAATTTCATTAGACGCCGACTTACAGCACCCACCTGAACTCTTTGGCGAATTGTTGGACTTCAGACTTCAGGTCAGATAAAAGAAGCACTGGAACTTGCAATCAGTAATGAAACTGTACGTATCGCTTCCATAGTATTCGTAGATGACTGGATCGACCGCGGTTATACGGATGAACAAGACCGTGGTCAAAAACTGAAAGCTGAAAGGAGGTGTGTACTTTTACATTAGTATAACATCAGAACAAATCATTTTTATTATATTCGGAAAAACCAAATATCATGTCAGAAAAAGAAACAGTCTACCAGTATACTAACGAACCGATAGTTCAGCGTGGAGGTGCCATTACCTCTGCAAATTTTCTGCCGAATGTATTTCTTTGGATGTTCATAGCATTAGGCCTGTCTGCAGGTTTTGCCTATTTCTTCTCCAATGATGAAGCCTTGCTCAGCATGCTGATCGACCCGATAAATGGAGGCAGAAC
Organism: Daejeonella sp.; assembly: GCF_030684675.1. Lineage (GTDB taxonomy): Bacteria > Bacteroidota > Bacteroidia > Sphingobacteriales > Sphingobacteriaceae > Daejeonella. Next base: position 18,477 of record NZ_JAUXXZ010000048.1, on the reverse strand, counting down.
CACTTTAGGTACGATTGCCATGTTCGCTCCACTGGCCTTTGTGTTGGTCATGTCCTTTGGAATGAACCGTCTTTCTTTCCCTGCATTGGCTCTGATTTTCGTTCTTTATTCTGCCGCAACCGGCATAAGCTTGAGCTATATTTTGCTTATTTATACCTCATCATCTGTCCTGGGCTGCTTTATTTCTGCATCCCTGCTTTTTGCCGTCATGGCTTTCGCCGGATACACTACCGAAACTGATCTGACAAAATTCGGCTCCATTCTGATGATGGCTTTGGTTGGAATTATAATTGCCAGTATCGTAAACTTCTTTTTGGGCAGCAGTCAATTAGATTATATCATCAGTTTTATTGGCGTAGCCTTATTTGTAGGATTAACTGCCTATGACATGCAGCGCCTGAAAAGAATAGCCGCCGGTATCGAATATGGTGATGCATCTGCCAATAAAATGGTAATCATGGGCGCCTTAACCCTTTATCTGGATTTTATCAACTTGTTTTTGATGCTGCTTCGCCTATTCGGAAGCAGGAAGTAAGTTGTGTTACCTGTTGGCGGTTATCTGTTAACAGGTAACTGATTTCAGGTAACTGATTTCAGGCAACTGACAACAGGTAACTGTTAACTCAATTTGCATTTCACCAAAATATCTTGCATTTTTGCACTGCTTATTCAGAAAGATGGAGGGATTAGACCCTGAGAAATCTTAGCAACCTGTGCTAATAAGGTGCTACATTCTATCCGCCCAAGGCGGAACAGATAAGTGAGAGTCAATAAATACCGACTTTTCGAAGATAAGCCGTTTTGAGTATCAAGTATCAAGAGCCAAGAATCTAGATAGGGACTGGAGTGTTTTTGTGCGTCCAGCCTGAAACCTGATACCTGATACCCAAAACTTGATACCTTATACTTGCTACTTGATACTAAATAATGATCAGAGAAGAACTTAAAAAAAGAATACTGGTAATTGATGGTGCTATGGGCACCATGATTCAGCGCTATCAGTTAACAGAAGAAGATTTCAGGGGCGAACGATTTAAAGATCATCCATGTGATGTAAGGGGCAATAATGACCTCCTGAACATTACCCGTCCGGATATCATTAAAGCAATCCATGCTGAATATCTTGAAGCTGGTGCAGATATCATTGAAACGAATACCTTCAGTACGCAACGCATTTCAATGGCCGACTATCAGATGGAGGATCTGTCGTATGAAATGAGTTTCGAAGGTGCACGAATTGCAAAAGAAATAGCCCATGAGTACACACTGAAAAACCCTGATAAACCACGTTTTGTTGCAGGCGCCCTTGGTCCCACAACAAAAATGGCTTCCATGTCGCCGGATGTTAATGATCCCGGTTATCGGGCTGTTACTTTTGACGAACTGGTAGATGCTTACTATGAGCAGGTTAAGGGCCTGATTGAAGGTGGGGCTGATGTATTGCTTTTTGAAACCATCACGGATACACTCATCACCAAAGCTGCCCTTTTTGCTGCCAAGAACTATGAGAATGAGAGCGGCAGAAAGATCGATATCATGATCTCTGGAACGATTACAGATGCCAGCGGAAGAACCTTATCCGGCCAGACCGTTGAGGCATTTTTAAACTCATTAAGTCATGCCAATTTATTGAGTATCGGACTTAACTGTGCATTGGGAGCTAAAGATATGCGTCCGCATATTGAAGAGCTTTCTCAAAAAGCAGCCTGTTTTATTTCAGCTTATCCGAACGCCGGACTTCCGAACGAGTTTGGAGCTTATGATGAACTGCCTCATGAAACTGCCCATTTGGTTGAAGATTTCATGGAGAACGGCTTTGTCAATATTGTCGGAGGTTGCTGTGGTACAACTCCTGAACATATTAAATGTATTGCCGAAAAAGCGGCAAAATTTTCTCCAAGGATACCTGCTTCACCTGAGCCTTATCTCCGGCTTAGCGGACTTGAGCCGGTTACCCTGACTCCCGAGACAAACTTTGTCAATATAGGTGAGCGTACCAATATCACAGGATCTCCGAAATTCTCAAAACTTATCCTTAGTGGTGATTTTGATGCAGCTCTTTCTGTAGCACGTCAGCAGGTTGAAGGCGGTGCTCAGATCATTGACATCAACATGGATGAAGGAATGCTCGACTCTGAAGCAGCAATGGTTAAATTCCTAAATCTGATTGCTTCAGAACCGGATATTTCCAAATTACCTATTATGGTTGATTCCTCCAAATGGACTGTGATTGAAGCCGGATTAAAATGCCTTCAGGGAAAGGGAATTGTGAATTCAATCTCTTTGAAAGAAGGAGAAGAGGCTTTTAAAACTTATGCCGGAAAAATCCGTCAATATGGAGCCGCAGTGGTTGTGATGGCATTTGATGAAGCCGGACAAGCTGATTCATTGGAAAGGCGTAAGGAAATCTGTAAAAGATCGTATGATATCCTGGTTAATGAGGTCAATTTCCCTCCACAGGATATAATCTTTGATCCGAATATTCTGACTGTAGCTACCGGACTGGAAGAGCATAATAATTACGCGGTTGATTTCATTGATGCCACCCGCTGGATCAAACAAAACCTTCGACTTGCCAAGGTAAGTGGTGGAGTAAGTAATATTTCATTCTCTTTCAGGGGGAATAATACCGTCCGTGAGGCCATGCACTCGGCATTCCTTTACCATGCAATTAAAGCCGGACTGGATATGGGTATTGTCAATGCCGGTATGCTTGAGGTGTATGAAGAAATCCCGAAAGATTTGCTGGAATTGGTTGAAGATGTATTACTGAACCGTCGTCCTGATGCCACAGAACGCCTGGTAGATTTTGCCGAAACTATTAAAACCAAGGGTAAGGTTATTGTGAAGGATGAGGCATGGCGTAATAGCAGTGTCGAAGAACGCTTATCCCACTCACTGGTAAAAGGCATCATCGACTATCTGGATGATGATGTTGAAGAAGCACGTCAAAAATACGCTAAGCCTCTTGAGGTTATTGAAGGACCCTTAATGGACGGAATGGGTATTGTAGGTGATTTGTTCGGTCAGGGTAAAATGTTCCTTCCGCAGGTAGTAAAATCGGCTAGGGTAATGAAGAAAGCTGTAGCTTACTTATTACCATTTATAGAGGAAGAAAAACTTAATAATGCCGACAGCAACCAGCGTAAAAATGCAGGAAAAGTATTACTGGCAACAGTAAAAGGCGACGTTCATGACATTGGTAAAAACATTGTCGGGGTTGTTTTGGCCTGTAATAATTTCGAGGTCATTGACCTTGGAGTAATGGTCCCTGCGCAAAAGATTATTGAAACAGCAAAAGCTGAAAATGTTGACATAATCGGCCTCAGCGGGCTAATCACACCATCTTTGGATGAAATGGTTCATTTCGCCAAAGAAATGGAAAGGGAAGGATTTACGATTCCATTGATTATTGGTGGTGCAACTACTTCCAGGATTCATGCAGCTGTGAAAGTGGCTCCAAATTATTCAGGTCCATCCGTACATGTTCTTGATGCTTCAAGAAGTGTAACGGTATGCAGTACCCTGATGAGTGATGAAAACCGTGGGGAATACATTACAAACATTCATAATGAATATTCAAAAGCAAGAGAGGCTCATTTAAATAAAAAATCAGATAAGCGTTTTAAAACAATCGCTGAGGCAAGGGCTGGCAAGTTCCAAATTGATCTGAATGCGGCTGTTGCACCAAAACCGACTTTCCTTGGAACCAGGGCATTTGTTGATTTTTCTCTTGAAGAATTGGTACCCTATATCGACTGGACGCCATTCTTCCATACCTGGGAATTGAGAGGAAGCTACCCGCGTATATTTGAAGATGCGTTTGTAGGTGCAGAAGCAAAAAAACTCTATGATGAAGCCAGAACTTTGCTGGATAAAATCATTGCAGATAAATCTCTGACAGCAAAAGGGGTGATCGGTTTCTGGCCGGCAAATTCTGTTGGTGATGATATCGAGCTATATACCGACGAGAGCAGAACTCAGGTTTACAGAACCATTCATACACTTCGGCAACAGGCAGAGAAAGCGGCCAGTGAGTCATATTATGCCCTTTCAGACTTTATAGCTCCAAAAGAATCCGGCATTGCTGATTACTGGGGTGGATTTGCGGTTACCACGGGTATAGGCTGTGATGAACTGGTTGCAGAGTTTGAAAAGAATTACGATGATTATAACAGTATCATGGTAAAAGCCCTGGCAGATCGCCTTGCTGAAGCATTTGCAGAGCGCATGCATGAACTGGTTAGAAAAGAATTCTGGGCCTATTCGAATGATGAATCACTTAGTTCTGAAGATTTGATTAAGGAAAAATACACAGGTATTCGTCCGGCACCGGGATATCCCGCCTGTCCGGATCATACCGAAAAAGCAACCCTATTCGAAATTCTTGATGCAGAAAATGCAACCGGTATTCGTTTAACAGAGAGCTTTGCAATGTATCCTACCGCAGCAGTCAGCGGTTATTATCTTGCTCATCCGCAATCACGCTATTTCGGATTAGGCAAAATCAGCAAGGATCAGGTAGAAGATTATGCCCTTCGTAAAGGGATGACAGTAGAGGAAACGGAGCGGTGGTTGAGCCCGAATTTAGGATACTAATAGTTATCAGTTAGCTGTTATCGGTTACCTGTAAGAGTTAGTAAATGGTATAAGTTATTGAGTTAACGGCATAAATGGCAGGAAATTGAGTTTTAGATGTAAATTATTCTAAATAATTCAATTTCAGGAATATGTTAAATTCAGGAAAACGCTACAATGATTTAAATGTGTGGTTAGAAGCAAGAAGACTTTCTAAAGATATTTATTCTGTAACGGCTGAATTCCCAAAGGAAGAACAGTTTGGCTTAATTAACCAAATGCGAAGGTCTGCGATTTCAATTCCTTCAAATATTGCTGAAGGATGTGGAAGAAATTATCCAAAGGATAGTATTCAATTCTTCTATATCGCAAGAGGCTCTATTTATGAATTAGAAACTCAACTGTATCTTAGATTTGACTTAGAATACATAGAAGATGTAAAACTTAATCAACTTTTAATATTAACTGAAACCACAAGGAAATTACTAAGTGGTTTTATTAAATATTATCAGCAAATAAAATAGGGACAACAATTATTCAACAGATAACAGGCAACTGATAACTGATAACTAATAGGAATGAAAATCACCGATCACATAAAAAACGCCAAGGGCAAAACACTTTTCTCTTTCGAGTTGCTTCCTCCTTTAAAAGGGCAGAGTATACAGGGTATTTATGATGCCATAGATCCGCTGATGGAGTTTAAGCCTCCATTCATTGATGTAACCTATCACAGAGAAGATTATATCTATAAGCAGCATGAAAGTGGCCTCCTGGAAAAGGTCTCATATCGTAAACGCCCGGGAACTGTAGCCATTTGTGCTTCGATTATGAACCGGTACAATGTGGATGCTGTGCCCCACCTGATTTGCGGAGGGTTTACTAAAGAAGAAACTGAAAACACCCTGATCGACCTGCAGTTTTTGGGTATAGATAATGTTCTGGTTTTACGAGGTGATGCCCGCCATGCAGATTCAGGATTTATTCCTACACCAGGGGGACATGCCTACGCAACTGAACTACTAGAGCAGGTGGCTAATATGAATAATGGGGTTTATCTTCATGAGGATTACGATACTGCCTATAAGACAAAATTCTGTATCGGTGTAGCCGGTTATCCTGAAAAGCACTTTGAAGCACCAAACATGAAAACAGACTTCGGCTTTCTGAAAAAGAAAGTTGAGATGGGTGCCGAGTTCATTGTGACACAGATGTTTTTCGACAATTCCAAATATATTGAATTTGTAGCGCTATGCCGTGAAAATGGAATAAACGTTCCAATTATACCAGGTTTGAAACCGATTACTTCATCCAAACAATTAATCAGCCTGCCGAAAATTTTCCATATCGATTTGCCGGAAGAATTAAGTGAAGCTGTTCAAAAGTGCAAATCTGAAAAAGAGGTTAGGGAAGTTGGAATTGAGCATATGATCGCTCAATGTAAAGAACTGATGAAAGTTGGAGCACCGGTATTGCACTTTTATACGATGAGTAATCCTGGTCCGACGAAGAGAATTGCTGAAGCTATTTTTTAAAAAAATCAAACAGACCGAATGATTTCCGAAATTCGGTTAAGTACTTGCTATATTTAATTGGATTATAGAAAATCCTCTTAAACAGCAGGTTAAAAAAGATTCATATTTCTATAGAAATATCCGTTTGATCAATCAGATCTACCGTTAGCTAATTTTCCTATACACTATTATAGAGTTTTTGTAAATTAAGCTAACGCTGACAGGGTTTAAAACCCTGTCAGCGTTAAGCCTTTTACCCCAGCAAATAAGCCTTAAACCTTTCAAAATCATTTCCAAGACTTGCAGAAATCCTTTCCTTGCCTTCAAGTTCCTTTACCTGTACCGGAATATCTATTTCGGCTGCAATCTCTGCAGGGAAAATATCGGGAAATTTACAAGGATGAGCTGTAGATAAAAACACACCCGCCACATCATCAGAAGTATGCTCAGTCATCCATTTCTTTAAAGCCAGCCAGGCAATAGCGGTATGCGGACACATGATATAGCCATGCTCCATGTGTACCTGCTTTATTGCTTCAAGGGTTTCTTCATCACTAAAACTATAGGCGCTTAGCAAATTTCCAAGCAAGCTTCGGTCTCCGCCAAACATATCCATAATCCTTACCCAGTTACTCGGATCGCCCACATCCATCGCATTTGACCAGGTCTGGACACTTGGCTTAGCCTTATACACTCCAGTTTGGAGGAAAACCGGCACTGTATCATTAACATTTGTTGCAGCCAAAAATGCCTTCACAGGCAGACCCATCTTCCATGCGAGCAAACCCGCTCCAATATTGCCAAAATTACCACTCGGGACAGAAAATACCACTTCCTTATACCCCATTCGCTGAATCTGTGCATACGCATTAAAATAATAGAATGTCTGTGGGATTAGCCTTGAAATATTGATAGAATTGGCAGATGTCAGGCGAAACTTCTCTTTCAGTTCAGGATCATTAAATGCCCGCTTTACCAGAGCCTGGCAATCATCAAAGGTACCATCGATCTCTATCGCACGAATATTTTGTCCGTTAGTAGTTAATTGAAATTCCTGAATCGGACTTACCTTACCCTTTGGAAATAAGATAGTTACCCTGACGTTAGGTACACCCAGAAAACCCAGTGCCACTGCTCCACCCGTATCTCCCGATGTAGCTACGAGTACATCTAACTGCTTCTCACCCTCCTTCAGAAAATAACTCATCACCCGGCTCATAAACCTGGCACCGAAATCTTTGAAAGCCAGTGAGGGACCATGAAAAAGTTCCAGAACGTTTATACCCTTCGAAATTTCAATAACAGGTGCATCGAAATTAATCGCATCATCAATAATAGCCTTCAGATCTGACTCAGGAATTGCATTATTCAGGATAGCTTTAGATACCCGGAAAGCAATTTCAGGCAGGCTATATTTGTGCAGATCTGCAATAAATTCAGGATCAAGCACCGGGATATTTACCGGCATGTATAAACCCTTATCTGCGGGTAAACTATTGAATACCCCTTCTTTAAAAGGAACTCTTAAATCTTTATTATTGGTACTATATAAAATCATTAATCTAAAATTATTGGCCCCTGAGCATTAATCGGCGACCTGTATGCAATACTTTCTGTATCCAGCCATCTGAAATGTGCCTGCAATTTTTCATTGATCCGGCGGGCATCATCATCATTTCTGGTAAATGTGAAAACTGAAGGTCCTGAACCTGAGATTCCGAAACTCAGCGCTCCATTTTCCATTGCAATTTCTCTTAATCTGTAAAAATCAGGGATAAGGATCGACCTCACTGGCTCGACAATCACATCCTTCATGCTCCTCGCAATCAGGTCTATGTTTTTGGTATATAAGCCGCTAACTAATCCGGCAACATTTCCCCACTGAACCACCGCATCTTTCAACAATATCTTGCTCCTTATGATCTGCCTTGCATCGCGGGTCGGCACATCTACCTGCGGAAAAACAATGGAGCAATAAAGTTCTTCTGGAAATGGAAGCTGAATAATATCGAGTGGTTCATAGCTGCGGATCAGGACAAAACCTCCAAGCAGCGCCGGTGCCACATTATCAGCATGTCCATATCCACAGGCCAGCTCCTCTCCCTTCATAGCAAAAGGAACCAACTCCATTTTTGTCAGAGGGCTATCCATCAGCATATTGATTGCAAATAAGCCAGCAACTGTACTGGCAGAGCTTGATCCCAATCCGCTGCCAATCGGCATTTTCTTATTCAATTCGATCTCCACTCCCACATCGGATCGCCCGATATGATTCAGAAAATGCTGCACGCTCACACTAACCGTATTCTTCGCCGGATCATAAGGCAGACGTCCATCATCACCACTTATTTTTGTGATAATTACTCCTGGTTCATCCCTGAAACGCATGATCACCTCATCACCAGGTGCATTCACTGCGAAACCCAATACATCGTAACCGCAAACCACATTGGCTACTGTTGCAGGTGCAAAAACTTTTACTGATCTATTCATACTTGTATACTGTCTCCTGAGAATCCCGCTTAAGCCGAACGATCAAAAATATTAAAATAATCAGGTGCTATCAGAATTTATTGGCACCAACATGAACAATATCTGCAAACACTCCTGCTGCGGTAACCTCCGCACCTGCACCCGGACCTTTAACTACCATCGGTCTTTCTTTATAGCGATCGGTAATAAATGAAATTATATTATCACTTCCCGATAGGGCATAAAAAGGATGCGTATCATCCACCATCTGGAGTCCGATCTTCACCTTGCCATTCTCAAGTTTACCAATATACCTGAGTACTTTCTTTCCATTTTCTGCCTGCTTTTTCATGTCTTCAAAAAAGTTGTTCTCTGCCTGCAATGTTCTGTAAAAATCATCCACAGTCTCAGCATTGAGGCATGATTCAGGAAGCATGCTTTCAATCTCAACATCTGCAGCTTCAAGCTCATACCCGGCATCGCGTGCAAGAATCAGCATCTTTCTCATAAAATCAGTACCGCGAAGGTCATCACGAGGATCGGGTTCAGTATAGCCCTTATCTTGAGCTTGCTTCACAATATCGTGGAATGTGATATCACCCTTATAGTTATTAAAAATGTAAGAAATAGTTCCTGAAAGTATCGCTTCAATACTCAGAATCCGATCTCCACTTATCATCAGGTCTTTTAATGTCTTCACGATAGGAAGGCCTGCTCCAACATTGGTTTCATAGAAGAAATCTACCCCATGCACTCTTGCAGTATCCCTGAACAGCTTGTACTGTTCGAATGAAGAAGAATTACCAATCTTATTGCAGGTTACAATAGAAATGTTTGAGCTGAATATCTCCTGGTAAAACTCAATGGGTTTTAAACTTGCTGTATTATCTGCAAAAACACAGTTTGGAAGGTTCATTGATTTCATTCTCTGTACAAAATGCGAAAGATCAGCCGGTTCACCCTCCTTCTGCAGCGTGTCCTGCCAATTTTCAAGTTCAATACCTTCTGCATCAAAAATCATCTTGCGGGTATTACCGATGCCGACAACTTTGATCTGTATTCCATTATGCTTTTGAAGGAAATCCTTGTGTTCCAATAATTGTTTGAACAAAGTGGTTCCAATATTTCCGGTTCCAAGACAGAACACGTGCAAGGTTTTATTTAATTCAACAAAGAAGGCATCATGAACCGCATTGAGGCCTTTATTCAAATCCTCCCTTGAGATCACAACCGAAATATTGTATTCTGAAGATCCTTGAGCAATTGCCCTGACATTGATTCCGTTACGTCCCAAGGCGTGAAAAAGCTTTCCGGAAATCCCCGGAGTTTGTTTCATATTTTCTCCTACGATTGCAAGAACCGAAAGACCCTGCTCAAAAACAGGTGCCTCAATCTTTTTAGCAAGCAGCTCCAGCTCAAATTCCTGCTCTATCAAATGCTGAGCTCTTGCCGCATCAGAAGGGTGTATTGCAAAAGTAATGCTATGTTCTGAAGAAGATTGGGTGATCAGAATAACATTGATCTGCTCACGTGCCAGCAAGGAAAATAATCGACCACTGAATCCTGCCTTTCCTACCATACCACTACCTTCAATATTGATAATACTGATATCATTAATTGAAGAAATTCCTTTGATTGCCAGGCCCGAATTTTCACAATCATGTTTGATCACAGAACCCGGAAATTCAGGTTCAAAAGTATTCCGGATTACAATCGGAATTTTCTTCATGAAGGCGGGGATCATTGTTGGCGGGTATATAACTTTTGCTCCAAAGAATGAAAGCTCCATTGCCTCGGTATAGGAAAGTTCAGGCAATGAAAATGCCTTTTTTACCATCCTGGGATCTGCAGTCATCATTCCATTCACATCAGTCCAGATCTCAATCTCCTCAGCATTCAGGGCTGAACCAAAAATCGCAGCAGTATAATCACTTCCACCTCTACCCAGCGTTGTTATTCTTCCCTCATCATTACTTGCAATGAAACCAGTAACAAACAGCATTTTACCCTTATTTGTATTGTAGCAGTCTCTGACAAGAAGTTCAGTTAGTTCCATATTCACACGAGCCTGTCCAAAAGAACTGTCTGTTTTAATGACATCTGCTGCATTCACATAAACATCCTCATCTGATTTCTGTCCGGCGATCTTACTGATCATAAATGTTGAACAACGCTCTCCATAACTAAGAACCAGATCCCTTGTACGCGGAGTCAATTCACGCAGGATCATCACTCCCTGCAAGAGATCTTCCAGTTCGTTGAACAGGATACGAAGCTTTGTAAATACCGGATTTTGTTTGGGTACGGCCAATAGTTCTTTGATCACATCAAAATGACGTTCTTCAAGCTCCTTCAATTCGTCACTGAAAGTTCCACCTTGCGCAGCCTTATCTGCCATTGACGACAAAAGATTCGTGACCCCACTCATAGCCGAAAGGACAATAACCGGATTCCCCGATTGCTTCTGTTCCTTTTCAATGATCTGTAATAATTTACTGATCGATTCAACCGATCCAACTGAGGTACCCCCGAACTTTAAAATTTTCATTAGTATATACTTGTTTATATTCCCGCATGTGCGGGATTCTTTGAATTTTTATAAAAAAAAACGCCTTCCCCTTTGTCGGAGGAAGGCGTTTTTGATGTTTTATGTTAAATTTACACCATACATTTACCTTCCCCAAGCATCAGCGTGGTAGTGGTAGTTGTTGTTGTGGTATAAAAAGTTATAATCATTTCTTTTTTATTGTGGCGTAAATAACGGTTTTAATTTTTGAATTCGCAAATTCTTGTGAATTTATTTTAAATAAACATTATTTTTTGCCAAAACGATAATAAATTGATTATATAATTATTGATAATGTAATCAAGGAGTATCTTTAGCGACTAAATGCAGGGACTAATTATAAAATCAACAGGAAGCTGGTATGAAGTTCAAACCGATGAGGGGAGGGCAATAAAATGCCGTATTAAGGGTAAGTTTAGAACGCTGGATATTAAAACTACTAATCCCGTAGCTGTAGGCGACCGTGTCACAGTAGAGCCGGAGCCTGATCAGGAAACCGGACTAATCACTGAACTTGAGCCAAGAAAGAATTATATTATCCGTAAGTCTGTTAACCTGTCAAAGCAGGCGCAGATCATTGCAGCCAATTTAGATCAGGCTTTTCTGATCGTTACCCTGGCTTCTCCCCGAACTTCACCTGGATTTATCGACCGCTTTCTGGTAACTGCCGAAGCCTATGATATTCCGGCGAAATTGATATTTAATAAACTTGACCTGTTTAGTGCTGAAGGTCTGGAGATTTTAAGCCAATACCAGTCCATCTATGAGCAAGCCGGTTACCCCTGTTATAGTGTATCGGCATTAAAAGCGACCAATCTGGATCAGTTAAGGGAACTTTTAAAAGATAGAGTTACGCTTGTCAGCGGTCACTCTGGTGTTGGAAAATCAACGCTGATTAATGCATTATTACCCGGTTATGAGCTCAAAACGGGCGAGATCTCTGATTGGAGCGATAAGGGAAAGCATACCACAACTTTTGCTGAGATGTTCAAGCTGCCTTTCGGCGGATATCTGATTGATACCCCCGGGATACGTGAACTCGGTGTTTTCGATATTGAGAAACAGGAACTCGGTCGTTTGTTTCCGGAAATCAGAAAGCTGATGGATGATTGCCGCTTTAACAATTGCAGGCATATCAATGAACCCGGATGCGCTGTTCTGGAGGCTCTGGAAGATGGCGAGCTCGAACCATCCAGGTATGATAGTTATTTAAGCATTTATAATAATAACGACACAAGAGCATAAGATGAGAGCAATAATTCAGCGGGTCAGCAGTGCATCATGCAGTATTGAAGGAAAGATCAGTGGAGAAATTGGTATGGGCTTTATGATTCTGCTGGGTATTGAAGATAGCGATACCGATGAAGATCTGAGCTGGCTGGCGCAGAAGATCAGCAACATGAGAATATTTTCGGATGAGAATGGTTTGATGAATAAAGCTTTGGCTGATGTTCAGGGGAATATTTTGCTTATCAGTCAGTTTACCCTGTTCGCCTCTACAAAAAAAGGAAATCGCCCCGGATTTACGCGGTCGGCAAAGCCAGATTTTGCAATTCCATTGTATGAAAAAATGATCCGCGAGCTGGGGCAGCTTACCGGGACAAAGATTCAGACCGGGGTTTTCGGTGCAGACATGCAGATCAGCCTGGTGAATGATGGACCGGTCACTATAATCATGGATACCAAATCAAGAGAATAAGTTTAAAAATAATTCTGATGACAATACAGGAAGCACAGGAAAACGTTGACCAGTGGATCAAAACAACCGGGGTTCGCTATTTTAATGAACTAACCAATACCGCTATCCTGATGGAAGAAGTTGGTGAGGTTGCCCGCATCATGGCAAGAAAATATGGGGAACAATCCTTCAAAAAATCAGATGAAGGACATGATCTTGGGGATGAACTGGCCGATGTATTGTTTGTTCTGATCTGCCTGGCCAATCAAACGGGTGTGAACCTAAGCGAAGCACTTGGGAAAAATATGGAAAAGAAAAATATCAGGGATGCCGACAGGCATAAGAATAATGAGAAGTTGAAATAAAGCTCCCCCCGGTGTTCAAAACTAGATAAGAACCACTGGAGTGGTAGATTTAATGGATTATGGGAGCAATAAAATGGTCCAGTTTTTAAACGCATCAAATCAATGAATTTAAAAATGAAGCGCTAAGCTATAGTTTTCAAACTAACCACTCAAAAATTTATTGAGGCTCTTCAAATTAATTTGTACTATTTTCCAATCAAGACTCTGCTACAGCCTTTTACTCATAAAAACATCTCATTAAGACAAGGTCTTTCATTTAATTCTACCTTGTTAAAGAATTTCAATGTCTTAAGGATGGGCAGATAAGCCGCAATTAAAAATGACCATGGCAAAGAATAAAATAATCACTGTAAAAGGAACAGAAATTACAATTATTCAATACAAAGACACCGATTATTTATCAATGACCGATATGGTCAGAAATTTTGAAGATGGGCTAGTGCTCATCGAAAAATGGCTTAGAAATAAAAACACTATTGAATTTATTGGTATTTGGGAGCAAATAAATAATCCTGTTTTTAATTCCCCCGAATTCGAGGGAATTAAAAACGAAGCAGGACTAAACCGCTTTTCACTTTCGGTAAAGAAATGGATTGAAAAAACAAATGCTATCGGACTGATTGCAAAAACAGGCAGATATGGAAGTGGAACTTTTGCGCATAAAGATATCGCTTTTGAATTCGGAAGCTGGCTAAGTGCAGAATTCAAGCTATACCTCATTAAAGAATTCCAACGCCTTAAAGAAGATGAAAACGATCGTTTAAAATTAGAATGGAATCTGCAACGGACATTGACAAAAATAAACTACCATATCCATACTGATGCCATCAAGGACACCCTAATTCCTGCAACTCTAACAAAAGAAAAAATAAATTTTGTTTATGCAGACGAAGCGGATCTGCTGAATATGGCATTGTTTGGCATAACTGCAAAACAGTGGAGAGATACGAACCCAAAACCGGAAGGCAATATTCGGGATTATGCAAATATTAACCAGTTGGTTGTTTTGAGCAATATAGAAAGCATCAATGCTGTCTTAATTCGAAAGGGTTGCAATCAAAGTGAGAGATTGAAACAGCTCAATGAAATTGCTATCTCCCAAATAAAATCATTATTGGGGATTAAAAATTTGAATAAGCTGAAATAGTATTTAAATTATACAATACTTTCTCAGCATTTTAATGGGCATAAGGCTGACAGGGTTTAAAACCCTGTCAGCCTTAATCAAATAACCATTTTAATCAACCTCTCACCATCAAGAACAGGAATCCCTTTGGTGATATTCAGGTTCAGGCAAAACTTAATATCTTCCTCGATGCCCAGCTTTTTCAAGCGCTCACTGTGCGAGGTTTTCTTCAGATAAGTGTTCAGATCATCCTTTGCCATAATATACAGGTCTTCGGAAGCGATACCTGCATCATCCAAAGCATAATTCTCCTCCCTCAGGTAATGAACTACCCCTCCTGCAAACAAAGTATCTTCAAGATTAACCTTATCCTTCCATCCTGAACATAGTAACAGGACATCATTGGGCTGAGTTTTTAGCCAGTCGCAGAGAGCTGAAAGGTTTAAAAAGGAACCTATCACAATTTTATGGGCTCCGCGCGACATGTTAATGGCGTGTGTACCATTGGTTGTAGTCAATACAATTGTTTTACCGCTAACCTTATCTTCAGTATATGAAAAAGGCGAATTACCAAAATCAAAACCATCTACTACCTCACCATTGCGCTCAGCAGCAAGCAGATATTCGGAATGTCTGTAGGATTCACAAGCCTCGATCGTTGCGACTGGAATGATTGATTCTGCCCCATTTTCAATACCATAGCAAATTGACGAAGTTGCCCTGAAAATATCAATTACAACAACAATACTATGTGTGAAATCATGAAGGTGAAGCAGAGCTGGTGTGAGACAAACTTCGAGGTTACGTTTTTGCATTCTTTAGAAAGGGCTGATTATTACTTAAAAGGCATTTTTACTACCCTTGCTAACACTTTATTATCTCTGATCTTTATATAAATATCTGTACCAACCTTTGAAAAGGCTGTTTTAACATAACCCATACCTATGCCCTTTTGCAAGCTTGGTGCTTGAGTACCTGAAGTTACTTTACCAATTACAGTGCCAGCTACATCCACGATCTCATAATCATGACGTGGAATACCTCTTTCGATCATTTCAAATCCAACCAGCTTACGTTCAACTCCATTTTCTTTCTGAGCAGCAAGATTTTCTGAATTGACAAAGTTCTTTGTGAATTTAGTGATCCAACCCAGACCAGCTTCTATCGGCGAGGTTGAATCGTCAATATCATTTCCATAAAGGCAGAAACCCATCTCCAGTCGAAGAGTATCCCTCGCTGCGAGTCCGATGGGCTTGATCCCTAAAGGCTCACCAGCTCTGAAAACTTCATTCCATATGTGTTCAGAATCTTTTTTATCAAAATATAATTCAAAGCCTCCAGCACCCGTATATCCTGTAGCAGATATCAACACATTCTCTATCCCGGCAAACACACCTTTTTTAAATGTATAATAATCCATATCAGCCAGATTAACTTCAGTTAAACTTTGGAGGGCTTCGGCAGCTTTAGGACCCTGAACAGCCAGTAATGTAGTCTGATCTGAAATATTCTTCATGTCTACAGCACCTTTGTTGTACTTTGAAATCCAGTCCCAATCTTTATCAATATTTGAAGCGTTTACAACCAGCATATAGGTTTTTTCATCTATTCGATAGACCAGCAAATCGTCAACTATTCCACCCTGCTCATTAGGGAGACAGGAATACTGAACTTTACCGTCAAAAAGTGTAGAGGCATCATTTGAGCATACCTTTTGGATAAGATCTAGTGCACCCTCCCCCTTCAGGATAAATTCACCCATATGACTCACATCAAATACTCCCACGCCATTTCTGACGGTTTCGTGCTCGATGTTAATCCCACTGTATTGAACAGGCATATTAAATCCGGCAAAAGGCACCATTTTGGCACCAAGTGCAATATGGATATCATTTAAAGCAACACTTTTCATTATTAAGGAGGTATTATTGATTGCGCCAAAAGTAATTAAAAACGATTAAAAGCTAAGCTATAATTTCAGGATAATCAATTCTGTTCAGAAAATAATGCAAGTGTAAGCTGAGGGGCACTGATCCGGAAAGTTTTGCGATGAAAAGGCGACAGTCCATGAGCAATAACCGCATTTCTATGCTTAATAGTTGGGTAACCTTTATTGCTTTTCCAGTCATATTGCGGATATTCTGCTGCCAAATTAAGCATGTATTCATCCCGGTAGGTTTTGGCAAGAATTGAAGCTGCTGCAATTGAATAATACTTACTGTCTCCTTTTATGATGCACTGATGAGTTAAATCCTCAAAGGACTTAAACCTGTTCCCGTCTACAATAATGAATCCCGGACGAATACTGAGTTGCCCAAGTGCAAGATGCATCGCTTTGATTGAAGCCTTCAATATATTGATCTTGTCAATTTCTTCATGATCTACCGATGCCACGGCAAAGGCTATTGCTTCCCGTTCAACCATATCACGGAGTTGAAAGCGGTCTTTTTCATTTATTTTTTTGGAATCGTTAAGCAGAGGATGCGAAAAATTTTCAGGCAAAATTACGGCGGCTGCGAAAACCGGACCGGCAAGGCATCCGCGTCCCGCCTCATCGCAGCCCGCTTCAATATGTTCATGCTGAAAGTACGGTAGAAGCATAATGTCAGTTTATAACGAAATCACTAAGATACCCTTATGGTTAATAGGGTAATATCATCTGAATCCATCTTCGCATTATTCAGACTTTGAATACTCCTTAAAATGTTTTCATTAAGGATATCGACCTCAAGATTACAGCTTTCCAGCAAATGAGAAACAAGCTCCTGATCAGAAATGTACACTTCCTCGTTCGGGCTTTCAACCAGGCCATCAGTATAATTGAAAACTATACTTCCAGAAGTCAGGATTTCCCTGCCCAGATTTATTACCGGAAGGATATCAAAAGCACCGATGATTGTTGTACCCTCTTTTAAAAATTTAACCTTTCCATCCATTATGAGAACCGAAGGGTTATGCCCTGCATTGACATACTGCAGTTCCCTTGTTTGCTCATTATAAAGCCCAAGAAATAAGGTCACGAAGCGTTCCCCGTTAGTATTTGAGTAAACGATCTCATTCAAACGCTCTGTCAGTTTAACAAGATTTCTCTCTACTGAGGCCCAGGCTCTTAAACTGGCCTGTAAATTTGCCATCAGCAAAGCAGCAGAAACCCCCTTTCCTGAGGCATCGGCGATACACCAGAGATACTCATGAGTACCTAACTTAATAAAGTCAAAATAATCGCCACCAATATTCTCATTTGGAAGATAGGTCGCACCAACCTCTACAGCACCCGTTTTAGGTAATCGCCTGGGGATAAGCATCCCCTGAACCTCAACAGCCAGCTCCATATCACGCTGTAAGCGTTCCCTACCTACCCGTTCTTTCAGGAGTTTCTTGTTTTCAAGGGCTACAACGATCACATTGATCAGAGTCTGAATGAAATTGAGATCACTGCGCAGCAGATTCTGACTGGTATCAAAATCTCCAACCAAAACGAAAGCCAAAAGCTCCTGATTGTGAAAAACCGGAACAAAATATTCGTATTTGTTTAATAAGGGATCATCGTGAGACTTCAAAGAAGTAATATTTCTGAAATCAATCAGGGTCTGGCAGGTTTGCTGCAATGTTTTTGCATTTTCAAATTCGCCTCCAAATCGTGTAGCACAGTAAAAATGTTCTCCTTCCTTGATTAAAAGGCGGATCTTCCCAATCTTTAAGTGGACATTCAGAATTACCTCGAGCATCTCGAACAAAACCGAGGAGGGACTGTTTATATTAATAGCCTGAGTAATTTCAAGCAAAGAGTTTAATTCAGCCTGACGTTTTAGCAAGAGTTGAATTAACTCACTTTCATCATTTACTGCTGATATGGGTTTTCTTTGCAAGACTATAAATTGAGGACTGCGACGTTTAAAATTAAGGAATTAATCCAAACTTACAATTATGAATCATCTTGCCGGGCTAGCTGAGAGCTTGCTGATATGTTCCTGGAGTCTTTATCTTCATGTTTAAGTGCTTCTAATCCCAACGCAGGAGGGTCCTCTTCTCAATTCTCAATTGTTTCACTCTCCATTTCCAATTCTCAATTCTCAATTCTCAATTCTCAATTCTCAATTCTCAATTCTCAATTCTCAATTCTCAATTCTCAATTCTCAATTCTCAATTCTCAATTCTCAATTCTCAATTCTCAATTC
>NZ_JAUXXZ010000047.1 GCF_030684675.1 Daejeonella sp. | reverse complement strand
TAATTCAGGGGGCAAAATTACGATTATTAATGAGAAAAGTGGATTGTTGATTCTGCCAGATTAAGAAGCCTGAGGATACACAAATCAGAAGAAAATCCAAAAGACAGATTTGGTTTTACTAAACATAGACAGGGCTTATCCTAATATTCAAAATAAGGAAGGGTAAAAAAATACGGTTAAAATTGCTGGATTAGGCTTTGGAGCCACAATAATTGATTTTGAAACCAATACCTGTGTGTTATAGGCTAGTTAAGCCCTTTCCTGCGGAGTATTTCCGGCAAGAAATCACGTTCTATTTCCCCTCTGGTCGGTGTTCTCACCGTACCAGGCACGATTATATCATTGTTCGGTGATAACACCAACCACAGGGAACTTTATTTACCCAAGAGATGATTCAATTAGTCAAATTTAATACAACACTAAATTGGACCTCTGGTTCAAAATAATTGTCTAAGGAAATTGAATCATTGTGCAACAGCCACCTGCAGGAAAAGGACTAGGCCCCGCGGCCATGAGCGGGTAATATATCCCATAATTTGAAATTGTTAGTTGAAAACACGAACATGATTCGTAACCGGGACATTACTCAGACTACAGGGCCTAAATTACCGGTATTGCTGATTGCGGAGATCGGTATTCCAGGTTTACGCAGTATAGGCAAAGTAATTTAACATTAGTCCTTGATTTGTGTTTTTAACGAACAATTATTATGGGCAAATCAGTAAATTAAAGTCACCATCCCCGAAACCACCTGCTTCCCCGACCGTACTGAAATCTTATAATAATACGTCCCCTGCGGGAGCTTAGCTCCCTGATGATGTCCATCCCATGGTGTTGTGTATCCGCTGCTCCCGAAGACCATTCGCCCATAGCGGTTATAAATCTGAACCATTGCCGTTTTATCAGATTCCAGGCCCTTAAGAATCCATTGATCATTTATTCCATCCCCATTGGGGGTAAAAGAGTTTGAACTGACACTGAAAATTGAAGGATAGATTGTAAATTCCCTGAAAACACTTAGGGGATTATAATTCGAATCTCCCATCTGTATAGCTTCAATCCTGACTGTTCCTGGCTTGTTAATCTTCACCTGATTTCCATTTATAATCTCTGCAATCAAATTATCACTGCTGATAAATCTGAGTGTTAATCCCGAATTCACACTTGCGTTCAAAGGAAATACAGGATCCGATTCCATTTTATTCGGGATTGGGTCAAATGTTAGAATTTGATCAGCCTTGTTAACCAGCATTATTCCCGGCTGATAGCTGATAGCATAATTTACTGCTGTAGCTCCACTAGCCACAATAGGATAAGTTCCCGGAGCTGAGGTCAAAGCAGCCGTGGTACTCACACTGGCTTTATTCAGCAAAACCGCATCAGTCTCCCCCTTAGCAAGCCCGGTATATTCTAAAGTAAGTTCCGGATTTGCTGCACCGTAAACCCTGCTTTGATCCTTCACCTTGATGATCAAAGCTTTGGGCTTCACAGTTAATAACTGGGTCGCAAATACGGCACTATTCGAAGCTTTGGAGGCAGTGATCAGACTGGTTCCCGCACCGGTAATTTTGATCTGACCAGATGCATTGATTGTCGCAACCTTTGGATCAGCACTTGTAAAGACAATCACGGCTCCCGCTTCAGCAGTAAAAACCGTGGGTGTAAAATCATCATCACCATAAATTTTTTCGGGCAGAGCCTGGAAATTAAGTGTCTGCTGTGAAGATGCTGAAACTACCAACAAGCTAAAATTTGCCGTATTAGTACAGCCAAGTGCATTGCTCAGGGTATAGGTAATAATCGCAGAACCCTCTGCTATACCAGTCACCTGTCCATTTACCGCATTCACCGTTGCTATTGCAGGGGCATTGCTACTCCATATACCAGCCGAAGTTGCTGTTGATGTTGAAAGTGTCGTATTCGATCCTACCAAGACGGTTCCTGAGCCTGTAATCGGTGATATTTTCGGAGGTTCCGGAATGACCAGGGTAAATATGCTCCCGGTACTGCTTTCTCCGGTACTGCTGTTGCGCACTTTTAAGGCTCCATTGTAAATGCCATCAGCAAGAGTAGCAGGCATTGTGATCTCAAATGAGCCCGGGGGTAAAACCTGATCGGTCACATTGATCAAACCTCCCGCCAAGCCCTTCTGATCCCAGATTATACTGTACAAATTGGGATCGCCTTCGGTTTTATCGTACGAAAATATAGTCTTAACTACCCCTTTGCAAAATTCCGAACTATAATTTTTAAGTGAAATTGAAATTTTTGGCCCGGGTGCAAAAATCCATGAGGCGCCCATTCGATCATTATCCTGATTCCCTCCGATTATTGCAGTTGAGCCATCGGCACTTAATGCGAGCGACTGACCCTGATTTGCGACACCCACATTCCCAATACCTGTTAATTTGGGTCCTCTTTGTGTCCATGAATTATCCGCCCATGTGAATACCCATGCTGCACCATTCGTCCAGTTATCTGCTTTTGCACCGATCAATACCGTATTACCATCAGCACTCATGGCCACTGACCAGCCCTGAGCAGCACTTTCGGAACTTACAGTACCTGCTATCTTATTCCCCTTCAGAGTCCATTCAGACCCATTTTTGACAAATACCCAGGCAGCTCCTCTGGCATTATCGGCTACCGAAGCTCCGAGAACGGCACTGGTTCCATCGGCATTCAGTGCAACAGATATTCCCTGCCATTTCGTACCCGGATAGGAGGAAACATCCAGCTTTTTAGCCTGTCTGTCCCATTCTGTACCATTTCTAAAGTAAAGAAAGGCTGCACCCTGCTGGTTCTTGTCGAGTGGTGCCCCAACAATTGCGGTATTCCCATCCGCACTCAGGCCTACAGAAATTCCCTGCCCTCCCTCAGGACTACTTTCATCAAATAATTTCTCTCCCTGCTGCGTCCACAAATTATTTTTGCGATTAAAGATCCATACAGCACCCCGGGGGTGAGTATCATACGGCCCACCAAGTATAACGGTATTCCCATCAGCACTCATCCCGACTGAATATCCCATGTTGACAGGCAGAATAAAACTATCATAACCAGTTCCAACCAGCTTTTCACCCTGTTGAGTCCAGACATTGTTTTTTCGGTTAAAGATCCATGCAGCGCCAATGCCTCCACTATCAAAATACCCACCAATAATCACAGTATTTCCATCCGCGCTGATTGCGACAGCCCTACCCTGCTGCGCCGGACCAACATTCCCGGTTCCAACCAGTTTAGGTCCCTGCTGAGTCCATACATTTCCATTCCTGACATAAATCCATGCCGCACCCTGCTGGGTATTATCATTCGGAGCACCTGCAATAGCCGTATTCCCATCGGCACTGATTGCGACCGACCTCCCCGATTCAGCCACACCGACATTGCCTGTTCCAAGCAATTTATTTCCCTGCTGGGTGCTGGGAAATAAATTCGCAGCAATAGTAAAATTCTCTGAACCACTGGCGTTTCCGGTAGCTGAACTCACTGAGACAGGTCCGTTCACAGCACCGGGCATAACATAAGCGGTGACAGTACCGGCATCATTAGAGATGATTAGTGCTGATTTACCTGCTATCGTGACTGAGTTTACATTATCTAGTGAAGAACCCTGAATAGTTACCAGAGTTCCCGGTGAACCGGATTTTGGAGAAAAGGAGCTGATGACCGGAGCCTGTGCTTCTGCATCAGTAAAATACAATAAGGCCAGTAAGAAGACCAGATTTGTGATTTTATACCTCATTTTCTAAAGTAACCGTTTCGGTATATACGTGTCGTGGATACCTGAGGGTTTGCAAAGGACTCAGGTTTATTTTAAATATGTAGATTTTTACGCAGATAAACAAGGTGACAGGCAAGGCCCGGAATAATCTGTCGGCCAATTTGTAAGCCAAAATTCTGTTTTGTACCTTTAATTTTAATTCAAAATCAAAACTTATGAAACCATCATGATTTTGCTCAAACCCGCAGGGGAATGATTACTAAATCATGATAGCTTCATCACCTTTTAAAAAAAATAAAAAAACTATGAAACCATTTCTTTTTCTGGGAGTACTCTTCCTGGCAGCCTGCGGAGGTTCAAGCGATAAAAAAACGACAGAACAGGCAGATTCTGCAAAAGCCCCTGAACTGGTTCTAAGATGGGAAAGCGACAGTTCGCTGAAGGTTCCTGAATCGGTATTGTTTGATAAAGCCGCACAGGTTTTATATGTGAGTAATATTGATGGCACAAATCCATGGGAAGCTGATGGAAAAGGTTCGGTAGGTAAAGTAGGTTTGGATGGCAAGGTAATCGCTGCCGAATGGGTAAGCGGTTTGCATGCACCAAAAGGAATGGGCATGTTCAATGGTAAATTATATGTTGCCGACCTCACAAATATTGCAGTGATAGACATCGCTTCCGGGAAAATTGAAAAGACTATTCCGCTTGAAGGCGCAGTAGGCCTGAATGATATCAGCATCGACTCTAAAGGAGTAATTTATGTGACTGATTCCAAGGCTAAGAAATTATACCGGATGGAAAATGAAAAAGCTGAATTGCTTGCTGAAAACTTAACAGCACCTAATGGGGTTCTGTTCCATCAGGACGTGCTTTATCTGCTCGATGGCACCGGCATGTTCAAAGTTAATGCCGATAACTCACTCACTTTGATCGCTGACGGCATGGAAGGCGGAATTGATGGTATTGAAAATATTCAGGGAAATGACTTTATCATTTCCTGCTGGGCAGGTGCATTATGGCATGTTAATACCGATGGTACCAAGCATTTGCTGATGGATACCCGGGAGGAGAAAAGAAGCACAGCCGATATCGGCTTCGACCCTGAAACGAAAACTGTTTATGTGCCTACTTTTTTCAGGAACACGGTTGTTGCTTACGAGTTAAAGTTGTAAGTTATAAGTTGTAGGTTATAAGTTTAAAGTGTGGTTCAGAAGAAATGAATTCTCAGGCTGAAAGCGGAAAGGCGAAAGCGGAAAGCAGGACGCGAAATTCGCACATGTCATTGCGAGGAGGTACGACGAAGCAATCTTATGACGATAGTAGAAAGATTGCTTCGCTACACTCGCAATGACAAATTCGTTTCATCTGAACTAATAAATTACAGACAACTGGTAACAGGCAACAGACAACTAAAATAAAATGATTCGGGTCTCCTGTGCAATAATCCTCAATTCAATTGGCCAGGTTCTCGTTACCCAGCGCAGCCCCCTCATGCCCCTTCCCCTAAAATGGGAATTCCCTGGCGGCAAGATCGAAGAAAATGAAACAGCCGAAGAGTGCCTGATCCGGGAGATTAAAGAGGAACTGAATATTGAGATAGAAATTACCGCAAGTTTAAGCCCGAATGATTATCAATACCCCGACAAACTGATCCGTCTGATTCCATTTATCTGCCGGCAGAAGGACGGGGAGATTATCTTAAAAGAACATACTGATTATAAAAGGCTGGATGTTAAGGATTTGTTAGATTTGGATTGGGCGGAGGCGGATATACCAATAGTTGAACAATACTTAATTAGATAAAATGGCATTTGAATTAGGGCTCTATGAACAATTAATAAATAAGTTAATTGCAAATAAACTCCAGTCTGTTGATTTAAATGCCTTTTTTATAAAAAGTGCAAAACTTGACAAGGCCGAGGCATCAAGATATTTAAGTCAATATTTAGCAGAAACTATTCAATTCGCGTTAAGTAGTTTTAAAGATGATGATGATTGCTCCATTAAACAAATCAATCTCTCCAATAAGATTATTCAATCACTCATAGAAGAATTACCCTCACTTAACCTCTCGGAAAACCTAATCGATAATGAGGGGAAACTTCTACAAGCTATTTTTTCCAAGCTTGACTCTCCATTTTCAGACTTAAATGATCGTGTAAGACATATTACACCCTATACCCGACTAAGCCAGAGTGAATTATTTACTGGTAGTAATGTTGGAATCTCATTAGAAAGTGAATTAAAAAAAGAAATACTTTCATCTGATGAAATTTGCTGGCTTGTATCCTTTATTAAATATTCTGGAATCCGCATATTCAAAGAAGAGCTGGAAGAATTTACTAATTCAGGTAAGAAACTTAGAATAATAACAACATCATATATGGGTGCTACTGACCTTAAGGCAGTAGAATTCTTAGCAGGATTAAAGAATACGGAAATAAAAGTCTCATATAATGCTGACCATGAACGACTACATGCAAAAGCATATCTTTTTTTAAGGAAAACTGGTTTCCATACAGGATATATTGGTTCTTCAAATATCTCAAGATCTGCTTTAACAAACGGACTTGAATGGAACTTAAAAGTAACTACACAAGAGATAAGCCATATTATCGATAAGTTTAAAAAGACCTTTGAAACCTATTGGGAAGATAAAGAATTTGAATATTATAACCTGGGCAAGGATCGAGAGAAATTGCATAATGCTCTAAAACAGCAAACCAATTTCAACAGGAAAGGAATTACTACTTTTTTTGACCTGAACCCATTCCCCTTTCAAGATGAAATATTAAGTAAACTTGAGTCAGAACGAATTATTCATAAGCGGTTTAAAAACTTAATTGTCGCAGCTACTGGCACTGGAAAAACAGTAGTTTCCGCATTTGACTATAAAAATTTTAAAGAAAATAATCCAAGAGCTAGATTGCTATTTGTTGCTCACAGAAAAGAAATTTTAGAACAGGCACAAGAAACATTTCAACATGTTTTGAGAGATTCAAATTTTGGTGAATTATGGTTAGATGGTCATGAGCCTATAAATTATGAACATCTTTTCGCTTCTGTTCAGACACTGAACAATAGAATTAAGGATATTTCCCTGTCCAAAGATTTCTTCGACTTTATCATTATTGATGAAGTCCATCATATTGCTGCGAATAGTTATCGCCCAATAATAGAAAAGTTCCATCCTAAAATTCTATTAGGTTTAACCGCTACTCCAGAGCGTATGGATGGCGAGGATATCTTATTGGATTTCTGTAATACAATTGCTGCGGAGATTCGTTTACCGGAAGCATTGAATAGAAAATTATTATCTCCATTCCAATACTTTGCTGTTTCAGACAGTGTTGATCTTTCTCAAATAAACTGGAAAAGTGGAAAATATGAAATAAATGAGCTAACTAAACTTTACACAGAGGATGATCGTCGCGTTGGTGAAATTATCACTAATTGTGAAAAATATTTAACAGATGTACGTGATGTTCGAGCCTTAGGGTTTTGTGTAAGTCAGGAGCATGCTCGTTATATGGCAGAAAAATTTACAATTGCTGGCCTAAAGGCAGATTATTTAACAAGCGATAATTCAGCACATAGGGACGTGGTAAGAGAGAAACTTCGAAGCAAGGAAATTAACTATTTGTTTGTAAGAGATATATATAATGAGGGGATTGATATACCAGAAATTGATACAGTTTTATTTTTACGACCAACTGAAAGCTTAACCATTTTCCTCCAACAATTAGGACGAGGGTTGAGGCTTGCTAAAGACAAAGACTGTTTGACCGTTCTGGATTTTGTTGGGAATGCAAGACCAGAATATGATTTTGAACATAAATTTCGAGCATTAGTAGGTAAAACCCATACTTCAATAGTTAAAGAGATTGAAGATGAATTCCCTCATTTACCATTAGGTTGTTCGATAATACTAGAGAAAAAAGCTAAAGAAATAATTTTAAAGAATATTCGAGAAGCAATTGGCTTTAATCGTAATCAATTGATTGGTAAAATCCGAAACTTCAAACATCAGTTTACAGTACCTTTAACTTTGAACAATTTTTTAGATGTACACCAAATCGACATCCAACTAATTTATAAAAAGGGTTCTTGGAAACGGTTATGTGCTGATGCAGGAGTAATTCCCAATTTTAATGAACTTAATGAATTAGAGCTTACACGTTGTATCAAAAAATTACTCCAGTGTAATTCATTAAGTTATCTTCGGTTTATTCAAAAACTAATTTCAAATAGCTTTCATTACGTTAATTCCATTGACTATCAATCAATGTTATTAATGTTTTATTACGATTTATGGCAAAATGCAGGGCCAAAACTCGGCTATAGCTCAATAAATGAAAGTCTTCAGCAACTTTTGAAGAACAAAATTTTACTTGCCGAATTAAATGAGGTATTGGATTATTTAATCAAAAAAGTAGATTTTATTGAGAAGGAAATTAAATTGAATTTTCCCTTCCCCTTAAAACTACATGGTCGATATAATTTAGATGAAATTTTGGTTGCATTGGGTATTCAGACATTTGAAAAAACAGCTTTTGGCCAAACAGGTGTATTTTATAATAAAGACACCAATACCGAAGCTCTTTTAATTACCCTTAAAAAATCTGAAAAGGAATATTCACCAACCACGCTTTATGACGATTATGCTCTCAGTGAGTATCTTTTTCACTGGCAGTCCCAAAATGCAACTTCACCTGAATCTCCCAAAGGCCAATCCTATATAAATCAACAAAAACTGAATAAAAAAGTATTGCTATTTGTTAGAGAACGGAATACAGACGAATATGGCTATACTATGAATTATGTATTTTTAGGTCTCGCCGATTTCTTGAATTCATCTGGCACAAAACCGATGAATATCGAATGGAAATTAAAAGAACCAATGCCAGCTTACATCTGGAAAGAAAGTGGGAAATTGGCAGTTGGATAATAAATGTGAAAATAAATTATTTCACTAATGAGTAACCATATTCTGAATTCCTATCTCTCAAAACTCTCTAAGCTAAACAGAGCTAATACACCTTACGGAAAGGCTCCTCACAAACCAATTCTACTAATTTCTATCATCGAGCTTATAGAAAAAGGTCTGGTTTGGAACAACCGTGTTTATGTTAATACTGATCTTGTGGGTGCATTTCAAGAAAACTGGCGTTTATTAGTTAATACTTTACATCAGCCTGATTTTACACAACCATTCTATTACCTACAAAGTGAGAAAATAAATGAAAAACAGTTCTGGTTCCTTCAAACTAAATTAGGCTGTCAGATAAATGCTCACATAAAAAGTGTTACTCGATTAGCCGAAGTATTAGATTATGGTTATTTTGAAAATGAATTCTTTCAACTATTAACCGACCCTATTTCTAAAAACGTAATAAAGACATTATTACTTGATACATATTTTTCAGAAACAAAAAGTAATTTCCTTTTGAGCAAACAAAAAGGTCTGGGTTATATTCATGACCTTCAGGAATATATATTAAATGAACCCGAGGCTAAATACCGGCATATCAAAATTGAAACAGAAGAGGATGTTTTTGTCAGAGGAGGATTGTTCAAAAAACTTGTACCTAAAGTGTATGATTCAACTTGTTGCTTTACAGGGATGCGTCTTGAGTCCATATATGGACACAATTTTATCGATGCCTGCCATATCATACCCTTTAGTCAAACTCATGATGATAAAATAAATAACGGTATTGCCTTATGCCCTAATTTACATCGTGCATTTGATAGAGGCTTAGTAAGTATCGACAACGAATATCGTATTCTAATTAGCTCTCAGATAACTGAAAATGCGGATCACCCCTACGGCTCAACCAAATTAAGGGGAGCAAAAATAAGATTACCTTTTGGCAGCAGGCATTATCCTTCTCAAGAAAATCTCGACTTCCACAGAAATGAAATTTTTAAGCCCTGAGGATTACATAATATCAGTAATTTCCCAATCTAAAATGCACACCAAATAAATTCTCAACCCCATGAAACGCCGCCAACTCCTCAAAT
Source organism: Daejeonella sp. (assembly GCF_030684675.1). GTDB lineage: Bacteria > Bacteroidota > Bacteroidia > Sphingobacteriales > Sphingobacteriaceae > Daejeonella. The sequence goes on along the minus strand of NZ_JAUXXZ010000047.1, from coordinate 8,927 downwards.
CCCTCACCCTCCTGCCCCTCGCAGGTGGAATAAACAACCTTTCCCTACAGGCAGAACCTGCTCCGGCAGAAGATCTGTATAAGGAACTGGGGATCCGCACATTCATTAATGCAGCAGGCACTTTAACCTATATGACCGGCAGTATTATGCAGGATAAGGTTTTGAAGGCGATCAACAGTTCGGTTGGTAAGTTTTGCATGCTGGATGAGCTGCAGGATAAGGTGGGTGAACAAATTGCAAAAATGACTCATGCTGAGGCTGCTACGATAACCAGCGGAGCCTATTCAGCAATGACCCTGGGTTTAGCGGGTGTACTCACGGGACTGGATATGAAAAAGGTGGGGCAATTGCCCAATCTGGATGGAATGAAATCGGAAGTGATCTGTCAGAAAGCACATAAAGATGCCTATACCCAGGCTTTTTTATTAACCGGATGTAAGATCATCACCGTAGAAACCAGGGAAGAACTGGAGAAGGCCATCAATGAAAAAACAGCGATGATGCACTTCCTGAATATTGCTGTGAATGGAGGAAAGATCAAACATGAAGAATGGATTGAAGTGGGTAAAAAATACAATATTCCAACATCCATTGATATTGCAGCAGATGTGCCACCCATAGAAAATTTATGGAAATTCAATGATATGGGCTTTGACCTGGTCTTCCTTTCGGGGGGGAAGGCAGTCCGCGCACCACAAAGCACCGGCTATTTAATGGGGAGAAAACACCTGATCGAGGCTGCACGCCTCAGTGCCCCACCACGGGCGGTAACCATCGGCCGCGGACATAAAGTAAACAAAGAAGAGATCCTGGGAGCTTATGTGGCAATCAAAAACATGATTGCAATGGATCATGATAAAGAGTGGAAGAAATGGGAAGCGGGGATTGCACTGATTGAAAATGCAGTAAAATCAATCGATGGAATCACCACAAAAGTAACAGTCAATCCACTTGGAAATCATACCCCATCCCTCCGCATCACCTGGGATGATACTAAGATCAAACTAAGCGGCCATGAACTGCGTGAAAATCTTCGTAACGGAAATCCATCCATTGAAGCAGGCTTTTCAGGCTTACCGATTTTCAAGGGTCAGGCTACACCACCCAAACCCGGGGCAAAAGGAGGTAATTCGATATCCATAACCGTCTGGATGATGCAGCCAGGAGAGGAAAAGGTTGTTGCGAGGAGGTTGAGGGAGGAGTTTCTTGAGCGGAAAGCAGAAAGCTAAAAGCGGAAAGCTAAAAAAAATCGAAACAGTATTATACAGGACGAGGCAAGTTGCGACCATCAAGGGAGCAACATCATACCATGTTCGTACAATAGTGCTCTCAGGGGGTCGTAAAGGGGGTGCTCTACGAACAAGTTACGAAGGAGGTACGAACAAAACCTAATTTTTAGACTAATTTAATATTTAGTTCAAAAATTGCATTTTTGAGTGATTTAAATCGAAAATGCTTGCAAAAGATCTCTCGTAGCAGGAAATTTAAACCCTCTCCTTCGGAGAGGGCAGCACTAATTTTCAAAACCAGTAGTTCCGTTCTCAGGGTGAGGCTCCCTAATAAGCTGCTATAGCAAAAATCCAACTCATAGCAATGAGATCCTTCGTCGCCTCAAAATTTCAGTAAATTGAGAAAATCGACTGGCTCCTCTGGATGACAGGCGCTACTAATTTGCTAATTCTGTTCCCATCTTCAAATTTTCAAATCCTCAAATCTTCAAATCCCTTTCCAGCATCGACGTCTCCTTCGTATCCCTCATCCCAACATAAACCAGTAAAGACAAAAAGACACAGCCGGTGATATACCAGTAGAAATACTCCTCATGACCCGAGTTTTTTAACCAGAGTGCCACATACTCTGCTGTGCCGCCAAAGATGGCTACGGTGAGCGCATAGGGCAATCCAACACCCAGGGCGCGCACCTGTGCAGGAAAAAGTTCAGCTTTGACAACGGCATTGATACTGGTATAACCACTAACGATAATCAAACCTGCCAGCAGCAGGAAGAAAGCACTGTACGGGGAAGTTGTGTGGCTCAATGTAGTAAGCAATGGGACAGTACAAATGGTACCCAGAACACCGAAACTAATCAGCAGTGGACGGCGACCAATGCGATCAGACAAAGCTCCGAATGCAGGTTGAATAAGCGCAAATATCAGCATGCTAATAAAAGAGATCTGCGTGGATTCGGCTTTACTCAGGTTCACTGTATTCACAAGAAATTTTTGCATGTAAGTGGTGTAGGTGTAAAAGGCAAGAGTGCCACCCAGTGTAAGACCAACAACAGTCAGCAAGGCTTTGGGATGTTTTAAGAGTTCTTTGATGGTGCCTTTGCGTTCATCAGCTTTATTCTTCTGAGCTTCGAATGCTTTGGTTTCATAAAGCGTGCTTCTCAAATAAAGCGCTACCAGCGAAAGGATAGCTCCGATCACAAAGGGAATTCGCCAGCCCCAGTCGTGAAGCTGTTCATCACTCAGCCATTTTTGCAGGATCAACTGGATACCGAGTGCAAATAACTGTCCGCCGATTAGCGTAACATATTGAAAACTGGAATAAAAACCCCGGCGGTTCTTAGTGGCCATTTCACTGAGATAAGTCGCAGAGACACCGTATTCACCACCAACACTCAGCCCTTGCAAAAGTCTGGCGATCAGTAACATAATAGGTGCTACAATTCCTATGGACTGATAAGTAGGTATAAAAGCAATGAGCATGGAACCGAAGGACATGAGCAAAACCGAGAGTGTCATACTTTGTTTCCGCCCCAGCTTATCTGCAATCCGGCCAAAGAGCCAGCCACCGATTGGCCGCATTAAAAAGCCTAAGGCAAATATGCCGGCGGTATTGAGCAGTTGAGCTGTTTTATTGCCTTCCGGAAAAAATGAAGCAGAAAAATAGAGCGCAAATGCGGAATAGGCGTACCAATCGTACCACTCAACGAGGTTACCGATGGAACCGCCAAAGATGGCTTTCAGCCTTCGACGGGAGATGTTTTCTTCTGGTAATAAACTTTGCACTTCAATTATTTTCCATAATAATAGGAGTTTTAGTTTTAAGTTGTAGGTTATAAGTTTTAAGTATCAATACGGAATTAATATAGAAACCAAGAAGATGAAATCTTAAAGCTGATTCCCATTTGCTATAAAAGATAATGTGACTGACGAAATCTACTTTCCGCTCGACTATGTGATTTCGTAAGTCCTTAACCCCACTCGATAGCTATCGGGTTGCTAATCAATTTCCCCCATCGACAAAGCATCTCATTGACATATCCTCGCAGTATCTTTAAACCCTCTCCGCCTGGGGCGGAGGTCTTGAAACCAGTAGTACCCTACAACAGGGCGAGGCCCTATTAAGGATTCCTGCTGCAGCCAAGAACCTGCTCATTTTATGAGATCCTTCGTCGCCACACATTATTATTAAACTAAGAAAATCTGTTGGCTCCTCTGGATGACAGGCGTTTCAAATTTGCTAATTATCTAATTATCTCAATTTACTAATTCCTCTTCCCCTCATCGACAAATCGACAAATCACCTCATCGACAAATTCCCTCCCTGTAACCTTTCTGTTTCCTGTTTCAATATTCGAAATAAAAAACTATTTTAATTCCATGAAAAAACATCACCTCCCTGCAAAGCTATGTATCCGCTCTATTTGCATCATTCTCAGCTCTTTTATTATTGCCAGTTGTAAGCCGGGGGCAGATCAATTGCCTCCATCTGATAAGGATAATGGCGGATTGATCCTTCCCGGTGGATTTGAGGCGCTGGTCGTAGTTGATAGCATTGGAGGCGGTTCTGTTATCGCCCGGCAGATAAGCCAGCTTGCGAAATACACTCCACCTAAGGATGCTCCTGCGGAAATTAAAGGTGCTCCAAAAAGCACACAACTGAGTCGCCCGAACAACCAACCTACAGGAAATTATGTTGGTGCCAGGCATATTGCAGTGAACCAGAATGGGGATGTTTATGTCAAACTAAGATCCCCGACAATTGATGGTTATGGTAATGCAGCCCTGAGAGATTTGGATGGCGATGGAAAAGCTGATACAGTGAAAATCTGGGGCAAGTATGAGAACCGTAACAGAGGTACAGCTATGCAAATCCATAATGGCTACCTCTACTTTAGTTCGGAATTAATGGTTTTTCGCAATAAATTAAAGGAAGGACAACTGGTACCTGACAGTAAAATGGATACTGTGGTAATCGATACGCTGCCTTTTCATGAACATATGGCAAAGGCGCTGGCGTTTGACGGAAAGGGCAATATGTTTGTTTCATGGGGTATGGGAACGAATTCATGCCAGGTGGAGAACAGGAAGCCAGGATCGCCGGGAATGAATCCCTGTCCCTATTTGCTTGACCACGGCGGGATCTGGAAGTTTGATGAAAATAAACTCCAGCAAAAGCAAAGCGACGGAACACGCTATGCTACCGGAATGCGCAGTATCGTTGGTATGACCTGGGATAAAGGCACCGATGCACTTTATGCCCTGCATCATGGCCGGGATGATCTGCGACTTCTTTGGCCGGAGTATTACAGCCCATGGAAAAGTGCGATGCTCCCATCGGATGAACTTTTCAAAGTAACTCAGGGATTCGATGGTGGATTTCCTTATTACTATTATGATCAGATGCTTGGGAAGAAAATCCTGAGCCCTGAATATGGCGGCGATGGTGTAAAAGAGGGTGAAGGAGCCAAGCTTCCAAAACCACTCCTGGGTTTCCCCGGACATTATGCACCGAATGATATCCTGTTTTATAAAGGCGATCAGTTCCCTGCCCGCTACAAGGAAGGGGCATTTATTTCCCTGCATGGGTCTACTAACCGTATCCCATACCCTCAGGTAGGAAATGTTGTTGTCTTCGTTCCGATGAAGAATGGCAAGGTAACGGGGCCATGGGAGGTATTTGCCGATGGTTTTGGGGGTAAAGATACCCTTGCAGTAGCCAATGACGCTATTTACCGGCCAATGGGTCTCGCAGAAGGTCCTGATGGTTCTTTGTATGTGGGTGAAACTCAAAAAGGGAAGATTTGGAGAATTATGTACAAGGGCGACAAAAAATCGTTTGGTAATAAAGAACTGGCTGAAATGGAAAAGCGCAAGGCTTTACCTCATCTCAAAACTCCGGATGAAATGGCTGATAATCTTGACCGGAAAGGCAAACCGGTACATGCAGAGCTTTTGTACAATATTTATTGCAGAAACTGCCACCAAAGCGATGGGAATGGTGACGGAAGCCGCTTCCCCCCTCTTGCAGGATCTGAATGGGTAAATAGTGATAAAACCGTGTTGATCAATGTGGTACTGAATGGCATGACCGGTGCAATTCAGGTAAAAGGGCAAAATTATAACGATACGATGCCTGCACATGCATCCTTTCTTACGGATAAGGAAATCTCGGAGATCTTAACTTATGTGAGGAAGAGTTTTGGCAATAAATCAGGACCTGTAAGTGAGAAGGAAGTGGCGGAGGTGAGGAAACTGATGAGTAGGAAATAAGTTGAGAATTGATAGTTGACAGTTGACAATCTCTCCTGTTCCTTGCCTGCCGGCAGGCAGGGATGACATATAATGTTTTGACATGAATTTTAAAATGAACTACCCTATCACAGACAACTGATAACAGATAACAGGTAACTCAAAAGTGTTTATCTTCTTTATGTGATTCAGCGATCATGAGTTTTTCTATTCTTCTATCGGGGATAAGCCAAATAACTGCAACTACAAAATATAAGAACATGCCGATCCCTGAATGGATAAAGGAGGCACCTATCGCGGTAGCATAAATAATTAAGGATAATTTTCCTTTCCAATCCTGACCCAAAGCTTTTGCTATCAGGGAGTCTTTACCATGATGCGATACTAAGGTCTTTGCCAAAATGAAGTAAGCAACTGCATTCATTATAAGAATGATTCCGTAAAGAATGACCGGCCATTTCCCAAAATGATTCTCTCCCATCCAGGCAGTTACGAACGGAATCAGCGAAAGCCAGAATAATAAATGAAGATTAGCCCATAATATTGCTCCATTTACTGATTTTATTGTATGGATCATATGATGATGATTATTCCAGTAAATACCAACATAAACGAAGCTAAGCACATAGCTGATAAACACAGGAAATAGAGCCACTAAAGCCTCAATATTTTCTGAATGGGGCACTTTTAACTCCAAAACCATAATGGTAATAATGATAGCAATTACTCCATCACTGAATGCTTCCAAACGACCTTTCGTAATCATATAGCTGTTCAATTTCTATACAAAATAGAAATTTCTATCAAGATTGAAGAATACACAGCAGATTTAAGGAATAAAAACATGCAAATACCAAGGCGAAATCTAATTCCAATCGTCTAGGTGATTTTGTAAGTCGCGCTCTTAAGACTTACGAATTTACCTAGGCTCCATACCGGTTAAATTCTCATTAACAATTCATACCTCATTTACCCTCAAAATATACAGAATGAGCGCAATATTGACATAAAGATTCCTGCATCTTAACATTACAGTAAAGTACTCCCAATAGCTTCGCCTCAAAATTAAAGAAGCTATGAAATTAAAAAACTCTACTAAAATCATCAGGCAGTTCTCATCAGTTTTAATCCTGGTATTTTGCTGGGCGGGCACTTATGCTCAGTCGCAAAATATTAAGGGAACTGTATTAGACAATGAAAATCAAGCCATTGCAGGCGTTAACGTAATTGTAAAAGGTATTCCGGGGCGGGGTACTACAACAGATGCCAATGGAAAATTCTCCATCAATGTAGACAATGAAAATAACATTCTCGTTTTTTCATTCATTGGGTTTACTACAAAGGAAATTGTAGCAGGCAATAAAACTGATCTGAATGTCAGGCTTGAATATGATTCAAAAGCCCTTGGAGAGGTCGTTATTGTAGGTTATGGCGCACAGAAAAAAGCGAATCTTACCGCTGCCGTAGATCAGGTATCGGCAAAAGCTTTAGAAAACAGGGCGATGCCTAACCTTACGTGACCGTTGCACAACCGCCACATCATGTGTCGGCCTTTTTGTTTCAGTTTGCCTTAATTGAAAAATAAATGAGTTTAAATTAAATATTTGTATTTTTATACTAAACGCTCTCAAAACCCCAATTATGAAAAAGATTTTAATTATCGCAGCGGTAGCATTGCTATTCGGATCCTGTAAGAAGGATATGATCACTGAGACGACTAATCAGGATGATCTTAAGAAATATGCCGAAATGACTTCAAGTGCATTATTATTAAAAGCTAATGATGGTTCAGGCATACAGATGTCAGCAGACAAATCAAACAATGGCAAAAGTGTAACCAGGCCATTGAAAAGTAAGGGTTCAGGAACCATTTCTTATATCCCTAATGGTTGTGGAGACGGAACTCTTCAATTCAGATCTGATGGAACAGGAAATTCAACGGCCCTGGGACTTCAAACGCAAGTAACAACATTTTGTATCAATCCAGCCACCGGACAAGTAATCGGATCAATTGGTGGTGTAGGTACCGCAGCTAACGGCGATAAACTTTACTACACCCTTGCCGGAGCAGGAATGGATCCCGCAACAGGATTTATGTTCCAGCAATATATATTCACAGGGGGAACCGGAAGATTTACTAATGCAACAGGAAATATGACCTTATTGTATACAGTAAATACACCTACTAATTATGAATATACAGGAGAGGGTTCTATTACTTTTTAATATCCCTGAATTCTGCTTAGCCGCTTGATTCTGGCAGCTCAAATTATTATATTTTTATTCAAAGCCGGTTTTATACCGGCTTTGTCATTTTCGTATTTGAAATTTCCAGGATATGTGACGACAGCATTGTCATTTTATATATTTGAAAAAAAATAAAAAAAAAATGATCGCACACCACGTTTTATTCTGGATTAAAGCCGACACAACCGAAGAACAGAAAACCGCATTCCGAAAAAGTCTGGATACCCTGCAATTTATTGAAGCAGTCAAAATGTATCATATAGGAACCCCGGCTCCCATCGAGCGCGCTGTAGTAGATACTACGTATACTTTTAGCTTATTTCTTCTGTTTGACGATATGGCCGGCCATGATGAATATCAGGTTCATCCGCTACATAAAGCATTTTTAGATGAGTTCAGAGTCTTCTTTGATAATGTGATTATCTATGATGCTCATTAATATCAAAGCCTGCTAAACTCAGCGTTGAAACTTAACAGAAGCCTGCAAAATATTTGCAGGCTTCTGTGTTTTAATCACTAGCGTTCGGTTAAAATTAAGTTCTTAATAAAATATGTATTTATATATTTTATGGAATATTTTTAGCCGATTTTCGAAAGACATATTTTCGGACAAGCCTATCGGTTCCCGCCTGCGCGGGATCCGATAGGTTATCGGATGACAAATAGGGTGGGGTGGATCGGGAGATACAGCCTCCTCTGGAATCGGTTCAGGTTACTTATTACTTTTATCGAATCAATTCGCTGCAAGATCATGCCAATCTGGGTTATGTTTTTCAATCAAATTATTTTTCCAGGATCGTTGCCAGGTCTTTAATTGTTTTTCCCTGGCGATAGCTAAGTTCACATCATTAAACTTTTCATACCACACTAAAATTTGCAATTGTACTTGCTCGTGAATCCAAAAACGAGCTTTCGTTTATACTCGTACACTCTTCTGAGGTATTATTAGTAAAACCGATGTACAAAATATTATGATATGTATTTGTAAGCATGTAAACAAAATATTCCCTCATTTCGATTCCAGCGAAGTCTGGAATCTCCTCACCCCTAAACAACCTTTGTCATTCCCTTTGGTCAATGAAAGAATATTTATTAGCTATTGTTATTGTTGAAATGGGGGGTCCGGGGGGTGTTAAAAAACTAAAAGCATTGTGGATAACGTTTTAATAAAAGGCAGGGTGAACTATTGTCATTCCTA
>NZ_JAUXXZ010000046.1 GCF_030684675.1 Daejeonella sp. | reverse complement strand
GGAACCTTTATTTACGATCTCCATCAATTCCTCAACTTCTCCTTTACTGAGTTTAATTGTATATCGTATCATAACTGATTGTTTTACGAATATACAATATATTTTTATTACGTCATAATATATTTAACTTAACACTAGTATAAAAATAAATGAATCCTGCTACTTGAAACAGATTCCTCTTTGTGCCTGCCCGTCCGGTCAGGCGGGCCTCATTCGGAATGACGGTACTATCACCATTCTTTAATTTCCTCCCATAAATCTTTCCATTCAGGATTAAGCGAATTGATTAGTTGTTCTTTCTTTTCTCTTCGCCATTTCTTCAAAATTTTTTCGCGCATTATTGCTTCTTCAATTGAGAAGAAACTCTCATAATAAATGCAATCAGTTAAATTATACTTTGCAGTGAAGCTTTTGGGGAAATGGTGTTCCTTATGTTGCAATATCCTGTTATAAAGATCAGAGGTTACACCTATATACAAGGTAGTCTTATTTTTGTTGGTCATTATGTAAACTGCCCCACCTTTTTTCATTGCGAAGGTTAAGAAAGTTATAGGATATCATTAGAAAAAATTAGATTATGTAAACAACGAATGAGTAATCGGTAATATTCAGCTAATAACCGTCATTTCGATGAGCGATTACAATTATTGTCCTTAGAAATATAGTAAACGCGAAGAGAAATCTCATGGTCAAAAGCACAGCTCCCAATCAACAGATTTCTCCACACCGCGAATTACAATCTTAGGAAGAAAATACTACCGATGTGTTCGAAATGACGGATCCAAAAGCACTGCCCCCAATCAACAGATTTCTCCACACCGCGAATTACAACTTTAGGAAGAAAAAACTACTGCCGTGTTCGAAATGACGGAACCTAAAATTCCCCTAATCATTCGTCCTTCTGTGCTTCAGGTAGTAATAAGCTAAATTGCCTGCAATAACAGCATGATTAAACACATTGGGAATAAGTCCGTAATGCTTCGAAAAAATATGGAAACGCTCGATCAGACTCTGCCGATGCTTCTTCTTTGACATTCCACCGACCAGATACTTTGCAACATACATTCTTGTATTAACAATCTTTACTGCCTTTTTAGCTGCCTTAATAATCCAATCAATATCTGCACTCAATTTGTATTGGGGATCATAAGGCTCAGTCAGGGATCTGCGAATGTAAATAGCCTGGTGACTGATGCTCATTCCATATTTAAAATCTTTCCAGCTAAAATTTTCAGGAGCTTTATGCCTTCTTTGTCCCAGACTTCTCCATTCTTCATCGTACATCTCAGTCTCACCATAATAGATATCCGCGTCGGGAGCAGAGGCAAATACATTTTCAACAGTATCTGAGGCATATAATTCATCACCAGAATTCATAAACAAAATATAATCACCAGATGCCAGTGCTAGTCCTTTATTCATAGCATCATAAATGCCCTTATCCTTTTCAGAAATCAGCTTAGCCAGCCTTCCTTCATATTTTTCCAGGAGTTCCAGAGTTCCATCAGTCGAGGCACCATCAATTACCAGGTATTCAATATTAGGATAGGTTTGGTTCAACACCGAAAGAACCGTACGTTCAATATCCCGGACATTGTTATAAACAATTGTAATGACAGTTAATTTAGGTTGAAACATGATTCTTTAGCAATGATTCGTATAATTCGATATGCCGGCGTGCAATGATATGCTCCGAAAAATGATCTTCAATTGTTCTGCGGGAGTTTGCACTTAAGACCTGACGGTTGGCTGAATAAACCCATGCAATCCCGCGGGCAAGATCTGCAGAAGAACGGTATTCGGCAAGGTAACCATTTTGCTGATGCTGAACCATATCCGGGATTCCACCGGTTCTGAAAGCAACTACGGGAGTGCCGCATGCCAGGCTCTCCATTACGGTGTTGGGGAGATTATCCTCGAGTGAGGGAGCTAGAAAAACATCAGCTGCGCTGTAACACAAAGCCAGCTTTTCATCATCAGAGATAGTCCCAAGAAAAGTAGTTTTGATTGAAAAATCAGGAACGTTCTTTGCATCCCTGTTGCCAAAAATGATTAATTCCATCTGATCAGGACCAAGATCATAATTCGCGGCAAACAATTCTATTGCGTCTACTAAATAGCTTGTCCCTTTATGCATATCCATACGAGATGGCATAAAACCGCTCATCATAATGAATTTTTCAGGTGCTAAACCAAGTGCTTGTCTGGCCGAAGCTTTATCAGATGGCTTAAAAACATCCGTGTCCAGGGTATTTGGAATATTTAAAACATTCCTTGATCTGAGCAAACTGCTCATCCGAACCGAATCAGCCATCCATCTTCCGGGTGCAATGACGGTAAAATCCAGACCAGAATATGCATTTTTCTTTTGAAGCCAGATCTTATGGGAATGATCATTCTTACCAGAATTTTTCAGCACCGGGCAATTACCACATTCTTTCAAAAAATGATCACATTCATACCGCACGTGGCATCCGCCGGTAAAAGCATTGCTGTCATGGAAAGTCCATACGATAGGTTTATTCAATGCAGATAATTTAGCAAGGTCTGCAGGCCGTAAAAAAGCATGATTGATCCAGTGCAGGTGTATAATATCAGCAGATCGAAGTAGCCCAAGCTTTGAAACATGCCTGCCCCAAAGTGGAAATGAAAAAGGTATCGGCAGTGGTTTGGTAAAAAACTTAGAATAATATTGCTCGATAATGATTCCAAATGCAGTAAGCCATTTATTGAAAAAACCTTTAGATAGATTGACAACCTCCAGATTATCCCTGAACAGAAAGTTTACTGCAAGCACAGAGTCAAGCCCTTCGACTTTCAAGGCTTTATTCAGGCGCAAACAAGCCCGTCCAGCCCCGCCATTGCCGGCATATGAATTCAGATGGATAATTCTCACTATACCAAAAATACAATTCATATCGCTAACAGAAAGATTTTCAGAAAAACAAATTGCTTTCCCTGCTATTTTCACCAGCATATCTAAAATTTTGTTTTCTTTGCTGATGAATGGGAAATCAATTAACCAACAGGCAATTCTGGACTAACTATTGGGAATCTAAACCCGATCTGGCAATACAGATCGATAAGAATTACCTTTTTCATCAGCAACTGGAAAAAATAGTTAAAACAAATAAAGTTCAGACTGCAATTGAATTAGGCGGATTTCCGGGATACTATTCCATATTCCTGCATAAATACCTGGGAGTCAGAACCACTCTTTTCGATTATTTTATTCATCCCGATATTTTAAAAAAGGTCCTGAACAAAAATGGTCTGGATGAAAATGAGATCCCGGTGATTGAGAATGATGTTTTTCAGTACCATCCGGAACAGAAATACGATCTGGTGCTTTCCTGTGGTTTAATTGAGCATTTTAAGGATACAAAAGATATCATTGAGCGGCATCTTCAATTTTTAAAGCCGGGAGGTACTATGTTTATTACATTGCCCAATTTCAGAAGTGTGAATGGCTGGGTTCAAAAGACTTTCGACAGAGATAATTACGATAAACACTATATCGAATGTATGGATACCGAATATCTTGCAGCGATACTGGAAGAGCTTGGCATGAAATCCATAAAATCCTCATACTTTGGCAGATACAGTGTTTGGCTCGAAAACAAAGATCAAAAATCAGGAATTACTAAAGCGTTTATTAAAAGTATCTGGTTCATTGGGAAGGTAGCTACTACCCTGATACCTTTTGAATCAAAATTCTTATCTCCTTATATCGTTCTGGAGGCAAAAAAATAAATGGGAGAATTTTAATTTACACTTTTCAATTGGTTGTTTTTTCTAAATAAAAAATGGCACCCCTCATTGTAAAACTGCCTCCCTCTGTTGCCAGTTCCTCACCTATTGCTAAATGTTGGGCTGAAGCCCGAAAACGAACAATCTCATTAACCCCAGCTAAAGCTGGAGCCTATTGAGCAATCGTAATGATGTAATGATTGAATAAAAAATACTCAGCCTTGGAATAGCCATATCGCTCAATAGCCCGGTGCCTTAGCTCCGGGTGAAGGTGCGGTTTTCAAATCGGGCTTCAGCCCCAAACCTAAGCGAACAGAAGGGAACAATTACTGGTGCTTCAGCGCCATAATGCCGAAAAATAATCAGATACCTTTTATTTTCTGCTTCGTAAACCGCAATATCCTTTGCCATAAGCTTCCCTTGCGGGTTTTCAAAAAATTCTTGATTGCGAGATAAGTTTCCTTATTCTCCTCAATTTTTTCTGGAAAAGTTGTTACCGGAATTGGGTTGATAATCACATGATAAATATCATTCAAGCCCGAATGAATTCCTGAGCCATCATGTCCAATATTATTAACCAGGGATTTTGAAGGATTCAATGTCAAACCACCTTTGAGAAATATAGAAGCATACCAGCGTATCGCCCATGAATTGTTCCTGCCCCGCTTAAATTCAATAATCTGTTTCCAAAAATTCATAGTACCCTCAATGGAGAATTCAAGTCTCTTCTTCCGGTCGAACCGGGCGATTATCTTATTGATATCGGGTTCAAAATCCTTCCAGGCCCTATCCCAGGTTGCCCATCCCCAGCTTGTCGCGGCCCTATAAAAAAAGGTTTCGGGTAAATTTTCAGCTTTCAGCGGATACATATAAGCACCGATATGCATGACCTTTTCTTCATTCTGATACCGAACCAGGGCATCATTAAAATATTGCAGGGTATATGCCGAACTGATCAAATCATCCTCAAACACTATCACTTTACCGTATTCAGAAACCAGCAGGCTCACCCCATCTATAATAGACTCAGCAAGACCCAAATTGGTTTTTCTTTCAATCAGCTCAACAGACTTAAAGCCATCAACCAGCCTGATAATATCCCTCACTTCATCTACAAACACTTGTTGTGACGGATCTTTGGCAGCATCAGAAAAAATAAAAAGCCGCGATTCATCCGCCAACAAGTTTTGTTGCAAAAACTTTATTGTCCGCCTGGTATGCTCCGGACGGTTATAAACGAATAAAGCTATGGGAGCAAAATTTTGCATTAGATAGTATTTAGTATTTAGTACGGAACTATTAGAGTAAATTATATAAATTTTCAACTTTTAGAACAATCCCTGGGCTTCTGGCTTGTTCCCCTTTGGAAGGGGCAGGGGGAGGTTTTAATACTATTCCTCCCCCTCCAATCGCTCAGGCCTTTCGCACCCCCCTCTAAAGGTGGACAATAATCCTGCTTCTTTGTCTATTATCCTATTTTCCTTAATTCAAATATTTACCTGATTCAACGAAGTTCCCTCCTGCGTCGGGATGACATTCTACTTCACATAAAATAAACCTTAATAAAATTCTCCACTCTTAATTGTCAACTATCAATTCTCAACTCTCCATTATTTAAATTCCTTCTCCGTAAACCCCGTCTGCCTTCCTTTATATTTCAACCGTATAGCTGCAACCTCTTCTTTTGAAACTTTATCAGCTGAATTAGCCCAGGAGCCACGGATATAACTTAAAACCTGCGCAACATCCTCATCCGAAAAATTAGCATTAGAAGCAATCCCGGGCATCTCGCCGCTGACTTCCGGAACCTTGAATAACTTTTTGCTGACAGTTATCGGTCCGTTAAGTCCATAAAGAACGACTGCTGCCAGCCTTTTCTTATCCCCCGTAACCCAATCTGAGTTATTTAATGGAGGAGCCAGTCCATTAACCCCATTCCCATCAGCTCCATGGCATGCCTGACAAATACTCCGGTACAATGCAAGTCCTCTGGGGAATTCTTTTGCAGGATCGGGGGCATTGACTTTCTTTTTTGCCATATCATCGACAATCTTCTTCAGACGTTTACTTAGTACCAGACTCGTATCCTGATTTATCCCGGTAAACTCCTTATAAAAAGCAGCTTCCTTATTTTGCAGATTACTGATTACAGCGTCGGAAATAAAAACATTGCTTGCATACTTTTTGGAGAGTCCCAGCAAAAGTTTATTGGCTTCTGCCGGATCAAAGTCATTAATGTAAGGACTTACAAAAGCCAGATATGGAGCCGCAAGAGTATCATTTTCATTTAGTATTGCGATTAAGACCAGAAGAAACTCTTTGTGATTCTCCCTGTTCAAAACTGAGGGTAATACAGTTAATGCCTGCATACGCATTGCCCAATCAGTACTTTTCAAAAGGGGTAATACATCTTCCTTTTCCAGAACTCCCAGGCCCTCCATGGTCCAAAGGACATGAACCCTGCCCAGACTTTGTGAACCGGATCTCAATACCTGCCTTAAAGCAAAACCCAGACCCTTATCCTTACTGTCGACCAAAATTTGTTGAGCTTTATTACGAACCCATCCGTTTGAATCAGATAATAAGGCGATTAGTTTGGAGGGATCCTGTGGAATTTTGACACCTCTGGCCTTTTTTCCCCTGGGTAGTACTTTGTAAATACGGCCATAATTAAGGGGTTGTGTCAAGTTTCTGGCTTTGATCTCACTTTTGAGATAAGGAGTTAAATAAGTTTTATGTTGTATGATCCCACGATACATATCTACAATATATAAAGCTCCATCCGGACCAGTGTATAAACTTACTGGTCGAAACCTTTCATCTGTACTCGCCAGAAATTCACGACCAATATATGCCTGTTTACCCGCGACAAGATTGCCATCGTTACTCAGTATATTTCGTTTGATAAGATTGGCAGATGGCTCGGCAACAAATGCATTTCCATAATAATCGGAACCGAACAGGGTGCTATTAAAAATTACCGGTCCGCAAGCAGCAGTAAAATTAACCAGCTTCAAATTCTCGTCAATAATCCCCTTCATGTAAGCCCGGTTCACACCGGTATTAGGCCTGATTGGATAAACTTTATTGTTTTTGATAATGCTTTCTGAAAAGCCGGCAAGCCTTGACTGATTTGAATTTGTGGCTCCAAAACCCGGACTGAAATAATCCCCCTGAAGATTCTCGGAGTTGTTATTATAAAACAAACGACCCTGATCATCCTGTGAAATCCCCCATTGCCCCCGGAAATGGGTTCGTTCAATCAGCCATTTACTACCCTGTTTTCTATATCTTTTGCTTGATTTTGCATTATAGATCCAGTTATCTAAAGCCCTGAACAAGCCATTAGGTTGATGTTCAACATTTCCACCTTCGGCATAAGCGGCGTCAACAAGCGTCTTATTAACCGGCTTATCCTTTTTAATTTCGTAGTACCAAAGGTTTGGGGATTCAGCAACAAGAATTCCATTTTCAATGAAGCAAATAGCACGTGGAAGTACCAGGGAATCGAGAAAGATCTTCCTTTCATCCATTTTTCCATCGCCATTCCGATCAGTCAGAATGACGATCTTACCAACCGGCATATCTTCTCCAGTACCTATGGAATCGGGCATATAGTTTTCCATTTCCACAACCCAAATCCTGCCTTTATGATCAAAGCTAAGGGCAACAGGTGTATTTAAGAGTGGTTCAGTTGCGACTATATGAATATTGAAGCCTCTCTCAATCTGCATTTTTCGTATAGACTCCCGGGCAGAAAGTACCGGCGATTCAGAAAAGGCCTTTCTGATAGACAATGAATCAGCATAATAATTCCAATTTGATGATTTCCGCTGAGTACTATCGCTAAATAGTTGCAGGAAAAGGATCAGCAAAAAAGGAATTGAAAATAAGATAGTCTTCATAAAATGTGTTCTGTAGAATTAATGACTGAAGATATCCAGATCACCATTCTTTCTTAAAAATAGGGTATAAGCATTGGCAAATGATTCATTCCTTCTTGAGCCGCTTAATGAAATTATCAATTTCTTAACAAAATATTCAGCATCAATGCGAAGAGAGCTTAACAGGTTTTTAGTTTTCCCCTGATTAATAAATGTGTTGAACTTGGTAACTTCCGGCTCAATCATCGAAACCTTATCCGCTAGCACTTCAAAGCCTTCAGACTGAACCAGGAACCGGACTGAGGTAGGGGTATACATATTAATATGCCCATAATTCAAAAAATGCTTCATCCTTTTATCAACGCCATAGCGGTAATCACAGGGGACTTCAATGATTACATGTTTTGATACCCGTTTGATCTCGCGCAATAACATCCGTTCAAACTCTACATGTTCAAGAACATGGGCCAGAATAACAAGATCAAATTCATTATCGGCAAAAGGGATATGATATCCATCGAAAATATTAACCGATTTTAAATTTTTCAGTTTTCTGGAATTGAGCTGATCTACACCGCTTTGTGAGATTTCCAAAGCATGCATTTCAGGAAAGGAATTCATTCCATCAAGGTGCTGCAAGATACTTCCATCACCGGCCCCTACTTCCAGAACCTTTTTAAATTCATGCCCCTTGCAAACATCCATGATGTTTTTTGCCTTATACTTTGCGCCCAGCATCCTCCATTGTTCATCACGGCCCAGATAAAAATCATCATAGGCGCTTTTAACATCAGCGCTTAAAATCTCATTACTCATCTTAAATACCCAGGCAATTATTGTCTTTGTAAAACACTGAAGTAGACTTACGATAAAAAAGGCCGGGAGAGATGCCACTGAACGATAATTCCCTGAATTCCTCTTTCTTAAAAAAGCTGATCGCGGCAGCATAATTTTCCCGTTCTGAATCGTCGAGAACTATCACTCCCTTCTCGCTAAGTGCAGTCAGGGAATGGTAACAGCAGTTCACCCTGTCGCGGCCATCAACTATGATGATATCGAACTTCAGACCCATACTTTCAGGCATTTTGCTGTAATCCCCATCTTTCTGCAGGTCACAGAATATCATTTCAGAGTTTAGCGGTTTCGATGCTGATATTTTATCAAACCATGCCTTATCATGTTCTACAGAAACAACCTTTTGAGCCCGCTGTGCATAGTAAAAGGTTGAATTACCCGAACCAAATTCAAAAACTGTATGATCCTTTTGAATACGATCAGCTATAAAATCAATAAATGAATAGGTGACCCATGGAATAGGCTCTGAATTCCGGCCGATTGGCGATTTGGTTTCGAATGATTTAAACCAGCCTATTTCTGATAAATAACCTTTTAATCCGAAAGACAATAAGGTCTTTATTCTTGCCGGATTGATCAAACTGGTATAGGATTCCGTTTTTTTCAACGTTTTGCGATTTTTTGAATGAGTGAGATTAAAAATAAGGATTTAAGCATATTTATTCCTTGTTTTCTGGTTTCAGGAAAGACAAGGATAAAAAAAGTAGCAGAGAAGTATGCGATAAGTGTAGCAAAGGCAGCACCCTGCAGTCCGTATAAGGGTATCCAGAAAAATCCCAGAATAACATTAACCACGGCACCTGCACCAGTACGATACAAAGAATACCGGGTATATCCCTCAGCTACCAGATACTGACCACTTGCACTGCCCAGAAAAACAAAAACACCTGCCCAGATATGAATGGATAATATTTTTGCGCCCTCGGCAAACTCTGCAGCATAAAAGTACTGGTAAATATAGGTCGATGCAAAGCTCATAAATATCGCAATACTCAGGCTGATCAAAACCATCAGATCATACATATCGGTTAGTCTTTTCTGATAGCGCGGTGGATCATCCCTGCGGGCATTCATAATGGCAGGAAATACTGAAGTGACGATTGCTACAGGGATAAAATACCAGCTTTCACTCCAGTTAACTACTGTAGAGTAGATTCCAAGCGCTCCTACACCCAGAAAACTTTCTACCATGAGCTGTCCTATTTTCATATAAACAGTAACCAGAATGGCAGAAAATGCAAGCGGCCAGGAATGCTTTAATAGGTATTTGGCGAGGCTGCCTTCATATTCCCACTCTGATGTATAATTCCCCTTCGCTCTGTAAGCTATCAGATAACCTATTCCCATAATTGCGGCATCAATGAGCAAAGTCCAGATAAACCAGGCTAATGGAGCAGAAATAAAAATCAGAATTAGCTTAATTCCTGCCGACAAGAGATTTCCTGTCACCTGAACCATCATGACATATTTCCCCTGAACCCGCGATTGAAAATAGCTATCGATTATAGATAATGATTGAGTGATACCGATACAGGAAGCGATCAGAATATAACTAACAGGTATATCGCTGCTATTTCCTTTAAAGAGGGTATAAGTCAGCCAGGCAAGCGGAATAATAGCGATTCCGGCCAGAAGTCGCATACGGAAGGCAGTCCCAAGTAGCTTATTCTTTTTATCAGGTTCTGAAAGGAGTTCACGAGTTACAAATCCATCAAGACCAAGTGCTGCAGCGGCCAGAAAAAAGGTGACAAATACAAGGGGATAATTCAGCATCCCATTTGCGGTCTTACCAAGATAATTGGCAACGGCAATACCCGCAAGAATCTTAATACCCAAACTCCCCACCCTGGCAAGGAACAACCAGCCAGTGTTTTTCAGGTATTTACTAAAAGCTTGCTGGTCAAACCCGGGTACGACTGGAAACTTCATCAACACAAATATAATAGAAAAGCCCCGGATTAAATCCGGGGCTTTTCGTGTGTTATTTTAAAATATTTCGTTTGATTATTGATTCACAAACTTCTTTGCATTGATCTTACGCTCATTCTCAGTTAGATAAATCTTACGTAAACGCATACTTTTCGGAGTGATCTCAATGTACTCATCGGCCTGGATATATTCCATAGCTTCTTCCAGTGAAAACTTAACCGCGGTAGCAATACGTGCATTATCATCTGTACCTGATGCACGCATGTTGGTCAGAGCCTTACCCTTAACCACATTTACAACCAGATCATTATCACGGATATGCTCGCCCATAATCTGTCCTTCATAAACTTCAACACCCGGCTCAATGAAGAAACGGCCGCGATCCTGCAATTTATCAATCGAATATGCAGTAGTTGAACCTTTTTCCATAGATACCAAAACTCCATTCAAACGTCCAGGGATATTACCTTTCCATGGCTCATAAGCTTTAAAACGGTGCGCCATAATAGCCTCACCTGCAGTAGCCGTTAACACGTTATTACGAAGTCCGATGATACCACGTGCCGGAATTTCAAACTCAAGATGCTGAAGATCTCCCTTCGGCTCCATAATCAATAATTCACCCTTACGTTGTGTTACTAATTCAATAACTTTTCCGGAAACCTCTGCAGGTACATCCACGATAAGTGTTTCAATCGGCTCACACTTCATTCCGTCAATTTCTTTGATGATAACCTGAGGTTGTCCAACCTGCAGCTCATATCCTTCACGACGCATTGTTTCGATCAATACCGACAAGTGTAGAATTCCCCGGCCATAAACCAGATAAGAATCAGGTGAATCAGTTTCGACAACTTTCAGGGCCAGATTTTTTTCCATCTCTTTGTAAAGACGCTCACGTAAACGCTGCGAGGTTACAAATTTTCCTTCCTTACCAAACATTGGTGAATTGTTGATGGTAAACAACATATTCATTGTTGGTTCGTCGATCTTAATTACTTCAAGTTGTTCCGGATTCTCGAAATCGGCAATTGTATCACCAATATCAAAACCTTCGATTCCTACTACTGCACAAATATCCCCCGATGAAACTTCCTGTACCCTGATTTTTCCTAATCCTTCAAACGTATAAAGCTCTTTAATTCTTGATTTCTGTATCTTTCCGTCACGTTTTACCAAAGAAACAGGCTGATTTTCCTTAATCACTCCTCTTGCCACACGCCCAATTGCGATACGACCTACGAATGATGAATAATCTAACGAGGTGATTTGCATCTGAAGAGTTCCATCAAAACTTGGTGCAGGTGGAATGTGCTCTAAAATAGTATCCAGTAATGGCGTAATGTCTTCAGTCTGTACTTTCCAGTCTTCACTCATCCATCCCTGCTTTGAAGAACCGTATAAAACAGGAAAATCAAGCTGATCTTCTGTAGCTTCAAGATTGAAGAACAATTCGAAGATTGACTCATAAACTTCTTCCGGGCGACAGTTTTCTTTATCTACCTTATTAACAATAACAACCGGCTTTAATCCCAAAGAAAGAGCCTTCTGAGTCACGAAACGGGTTTGAGGCATTGCGCCTTCAAAGGCATCGACCAGGAGGATAACCCCATCAGCCATTTTCAATACCCGTTCAACTTCACCACCAAAGTCGGCGTGTCCCGGAGTATCAATAATATTAATTTTGACACCCTTATAGTTTACAGAAACATTCTTTGAAACAATGGTAATACCACGTTCACGTTCAAGATCATTGCTATCCAGTATCAGATCCCCGGTGTCCTGATTATCACGGAACAAATTAGTTTGGTGTAAAATTTTATCAACCAATGTAGTTTTACCGTGGTCAACGTGAGCGATGATCGCTATATTCCTTATTTTTTGCATTAAAAAATTACTCTTAAATTTTTTGCAAAGGTAGGATTTAATAAGCAGATTTAACCATCAATCTCCAAATAAATTGAGGATAAAATTATTTTGCAACACGGTATAATTTACCTTCGCCTGACCGGGCATTGTCAGATATTCTGTAACTTTGATTTATGGACTATCAACTGATTTTGGTTATTCTGCTATTCATCCTGGCCACTGTTTATATGGGCCGTATGGTCTATAAAAGTATGAACAGCAAAAAGGGATGCGCAAGCAATTGTGGCAAATGTGCTGCTGACTTCAGTGAGGTTAAGATTCCTGATTCAGGTAAACATTAGGGACTTCCTCAATTTTTCTCAATCAAACATACTGCATAAGCCACCAGTCCTTCCTTCCTGCCAATGAAACCCATCGTTTCATTCGTAGTTGCTTTGATGGATATATCATCTTCGCTAATCCCGGCAGCCTCAGATATTTTGACTTTCATTTCGGGAATATGTGGATTAATTTTAGGGGCTTCCAGACATAACATGGCATCGATATTTCCGACATTCCAGCCTTTCTGGTTAAGTAATTTGACACATTCCTTTAAAAGGATGAGACTGCTGATACCTTTCCAGCGATCATCTGTATTGGAAAAATGATAGCCAATATCACGAAGATTTGCTGCACCCAGCAGTGCATCACAAATAGCGTGAACCAAAACATCCGCATCAGAATGCCCGAAAGCCCCTGAATGATGTTCTAATTTAACTCCTCCTAAAATAAATGGATGATTTTCAACTAATTGGTGTACATCGAACCCAAATCCTACCCTGATCTTCATTAAACTACTTTTCGAAATTAAATACCAATGAAAAGCGCAGTGTCTGTGCTAATGGACTGGTTTGTTGATTTGCCAGCAAATAAGCGAAATCAAGATTAAATACATTGTATTTTAAGCCTGCACCGAGTGTAAGGTATCTCCTGTCACCCTTTGTGGGGGCTTCATAGAAATACCCGGAGCGAAGGGCAAATTGTTTATTGTACCAGTATTCTGTACCCAGAGAAAAGCTGATCTCACTTAATTCTTCAGAAAAACCACCCGGTGCATCACTGAAGGAACCAAAAATTGCAGCAGGCACTGAACGGTCGGGGTCTTTCCCATCAATAATATTTCCATTTATATCCCGGATAGGATTTGTTGGAACAAGTAATTTGTTCATGTCAAGAGCAACGGTGAAAGTATTCAATTCATCAAGAATAAAAGTAGAAGCTGCACCAAGTTTCATATTGGCAGGGAGAAAGGACTTTGAGCCTCCTTCGGAGTAACTCATCTTTGATCCGATATTAGACAGGTTCAAACCCAATGCAAGCTCTGCATCCTTGCCCAACATAACAGTACCTGTTTTATAATATGCAGAAGCATCTGCTGCAAGAGCGGTAGCAGGCTGTATATCCTGTCCGTTGAATTGTCCGTTACTTAAACTTGAGCGGATATATCTTAATGCAGTTCCCAGGGCAAATCCCTCTCCAAATTTTCTTGAAAAAGAACCCTCAACAGAGAATTCATTCGGGCTGTATACTCCAATATCATTCTGACTATTATCTGTTAGCTGGATGGAACCATAGGAAAAATACCTTAATGCTCCACCTATTGTATTTCTATCATCTAAACGGTGGTAGATCGTCAGGTAGCCCAAATCAACATCCGGAACCAGATTTCGAAGCCATGGTGTGTATGAAGCTGAAAGGCCTGTAGGTTTATCAAGAAATGCCAGCTTAGCCGGGTTCCAGTGCATGGAATTTGCATCAGGTGAAATTGCTACCCCCACGTCACCCATTGCACCTGACCGTGCATCGGGTGTGATCAGTAAAAACGGAGCTGCTGTCTGAATGGTATTGGTTCGCTTTCCATCTGTCTGGGTTGGCTGAGACACAGCCAAAGCAGGCACACAGACAATTAAAACGACGAAATAATTACAAAACGAGAGTTTGTTAACCATTAATTTTGAAAAAAAATCAATCAAATCTACACTTTACAGTGTTTTAAATATAGGTATTTAAAAGAATTATTTCCCAAGTAACCCGATATATTAAATGAAATTATAAAGCAAAAAATCAAATGATTAATAACAAGCAAAAGAGCTCTTCAATTTAAAAACTAATATTGTAATTAATTGATTTTCAAGATTTTAAATTGCTACAACTAAATAACTCACTATTACTCTAAAAATTGCATTGAAATAATATACAATATATAACGTTTGGAAAATGATTTAACGTATATTGATTTGTAACCTTATTCAAACTTTTTTCGTTTGACCATTAGTTAGATATTGACTTAATATAAGACAAAAAAAATCCATTGGGGATATAAGCCCAATTTTGTACTTTTAAAAAATTAATGCTCCAATTACATCGAATAGTAATGAAACGAATTTCAATTTATTCTTTAGCAGCCATAATGCTTCTTGGAATCTTATCATCCTGCAGTAAAAGTAAGACAGGCCAGTCTTCTAAAACAGGCATGGCTTATAATAATAAGAATAATGGTGGCTTTGAGGTTAACAGCAAAGTAAAGGCTGGCCCGGGCCCGGGATTGATTGCAATTGAAGGCGGAACTTTTGTAATGGGCGGAAGTTTGAATCAGGATTTAGGATATGAGTTTGATAATGTTAGACGAAGGGTAACCGTTGCGTCATTTTACATGGATGAAACTGAGGTATCGAACGTTGACTGGCTCGAGTATCTTTACTGGATCAGACGCAATTATGCCAATGATGCAGAATATTATTACAATGCACTTCCAGATACACTTGTTTGGAGACAACCTCTTTCCTATAACGAACCTTATGTTAATAATTACCTCCGTCACCCGGCCTTTCAGGATTACCCGGTTGTTGGAGTAACCTGGGAACAGGCAAATGCCTATTGTGAGTGGCGTACTGACCGTGTAAACGAAGAAATCTTAAGAAGTAAGGGTTATTTGATGGACTATAAAACATTGGCAGCCGGTGCAGGTAAAGCAGGAACGGCAGCTACTGTTTCAACATCCGCGGATCCTTTCAATACAGATATCTACCTGAACGGGCAGTATCGTGGCGAAGGAATTGATGGAAAAAAGATGAAAAAGGATTTAAACCCAAGTGCAGTAGCTACCGGTACAACTCCCAATGCAAAAGGGGTAGTCAGACCAGTACGTCTGGAAGATGGGGTATTAAAACAACCATATCGTTTACCAACTGAGGCAGAATGGGAATACGCAGCTTTGGCCCTGGCGGGTAACACTGAATACGAAAATATTGCAGACGGCAGGATTTATCCATGGAATGGCCTTGGTGTAAGATCGCCTAAAAAACGTACTCAAGGTATGATTCTGGCTAACTTTAAGCGTGGAGAAGGTGATAATATGGGTACAGGTGGCTACCTGAATGATAAAGCAGACATTACTGCACCTGTTAGAAGTTATGTACCGAATGATTTCGGTTTATATAACATGGCAGGAAATGTGAATGAGTGGACAGCCGATGTTTACAGGAAATTAAGTTTTGAAGATTTCAATGATTTCAACCCATTCAGGGGAAATGAGTTTGTTAATAAACGCTTGTCCGATAGAGACAAGGGCATTTATGCTAAAGATAAGTATGGACGTCCTATAAAAGATCCTGCTAAAACAGGCAAAAAACAAAAATGGTCTGAATTACAAAATAACGCCGCAGCTGTAGATTCATCCGCTATTGCAGGTAAACCATACAATCCTGATTTCCGTGGTCATCTGGATACTGTAGTAACCGATCTTTACGGAATTATTACACTGGTAAATGATCGTTCAAGGGTTTATAAAGGTGGATCATGGAATGACAGAGCTTACTGGCTCAATCCAGCTACCAGAAGATTTATGCAACAGGATGAAGCCAGTGCAGAAATGGGCTTCCGCTCAGCTATGACTCTGGTTGGTGCACCTGAAATTATGACTAAGGGTAAACCACAGTTTAGCCAGCCTAAATCAAAGGCTCAGAGTAAATCAAGATAAAAGCAGAAAGCCAAAAGATAAAAGCAGAAAGCCCTGAATGGTTAGCATTGGGGGCTTTCTATTTTTACAGGAAATGTGTGATTACGCAAAATAGCCATACCGACTATAGAACTACTCCATACCCAAACTATAATTATCGGATTTCAATCAATTGCAAGGGGCTTTAGCCATTTGTCCAAAATGGTAGATGAATCGGCTTTAGCAGAAATTCTTATAAATTTTATGCTTTTGGGCTTAAGCCCGATTCAATAGTTTTTCAGAAAACAAATGAAAGACTCATCCAAAGACTTCTTCCAACAGAATTTATTCCACTGCCATGTGTCCGATAATCAGCATTGAAAAGGTTTTGAGCACTTAAACGTAAATGTACATTCTCCAAAGAATATCCGGAATAGACATTTAGCACCTTCCAACCGGGTGTACCGCCTGTAGGAATCCTGTTATCATCTTTATCGCCCTGAGCCAGACGATCTTGTTTATCAGCCCAGCCCATCTCAGCTTTCATATAAAATTTATTCATTTTATATTTCATTGAAATGTTTCCATTAAAGGGAGGGACTCTTCTAAGTGGCTCTGCTTTAGAGATGTTTCGTCCATGATTAAATGAAGCAAATAAATCAAAGAACAGATTTTGTGAAACCTGAAATTCAGCAAAACCTTCTACCCCTTTAATTACTGCTTCTTCTGTATTTTCCTTCATGTAAACCTTATATCCATCAATTACCTGACCTGTTTGTACCCTGTTGATCAGATCACTAAGTTTATTTCGATATAAAGCTGTACCAAAACTAACATGCTCAGAAAAATATTTATAACCGATTTCTGAATTATAGCTCTTTTCAGGCTTGAGAGTATATGAAGGAAGTTCATATCTGAAATCTACAATACCAAGTGTTCCCATATCATCGATATTAGGAGCACGGTATCCGGTATTAAAGGAGCTGTAAATATGGTGCTTTCCAATAGAATAATTAAGTCCTGAATTCCATACAAATGCGCCAGGATTGATTTCCATCCGACCGAGGTCTTTATCTGCAATCGTTGCCTGTAACCAATTGTACCTTAATCCACCCTCAAGATTAAAATTGCCAAGCGCAAGATGATGTAGAGAATACACTGAAGTATTCGAATAGAGTGAATTATCAGGATATAAACCTCTTTGGGTGCTCACTACTCCGCTTTGAAGATTTGTTGTATTCCTGATACTGTTAACCTTGTCTCTGTAATATTCCAGACCACTGTTAACCGTCCACTTTTTACTTAGGTCAGAAAATATCTCAATTCCCAGATTAGAGGTTTTGATCCTATCTTTTTCTAAACCAAGCGACTGACTGGAATTTTTTTGACTGTTTCGTTCTTCCACGGTTGCATTTAAGGAACCTGTTACATCTATCCTTCTGAAAATTGAAGATTTCTGGTCAATACTGTATTTTAGATAGCTGAGATTCCTGCCCTGCAAACCCATTTTATTAACATTGAAATTCTCGAGCTGCACTTTATGATAAACATTGACATCCTTTTGCTGCACAAACTGATTGGCTAGAATAAGTTCGGAATTGTTAGAAACCTTAAGCTTAAATTTCAAGCTGGCATCCGATTGGGAATATCCGGATGGAGACTGTCTTCCGGTTGTGTCTCCGCCAATCAGATCTCCATAATTCTTTATTCCCAAAATTCCTGAAAGAACCATCTTACTTGTGGAATAAGACAATTCTGTACTGCCGGATTGCTCCATTTTACTGCTCCCAAATCTCCCTGAAACGCTTCCCTTGAAGGAATTTTCGGGTGTATATCCCGGATCTTTTGTAAAAATCTGTATAACCCCACCTATGGCATCAGATCCATACTGAACCGAACCACTTCCTCTCAGAACTTCAATCTTATTGACCGAAAAAGGATCAATCGTATTCAAATACTGATTTGGTCCATATCTGAAGGTGGAATTATTTAATCTGATTCCATCAATAAGGATCAATGTTTGGTTACCCGTTAAACCCCTTATAAAAGGAGAACCACCGCCATGGTTCGTCTTCTGAACAAACACACCGGGGATAATATTTAATGATTCAGGAACGGTACGTGGAATATTTTCAGATTGAGCAGGCAGATTTAATACACTGGAGGCAAAAGGCAGATGAACTGAAGAAGTATTGCGGCGTGAGGCAGATAAAATCTGTACTTCCGGAAGAGACCCTGATTGAGAAATAAGGAATATATCAAGGTTGATACCTTCATTATCCAGAATCAAAGTAGTTTGATAGGGCTCATAACCAACATAGCTTGCTTTGATGGTGTACTTGCCTGGCTGGATGTTCTGAAAATTAAATATACCTTTCTCATCTGTTGCTCCACCCATTGAGCTTGCTCCTTCAAGCCTGATGCTCACCCCAATCAATGCATCTTTTGTATTCTGCGAATATATTTTCCCCTTTATACTCTGGCCAGAAAGACTTCCGGAAAGAAATACCAAGGAAAGAAATATTAAAACTTTTGACATTATTATAGAATAAAATAAATAGAATAATTTGTGATTTAACGATAATTAGTCATCGGCTTTGTCTTTTTGCTCAAGCCTTAGAAATGCACTTCTGCGGGGAGCAGGCATTACAGAATCTTCACCCTTAACTGATTTCCAAACTACTTCATTCAGATCCAGATCAGGAGCAGCATCTTCTCTTGCGAAATTCCACTCCTGCGAGCGCTCCGCACTCTTATTCCATGCGATATTACGCTGCTTTAAGTCAACATTAGAAGGTTTTATCTTATAGGGTCTAAAATCAGGTGTTGAAGTAAAACACTCAGACATTGGAACAGCTGCCGCATCATACTGACTCATTGGAGGTAAACCAAGGATCAGCTCCATGGTTCTGAGCATTCCGGAAGTAGAATACATATTGCTATTTACTGAATTCCGTTTGGTATAGGGACTAATTACAAATGCAGGCGAGCGGTGTGCATCCACGTGATCAGGACCGTTTTGAGCATCGTCTTCCAAAACAAAAATTGCTGATTCCTTCCAGATACTGCTGTTTGAAATATGCTCCACAAGCTGACCTAATGCAAGATCATTATCTGCCACCTGAGCTGTAGGAGTTAGTTTCCCAATTCGTTGTCCACTGGTATGATCATTCCCTATCCGGATAGTATTGAATTGTGCCACCTCGTTAATTGCGAGCAATGAATCGAAATCAGATTTAAATGCAGTTATTCTGTCAATATCCATAATATCCAGATTATAAGACGGAAATTTTGTTGCGATTTTACCAATAAGCGATTCTGTTGTTGCACCATCCTTGGTAACAAATTGCCCATAACTACGGTAACTCACACCTGCACGCTTGCAATAATCCCAGATGTACCCATCCCGCGGATAAGCAATTTTGCGGCTGCCCTCATAATCATAAGTACCACCCCTGCTGCCGTAGCTGGTTGGCCATGTTTTCTCGGTATAGTCGGTTGCATAAGCAGCCATGCTCCAGTTATGTCCATCAGCACTTACCTCTGCATCTACATAAAAATTATCAAGCAGAACGAACTCCCTCGCCAATGCATGATGATTAGGTGTTACTTTCTCGGGGAAAATACAAAGCGTAGGGTCACCGTTACCTTCCTTTATATCTCCAAAAACCTGATCATACGTACGATTCTCCTTAATCACATAAAAGACATATTTAATAGGTGATTTACCCCCCTGAATATTGGGTACGGGATTATCTTTAAGGCCCTTAGAAAGAGTTTCAGTCTGCTTGCTATAAGGAGTATTGGCATACACCTGCTTTGAAAATGATTCGAGTTTTGAATCATCCGGCTGATCGATAATCGAAAGTGTTCCTTTAAATAGTCCTCCAATATATTGTACCTCCCTTTGCTCAGTGATACCGACATGTACTCCGCTATTATCGGTCTTTTTAACTGGTTGCGGACCGTATGGGTTTGCCATTGAGCTGAACCCCTTTCCATTTGATACAAATATTTTTTTCCCGGCCACCCGAACATTCGTTGGATACCAACCTGTAGGAATAAACCCTTTTGATCTGCTTTTTCCAGGTGTGGAAACATTAAATACAGCAAGACAGTTATTATCGGCATTTGCTACATAAAGTGTCTTTTCATCTTCAGAAAGTGCAAGACCATTGGTTGTTGAGCCTGTTAGTCTGGTTGGATAAAGAGCGGTAGAAATTACTTCAATTACTTTTCCGGCCTGGGTATCAATAACAGAAACTGAATTATCATTAGCATTAGCTACGAAAAGGTATTTACCGCTCCTGTTTTGAATAATTTCGTTGGGGTGATTCTCAGTAAATATTTCAGTGATTACACGATTTGTTTTGGTATCATAAACAGCAAGTTTATCTGATCCCCAAAGCGAGATGTATAATTTGCTTTTATCCGGTGATAAAAGACAATCGTAAGCCTCTGCGCCAAGATTAACTCTGTGTAAAAGTTTCTTTGTTGAGAGATCAAAAACGTAAAGCGAATTATTCTCCTTGGTTACTGTGTACAATCGTTTGCCGGCATCATCAACCTCCAAACCTGTTGGCCCAATTTTTTCGGCTGGCCAGGGCTTTCCAAGTACAATTGTATCTGCAACGGCTAATTTTTTATTAACTATTGGATATATCAGTATAATATTATCATTTGCACCCGATGCATATAACTTTTTTTCATCAGCACTGAACTTAAGTCCGTACCAGGCCTTTCCGATCGGCTGCTCATGGAGTATTTTTTCGCCTTGCGGATCAATCAGCTGAATACTGTGTTTGCTCTGTCCATTATTGGTTATAGCCATCAGTTTTTGAGATGGGGATATCTGAATGTTCAGTGGCAGATCACCTAATTGAAGTGAACGTCCGGCCGGACTTAATGACCAGCCATTTGGCAGGAGTATTTTTGAAGAATTTTTACTATTAGGAACTGTCTGGCCTATCGCTACATGGGATAAAAACAACAAACAAATAATCAATAGATCAGGTAGGAATACCCGGGGACTTTTTTTTATAAAAATCATAGCAAAAATGTATTTTTCTATTTTGTAAAAACAAGAAACTGTTAATACTTCATTCCATAAAAGAACTCAGTTAATGTGAACAATACATTAAGTGAATATGACCATTAAAACATGTTCATAGTAATGCAGAATCGATCCTTGATTGGCCGAAGTAAATTATGAACCAAATGCAATAAGTTATTTATCTCTTACAGGAATTTACCACAACTCATAACCTATAACTTATTACTTACAACTTATAACCTACAACTTATAACCTACAACTTACAACTCAACTATCCCAGGTCATAATTTTCCCCCGATCCTCTGCTTTCAGACATTCTGCAAGAGTCTTTTCATCATATTCAAGCCCATACTGTTTCAGTACATCATCCGGAACACCATCCCATGCATTAGGTTGATTTCCTTTGTATTGCATATCTTCAATACCTTCTTTACTTGTGAAAAATCCGGTAGCTGTCAGGTTGCGCATTGTACTGAAAAAACTAACCCCAGCAGCATTCTCAGGTGCTGCTTTCTCAGGAAATGCAATCAGTTCGACGAGTTCAATCTGCTGCGCTTTAGAAGCCTCAGTAAATGATTTTTTGAAAAGTTTAAGCGATTTCAAATCCAGCCATTTCAAACCACCTCTCATCGGGGTTTTATACCGGGGCTGGTCTTTTACAATAAACTCAATGAATTCGGGAACTTTAGCATCACTTGCACTCCCCGACTTTTCGTCACGGGGGATGATAATATCGCATAATACTGTAATTGAGCTCATTTCAGCTGCACTGAAGAACTTTTCAGCCATCAGTTTCTCATCAATCAGTTTTTCTTCGGTTGTCCGGCCATATACTCCGGCCTTATCTTCTCCGGCGGATTGTGCTCCATCCTTTTTATCGCATGATGTTAGCAAGGTTCCAACACTTACTGTTCCAACAGCCAGTGCTTTGAGTGAATCTCTTCTGTTCATCTGATTAAATATTTTGTTTTTTTAACTGATCAACGATATACTCTGATGCGCGTAAAGAAAGTGCAAGAATAGTCCAGGTTGGATTCTTATCCGCCTGAGAAACAAATGCACCACCATCCACTACAAACAGATTTTTGACATCATGTGCCTGATTGTATTTATTTAATACCGACCTATTCTTGTCATCACCCATCCGGGTTGTTCCAACTTCGTGAATAATCCTTCCGGGAGCTTCCAGTCCATACTTTTTATCCTCTCCGGGTTTAACTCCGCTGGCAATACCTCCCATAGAATCAATAATCTCTTCAAAAGTATCCTGCATATGTCTGGCCTGCTTTATCTCCTGATCAGTCCAGTTATAATTAAACTTCAAAACAGGAATTCCATATTTATCAACTACATCAGGATCAATTTCACAGTAGTTCTCTATTCTGGGAATGCTCTCTCCACGACCGGCAAAACCTACAGTGGAACCATAGTATCTGCGGTAATCATCTTTCAAAGAGGCACCATAGCCTCCTGCAGCCTTCATTTTGCCATCCGCACCAGGATGCGCACCATTCATTCTTTCGATTCCAAAACCGAAACCGTAGGAAGGCATACCCAGGCCACCCCAGAATTCGATATGATAGCCACGGGCAAAATCAAGTTTTTTATTATCGAGCCACCATGGAATATAAAGGTGGAGACCCCCAACACCGTCCTCATTATAGCGCTTTCTGTCCATCAGCTGAGGGATAAATGCCCCACGTGATGCACCGGTAGAATCATGCAGATACTTACCTACCATTCCACTGGAATTGGCCAGACCGTTTGGATGTGCACTTGATTTAGAATTTAGTAATAATCTGGCAGATTCGCAGGCACTTGCTGCAAGAACAACAACTTTTGCATTAACCTGATATTCCTGCATATCTGTTTTATCAACATAGGATACCCCTGTGGCTTTACCTTCACGGTCGGTAAGAACTTCCCTTGCCATCGCATTAACATAAACATCAGCATTCCCTGTTTTCCTTGCGGGTTTAACGAGGCAGGTTGATGAAGAAAAATCGGCATGTACAGAACAACCCCGGTTACACTGGTTACAGAAGAAACAAGAACCCCGATCATTATTTACCGGTCTCGTTAAAATAGAAAGTCTGGAAGGGATGACCGGTATTCCAATCTTATTTGCAGCTTTCTTAATCATCAGCTCATGAAGTCTTGGCTTAGGAGGAGGAAGAAAATAACCATCCGGCTCATTATAAATTCCTTCTTTAGTACCAAAAACCCCAATCATTTTATCAACCCGGTCGTAATAAGGCTTTACATCATCGTAACCAATAGGCCAGTTATCACCTAAACCATCAAAATCACGACGTTTAAAATCTTTGGGGCCAAAACGAAGGGAAATCCTTCCCCAGTGATTGGTTCTTCCACCAAGCATACGCGATCTGAACCAATCGAATTCAGTTCCATTCTTTTTTGTGTAGGGCTCTCCTTCTATTTCCCACCCACCATAAGCAGCATCAAAATCACCAAAGGCACGGTTTGTACCTGCACCTCTTCGGGGTGATTCATAAGGCCATTTAAGCTGGGTTTTCTGTTCAGGATTTGCAGGGTCATAATCTGGACCCGCTTCGAGTAATGCCACCTTCAGTCCGGCTTCAGTTAATACTTTTACAGCCATTCCGCCACCTGCACCGGAACCCACGATACAAACATCGTAAAGTTCACCTTTGGTTTTAATTTCTATTGACATCAGGAAATTCTTATTATTTAGCTTAAATATGCTTGAAAATAAACAATATTTATTTGCGGGAAGAAATAATATTCAAGGAATACTATGTTTCCCTCAAGAAATTTTAATTGGCCATTCGGTCTCACGCAAAGATCATCACAACCTGGTTCTTTTCGACCTTATCGCCAGACTTAACTTTGATTGATTTTATTTTTACATCGGCAGGAGCCTTTATAATATTTTCCATCTTCATTGCTTCAAGAACAAACAAGTTACCTCCCTTTTCTACTTCTTCCCCTTCGGCAGCCAAAATCCTGATCACCAAACCAGGCATAGGAGCTTTGACTTCTGAAACCTTGGTGGCTTTTAAATTATCCATTCCCAATTGATGCAGCAGTTCATCAAACTGATCAGTCATCTGCATCGAATAAATATTGGTGCCAACCTTAACCGCACAGGATTTTTCATCCTTGTTTAAGTTAATCAGTTCTGCATTATAGGATTTGCCCTTATGAATTACATGAAAGGTCCGATCATTGATTCTGACTATGTCTGCATCGATTGCCTGATTATTGATTATCCTAACATCTTTTTCAGAACTGACTTCAAAACTGAACTTGTCATTTACCTTTATCTTAAGCATATATTATTGAGTTAAGGCGTACTGAACCAGATTTGAGCCCATTTTTAGTGCTTTTTGGCGGGAATCTTCTGAATCGCCGGCATATGTTCCAGCATCCTCCCATCCATTACCAAGATCGCATTCGAAAGTATAATAACAAACTATCCTTCCTTTATAAACTAGTGCAAGGCCTTGGGGGCGCTTACCATCATGTTCATGAATCTTTGGAAGTCCGGCAGGAAATTTAAACTTTTGATTATAGAGCAAGTGATTAGATGGTAATTCTACAAAATCAAGCTCTGGGAAGACTTTCTTCATCTGTGGACGGATGAATTGATCTAAGCCATAATTATCATCAATATGCAAAAATCCACCACCAGTCAAATACTTGCGAATATTCAAGGCTTCCAGATCAGAGAACACAATATTACCGTGACCCGTCAGATAAACGAAGGGGTAATTAAACAGATCTATGCTTCCAGCCTCAACAATGGCCTCTTCCGTATCAAAATTGGTTCCGATGTTTTTATTACAAAAGTTAATCAGGTTGGGAAGGGCTGTACGGTTCGCATACCAATCCCCTCCCCCATTGTATTTCATTTTCGCAATCTTATAGGTCGGAGCCTGAAATGAGAAAAACATTCCTGTAAAAAGAAAAAGTACAATCAATAAATATGTGCTTTTGAAATACTTCATCTGTTTAAAAAATTTATCTCGAAACAGGCTTCCAAAGCGGCGGTTTCAGTCCTTAATCTGGATTCACCCAGACTTATCGGCACAAAATTTTGCTTCATAGCTGAATCAATTTCAGCAGAAGTAAAATCTCCCTCAGGGCCTATCATTACAAGATAATCAGAATTGAGCTTGAATTGATCCTTGATAGCCGATTTTTTACTTTCGATGCAGTGAGCAATAAATTTATTGCTCTGCTTACTTTTCATAATGAAATCAGAAAAGCGTTCGGCTTCATTTAACTTTGGATAAAATGCTTTAATTGATTGCTTAACCGCAGTGGTGATTACTTTGTTCAGGCGCTCTGTTTTGACCTCCTTACGCTCTGAACGGTCACAAATGATTGGAGTAATCTCGTCGATGCCGATTTCAGTAGCCTTCTCAAGAAACAACTCCAGACGCTCAATGTTTTTGGTTGGGGCAATAGCAATGTGCAGGTAATGATTCCTCCTGCCATAATTTTCATGGACACGAAGAATATTAATCCTTGTTCTTTTGGGATGTGCTTCCTCTACAATTGCATCATATAAGCCACCTTTGCCATCAACCAGATTAAGCAGGCTTCCCTTCTGAAATCTTAAAACTTTAATACAATGTTTGCTCTCCTCTTCACTCAGGATATAAGTATCAGAATTTATATCAGGTGTATAGAAAATATGCATGGACAGCCCTCCGGATTAATGAATATCCACTGCATCCTCACTGTCAATTACTAATTCAAGTTTAACAGATTCAACATTCTGATCAGCCTTCTTTAAGATAGTAATAACATATCCATTAAAATCACTGGCTTCCCCAACATCCGGGATCTTTCCAAAAATCTCACTCACAAGACCAGCCACGGTATCATAATCGCCATCTTCAGGAAGATCGTGCGGAAGGTATTCATTTACATCATAAATTGAGGCTGTCGCATCGATGATAAATTCGTTCGCCGATACTTTTTCGACAATTGGCTTTTCCTCATCGTATTCATCCTGAATATCGCCAACAAGTTCCTCAACAATATCTTCGGCGGTCACCATACCTGCTGTACCACCAAATTCATCCAGAACAATAGCGATCTGGATACGCTTCAATTGCAATTCACTTAATAGATCATTAATCTTTTTAGTTTCGGGAATGAAATAAGGTTTACGGATGATATCTCTCAATACACACTCCTTATTTTCTGCTAAAAGAGGCAGAATATCTTTAGCATGAACAATTCCTACAATCTTATCAATCGTTTCGTCATAAACAGGTATTCTGGAATATCCTTCCCTAATAATTATATCCAACACTTCTTTATGAGGAGTATTCAGTTCGATTCCGGATATCTTGGTCCTGGGTACCATGATATTCTTAACGACACGATCGTTGAAATCGAATACATTCTTTATTAGTTCATGTTCATTAGTTTCAAGTGCGCCACTTTCTTTACCTTTATCAAGCAGATACTGGAGTTCTTCAGAACTATGGTGCGCCTCTTGACCTCCTATTGTACTGATTCCCATTATCTTAAGAATGAAATTTGCAAAGCCGTTAAGCAGCCAGATAAAAGGTCTGAACAGCAAATAGAAGAAATGAAGTGGTAAAGCAATTCCCATGGTTGTACCGATAGGACGCTGAATAGCAAGAGATTTCGGAGCCAACTCACCAAATACGATGTGCAATACTGTAATTATCGCAAATGCGAGAACATGACCAATATTTGTGGCAATCGAGGAGGACATATCTATATTTATCAAATTGAAGAAATTGCTGACAATTTTAGTCATCACTTCTTCTCCAACCCAACCCAATCCCAATGAGGCAAGTGTAATACCTAACTGGGTTGCAGCAAGATAACCATCCAGATGCTGAGTCATGTGCTTGGCAATCTTTGCTACCCGGCTACCGGTTTTGGCTTTAATTTCAATCTGTGAAGCACGCACTTTTACCAATGCAAATTCAGCAGCAACAAAAAAGCCGTTAAGAAAAACAAGGAAAAATGTAAAAAACAGCGCGATGCCCATGTTAATTATTTATTTAAAAATGTGGTCTTATATAATTGAAGACTTTCCTTGATGACTTTATATGCATAATTTTTGCCAAGTAAATGTTCAATACTAACATTTTTGCGTTCCAGGGCTTTATAATCCTGAAAAAACCGCACAATCTCCGTCATAGTATGTGGAGGCAATTCTTTCAGATCCTCAATATAATTAACAGACATATCATTCCTGGCAACAGCTATAATTTTATCATCCTGCTCACCATTATCTACCATATGCATTACCCCAACAACTTTCGCTTCAACAATAGACATGGGGTAAACGTCAACAGAACATAAGACTAATATATCCAAAGGATCCTTATCATCACAATATGTCTGAGGAATAAAGCCGTAATTAGCCGGGTACATAACGGATGAAAAAAGTACGCGATCTAATTTAATCAGGCCTGACTCTTTATCAATCTCATATTTTGCTTTTGATCCTTTTGGAATTTCAATAATTGCATTAACATGTGAAGGGATATCTTCACCGGGTGAAACGTTGTGCCAGGGATGGTCTTTATTCATTTTATTTAAGGATTTTGCTCTTCTTCATCGCTCCTGTCTCCTTCAATTTTCCTTTTTAAATAGGTTACAATTAACGGTATAGCTGTTATCAGTATAAAACCAATAATTATATATAACAGATAGTCATTTATCTCTTGTTCAAAACTCCTGCCAAGATAAAATCCAAGCAAAGTTAAGGATGTAATCCAAAGAAAAGCGCCCGATATATTATAAAATGCAAATTTATTAAAATCAAGCCTAACAATCCCTGCAATTATTGGTGCAAAAGTCCGGACAATTGGTATGAACCTCCCCATAATCAGAGCGAAAGCACCTTGCTTTCTGTAGTAAACTTCAGCAGCTTTGAGGTATCTCTTCTTAAAAAAAAAGGAGTCCTCTCTCTGATATAGGACTGGCCCGGTCCTCTTACCAAACCAATACCCAACAAAATTACCCCCAACTGCAGCTGCAATTAAACCGGCTATCAGTATATAAATTGATACATCAAGTTTATTGGTAGCAACAAACATTCCGGCAAGGAATAAAAGATAGTCTCCAGGTAGGAAAAAGCCGAAAAACAAGCCCGTTTCGGCAAATATTACAAAGAGAAGCAAGTAAAAACCCCCTTCTCGAAGCAATTTCACAGGATCAATAAGATGTTGAAAATAGTCCCAGAACTCGTGCATAAAATCAATATGCGTAAAGCTACAATATTTATGTAATAATTTGGCTTAGAAAAGGTTGGATATGAAGCCTGGATAGACCCCAACAATAATCGTTAGCAAGGCAGAAAATCCAAGAACAAAATTAAAGTAAGGGGATGACTGAATCTCTGAACGTTCTGCAGATTTAAAGTACATCGCTACCACTACTCTTAAATAGTAATAGATTCCGATTACAGCATTAATAACTGCAATAATTACAAGCCAGATATGATATTCTGACAAAGCCGTTGAGAACATCATAAATTTCCCGATGAAACCGGCAGTTAATGGTATTCCTGCCAAAGAAAGCATTGCCACAGTGAGCGTGAAAGCAATAAAAGGATTTCTTTTAGCAAGTCCTGTAAAACTATCAAAATTATCAGATCCGGTTTGGCGCTTAACGAGTATAAGCACAGCAAATGCGATAATGGATGCTATTGAATAGGCACTGGCATAAAGAAAAACGGAATTGCCAGAACCCGGACCCAAAGCAATAATTGCAAACAACATATAACCTGCATGCGAGATACTCGAAAAAGCAAGCATTCTTTTAAAGCTATGCTGGTATAAAGCGGTTACATTCCCAATGAACAGGGTTAAAACAGAGATGACCAGCAAAACAGGCATCCAGAAATCATGAAGCGGTGCAAAGCAAATCATGAATAAGCGTAAGAAAGCAGCAAATCCGGCAGTCTTAACTACAGTACTCATGAAAGCAGTAATGATTGTAGGAGAACCTTCATAAACATCCGGAGTCCAGAAATGGAAAGGAGCGGCACCGACTTTAAAACTAAGTCCAATGATCATTAATGTCAGGCCTGTATAGAATAGCGGTGAGATCTGAGTGGGGTTTGAAATGACATACTCTTTAATAACACCCAGATCAAAGCTGGCGGTTGATCCATACAGAAATGCAATTCCCATCAATAAAAATCCTGTAGAAAAAGCACCTGTCAGAAAATACTTTAAAGCAGCCTCATTGGATTTAAAATCATTTTTACGGATACCTGCAAGAATATAAAGACTCACCGACATGATCTCAATACCAATGAACAGCATCGAGAGATTGTTGAAAGACACCATAACCAGTATCCCAATCAGTGCGAAAAGTATGATTGCATAGTATTCTGCAACATTATCGCTGATATGTTCAAAATAGTCTTTGGATATCAGCAAAATCAGCATAGTTGACACAATACCTATCGAAGTAAAGGCTACAGCAAAATTGTCAAACTGCATCATTCCACTGTAAATTGGTGCAGCACCCGAGTTCCACTCAAGTAAAGCTAAAACTAGTCCGACAGCCAGGCCAAGCAAAGTAACAGGCAGCAAAGCATTTTTTGCCTTATACAAGCCTAAGTAAAGAACCAGAATGGCTAAAATAGATAGGGTTATTAATGCGTTCATGCTTTTATTTAACTAATATTTTTTGATTGACCTGATCTAACAGGTTAATAACTGCAGCTTCTGAAATATGCAGGATTGGCTGAGGGTAAACCCCGATTAAGATCACAAGTGCTGAAATAAGCAGCAAAACTGATTTTTCTGTTCCATCAAGATCTTTAAAAATTGCTGTACTTGAATTTACTGGCCCAAGCATCACCTTCTGATACATTCTTAGCATATAAACTGCTCCGAAAATAATAGTCAAACCGGAAATAGCTGACAGCCAGATATTATGATTGTAGACTCCCATTAACAGCAAGAACTCTCCAACAAAGCCATTAGTAAGGGGTAAGGCAACAGTACCCAGTAAAACGATAAGGAAAGTAATGGCAAGAATTGGTGCCGGTTTTGCGATTCCTCCCATCTGAGTCATTTCACGGGTATTCATCCTGCGGATAAGAATATCTGCAATGAAGAACATCCCAACCACATTGATGCCGTGATTTAGCATTTGTATCATTGCTCCTTGCAGCCCTTGCAGGTTCCAGGCAAAAATACCGGCTGAGATAAGTCCGACGTGTGCAATTGATGAGTAAGCAATCAGGCGCTTAATATCATTCTGAGTAAATGCAATAATTGATGCATAAACAACGCCAATTACCGATAAGATCAACGCTGTTTCTCCCCATGCATCAAAACCAAGTGGCGCAACAGGAATTAACCAGCGAATAACTCCATAAATACCCATCTTAAGCATGATACCTGAAAGCAGCATGGTTCCTGCAGTCGGAGCTTCAGTATAGGTATCCGGCTGCCAGGTATGAAATGGAAATACAGGCATTTTGATTGCAAAAGCAATAAAGAATGCCCAGAATATCCATGCCTGAGTTACAGAATCAAGTTCAAGTTTATAAAACTCTGCTATATCATAACTATTGCCCGGAGTTTGTAAATGCAGGTAGATAATCGCCAATAACATTAATAAACTACCGGCGATAGTATAAATGAAGAATTTCAAATTGACCTTTATACGATTCTCGCCACCCCATAATGCACAAATGAAGTAAACTGGTATCAATGCTGCTTCCCATCCGATATAAAAAAGAAAGCCATCCAAAGCTGTAAAAACAAGCAATAAACCAGTCTGCATGAAAAATATCAATGCATAAAAAGCAGTAACATTCTTAATATCATGTTTATAGCTTGATAAAATAATGATTGGAATAAGGAGGTTGGTAAGTAATAAAAGCACCATACTTATACCATCGACTCCAGCCTTAAAATGAATCCCAAACTGTGGAATCCAGGCCAGATCAACAAGAAACTGGGTGCTGGCATCCGGAATAAAATTCAGATATAAATAAATAGTGATAGCAAGGGATACTAAAGACAAAACACCCGCAAGCCCCTTAACTATTGTTTTGCCTGAAAGGAGGATGACCAGTGCAGCAATAAGCGGAATAAAAATTTGTAACAGTAAGATTTCCATTTAAATTGTTCTACTCCTTAATATTAAATTTTATACATACTATAAACCAGTAAGGCCAGGATTCCGGCAACCATCATAAAGATGTAAAAGCCAACCATACCGGATTGAAGTAATCTGAAAGTTTTACTTGCTTCTACCGCTCCCTTTCCAAAGCCATTCACCAATCCGTCAATACCTGCTTTATCCACAGTTCTGAAAAAGAATCCGGACAATGCATTTAGCGGACGGGTAATAAGTGCATCATAGATCTCATCTACAAAAAACTTATTGTAGGAAAGACGAGCTAGTCCGCTGCGTCCTGTAATTTCATCTGCAGGAATATGAGCTTGTTTTACATAACGGTTATAAGCATACAGCATTGCAATTATTGCAGCCCCAACAGAAACAGCCATAAGAATGTATTCTGTTGTATGGTCTAAAGTCAGGTGGCCCGATTTGGAAGCAGAAGCTTCAAAAACCGGAGCAAGGAAACCAGCCAGCCAATGGCTGCCGCCAAATACTGCAGGAATTCCGATCAATCCGCCCAGAGCAGAAAGGATTGCCAATACGATCAAAGGAACTGTCATGGATGCTGGTGATTCATGTAAATGATGTTCCTGATCAGAGGTTCCACGGAATTTTCCGTTAAAAGTAAGATACATCATCCGGAACATGTAAAATGCGGTGAACATGGCACCAATAACAGCGATCAGCCAGAAAATTTTGTTGCTTTCATAAACGTGTGCAAGTATCTCATCCTTCGAGAAGAATCCTGAAAAAGGAGGAAGTCCGGCAATTGCAATTGTCCCGATCATCATGGTAAGATAAGTAACCGGCAATTTCTTTTTCAGTCCGCCCATATTTCGCATATCCTGCTCATTACTCATGGCATGAATGACTGATCCTGCACCAAGGAAAAGTAATGCTTTAAAAAACGCATGGGTGATTACATGAAAGAATGCCCCGGTATAGGCTCCAACTCCTAATCCAAGAAACATATATCCCAACTGAGATACAGTTGAATAAGCTAATACTTTTTTAATATCAGTCTGAGTTACAGCAATGGCTGCAGCAAGGAAGAGCGTTGCAAGTCCGATAATGGCTACCACTCCGAGAGTTTCGGGTGCCAGTGTAAATAAAATATTAGAGCGGGCAATCATGTAAATACCTGCAGTAACCATTGTC
The DNA here is from genome assembly GCF_030684675.1 of Daejeonella sp. Taxonomy (GTDB): domain Bacteria; phylum Bacteroidota; class Bacteroidia; order Sphingobacteriales; family Sphingobacteriaceae; genus Daejeonella. The sequence continues at coordinate 28,341 of NZ_JAUXXZ010000046.1, read as the reverse complement.
GCAGCATGAATCAGGGCTGATACAGGAGTAGGCCCGGCCATTGCATCAGGCAACCAGGTAAACAATGGAATTTGTGCCGACTTTCCTATAGCTCCTATAAATAATAAAGCCGTAATTAAAATCAATACTGAATCACCTGAAGCCATATTTGCAGCCTGAGGAAAAACACTGGAGAATTCTACACTGTTGAAAGTGGCAAAGATCAGGAAAACAGCAATCAAAAAGCCTAAATCACCGATACGGTTCATCACAAAAGCTTTTTTTGCCGCACTGGCATACGATGAGTTAGTGAACCAGAATCCGATAAGCAGATAAGAGCATAAACCCACGCCTTCCCATCCGATAAACATGACCACATAATTGGAACCAAGCACCAATAGTAGCATGAAAAATATGAACAGATTCAGGTAGGAAAAGAATTTAGCAAAGCCTGCATCATGGTGCATATATCCGGTTGAATATACATGGATCAGAAAGCCAATCCCGGTAACGATCAGCAACATTAATGCACTGAGAGGATCAACAAGGAAAGAAAAAGGAATCTTCACATTTCCTGCACTAATCCAATCGAAAATTGGAATAATGAAAGATTTTGTTTCTGCTGAATTCAGTTCAAAGAATATCCCCAAACTAACCGCAAAAGAGGCAAGTACTGTAAGGCAACCCACAAAACCAACAACAGCTTTGGGCAGGGTATTACGGCCTAATCCGTTGATGAGGAAACCTAAAAGTGGAAATAAAGGAACTAACCAGACTAAATTTATCATTATTATATGCTAATTATCATACTATACACCCTGTCATCCCTGTCTGCCGTCAGGCAGACTGAGTCTCAGCAGAGGATTACCACTTAAGTTTATTCAAAATATTAACATCAGTTGAGTTGGTGTTTCGGTAAACCATTACAATGATGGCCAGACCGATTGCCACTTCAGCTGCTGCCAATGCCATTATAAAAAATACAAATACCTGCCCTGAGGGATCATTATGATGAACTGAGAATGCAGTGAGTAAAAGATTCACAGCATTAAGCATCAATTCAATTGACATAAAAATTACGATAGCATTTCTGCGGATAAGTACTCCAATTACACCAATCGCAAAAATGATTGTGCTTAACAGGATATAATGATTTAAAGGTACACCTTGAATTGCCTGAGTTACATTTTCCATGATCTATCCCTGTTTTATATCTTTTTTAGCTAATAGAACGGCTCCAACCATCGCAGAAAGTAAGAGAATAGATGATATCTCAAACGGTAACAGGAATTTGCTGAATAAGACCTTTCCGAGGTTTTTCACAAGACCAAGGTCCTGAGTTTGCAGAACCAGGGGATCGGAAGCATTTAATGCCTTGACCGATCCAACCAATGTTATGACAAGACACATACCTGCAATGACGCCTACCATTTTAAGAAGATTGGATTTCGAACCGACTGAGCCCTCATTCAGGTTAAGCAGCATGAGGACAAAAAGGAAGAGTACCATTATCGCACCCATATATACGATGAAGTTCACAATAGCAAGGAACTGTGCATTCAGCATGATATAGTGCAGGGTAAACGTAAAAAATGTGACAATGAGATAAAGCACGCTATGCACCGGATTCTTCGAAAATATCACCAAAAGGGCGAAGAATATGGTTAAGAAAGCAACAAAATAAAAAAGAGATATACTCATTAATACGGTATTTTAATCTTTGCTCCGAATTTGGGCAAAGGTATAATTTCTGCCGAAATAATTACAGGCTCCGGCTGCCTCAAATTTAAAAATATTAGTCCTATTGAACCTTCATAGGCTCTTCAACCAGCTTATCCTTACCATAGATGAAATCCTTTCTGAGGTAATCTGCAGGAACGATAGGACCATCCAGATAGATCGCTTCTTTCGGGCAAGCTTCTTCACACAACCCACAGAAAATGCAACGCAGCATATTGATCTCGTAAACAGCCGCATATTTCTCTTCACGATATAAAGCTTCTTCACCCTTCTGACGCTCGGCCGCAATCATTGTGATTGCTTCTGCCGGACATGAAAGTGCACAAAGTCCACAGGCCGTACAACGCTCACGACCTTCTTCATCCCTCTTCAGTGAGTGCATACCTCTCCAGTTTTCAGAAAATTCGCGTTCAACCTCAGGATAAAAAATAGTCTCCTTCTTTTTGAACATGTGCCTGAAAGTTATTCCCATCCCCTGAAAAATTGCCGGAAGGTATAATCGCTCCCAGAAATTCATTGGTTTCTGTTCTAAAACTTTTTTTCTGTTACTTAATGGTTCCATAGAGCCTAAATCCTCCTAAAAGGGTATTTATTTATAATAAATCAGTCGCTTACCAACCAATTATAGTTTGTCAATAATTGTAATTACAATACCGGTAATTACTATGTTGGCAATTGCCAAAGGAATTAATATTTTCCAGCCAAGGTTCATCAACTGGTCATATCTGAAACGTGGTACGGTCCACCTCACCCACATAAATAAAAAGATGAAGGCAAATATCTTCAGCATCAAAACGGCCATTCCAATCAATGGTCCGATTACAGGTCCGGTTAATTCATTAACCCAATCCATTCCCGGATAATTATAAGCACCAAAATATAGTGTTGACATTACCGCCGAAGCCAAAAACATGTTCAGATATTCTGCGAACATGTATGCACCCATTTTAAAGCCTGAATATTCGGTATGGTAACCACCGACAAGTTCAGTCTCACATTCAGGTAAATCGAAAGGAGTACGATTGGTTTCTGCAAAAGAACAAATAAGAAAGATAATGAATCCAAGAGGCTGGTAAAAAAAATTCCAGTTAATACCATGTTGCTGCTCGGCTATTTCCTTCATACTCAAGGTATTGGTAGCCATCAACAAAGCAATAATGGATAGACCCATTGGAATTTCATAGCTAATACTTTGGGAGGCAGCTCTTACGGCACCCATAAGCGAGAATTTATTATTGGAAGCCCATCCGCCAATCATAATTCCATAAACACCTAGTGAAACCACTCCGAAAATATAAAGCATTCCAACATTAATGTCGGTAATTTGCAAACTAACCTGGCGTCCTGCTATCTCAATATCCTGGCCCCATGGAATTACTGCACTACCCAAAAATGATGTAAATAATGCAAGGGATGGTCCCAGAATAAAAAGTGCTTTATTTGAATCTGTAGGAATGATTTCTTCCTTAAAAAACATCTTGAGTCCATCAGCAAGGGGCTGGAACATTCCTCCGGGTCCGGCTCTGTTCGGGCCAACCCTATCCTGAAGGAAGCCTGCGATCTTTCTTTCTGCAAGTGTAGAGTAGGCAGCAACAGTTAGGCTGATCAGAAATATGACCAGAATTAACGCGAATTTCTCAATTATAAATGCTAGTTCCATCAGATCTTGGTTGCTCTTTCAAATTCAACTTTATTTGCTTCAATTAAAACCTGATTCTCTTTAATTACAGGTAATGGAACAAATTCATAATGATTAGCGGATATTACTGAGGTTTGTGCAATATGACGCGGTCCTTCTATAATCCAGCTGCTGGTATTTTTAGTCTCGAAACGGCAGGTATTACATATAAAATCCTCAACCTCACCAAATTGATCTTTACGGCCTGTAACTCTTAAAACCTCATCTCCTTTATACCAAAGAGTTACATTTCCTTTACAGGTAGGGCAATCGCGATGGGCATCCACAGGTTTTGTAAACCAAACCCGGTTCTTGAATCGGAATGTTTTATCAGTTAAAGCTCCTACCGGACAAACATCAATTATGTTACCAGAAAAATCATTATCGATGGCTTTTTCAATGTAAGTTGAGATTTCTGATGCATCGCCCCGTCCCAAAATACCATGTAAGCGGTTATCAGTGATCTGATTTGCAACGTAAACACATCTGTAGCATAAAATACAACGGGTCATGTGTAACTGAATCTTATCGCCAATATCGATTTTATCAAAAGTACGGCGCTCAAATTCATATCTTGAATTGCCTACACCGTGCGCATAAGACAGATCCTGTAAATGACATTCTCCGGCCTGATCACAAATCGGGCAATCAAGCGGGTGATTGATCAATAAGATCTCAACTACTCCCTTTCTTGCTTCAATAACTTCAGGTGAAGTGATGTTCTGGACCTCCATTCCATCCATTACACCGATACGGCATGATGCAACCAGTTTTGGCATCGGGCGAGGATCCTTTTCAGAACCCTTGCTTACTTTAACCAGACAGGTCCGGCATTTTCCGCCACTACCTTCAAGTTTAGAATAATAGCACATAGCAGGAGGTACAATATCTCCCCCAATCTGACGTGCAGCATTGAGAATACTTGTACCCGGTTCTACTTCAACCGTGATCCCATCTATTGTAACTTTAACTTTATCACTCATTGTTTAAAATTCAAAACCTGTGCTTAATATCAAAGGGATTTCCGTCCAAATTTTTGACTTTTTAATTTTGACTTGCCACTTCTTCTAATTTCGGCAAGGGGTCTGCATATTTCGCAAGACCATAATTGCGCTCCATCGCTTCCTTTGGATTGGCAACATGCCATTCAAATTCATCACGGAAATGGCGAATTGCACTGGCAACAGGCCAGGCAGCTGCATCTCCTAATGGACAAATTGTATTTCCTTCGATTTTCTTGGAAACGTCTACCAAAAGATCGATATCACTCATTTTTCCATGACCATATTCCAGACGATGAAGAACCTTCTCCATCCAGCCGGTTCCTTCACGGCATGGTGAGCACTGTCCGCAGCTTTCATGATGATAGAAACGTGAGAAATTCCAGGTATTTCTAACGATACACTGGTCTTCATCAAACGCAATAAAACCACCGGAACCTAACATTGTTCCGCTTTGAAAGCCCCCATCAGAAAGAGATTCGTAACTCATTAAACGGGGCTGACCGTTAACAGTATTGAGAATAAGATTAGCCGGCAGAATCGGCACCGAAGAACCTCCTGCTACAACAGCTTTTAATCTCTTTCCATTTGCAATACCGCCGCAATATTCATCAGAATAAATAAACTCTTCGACAGGCACACCTAATTCTATTTCATAGACACCCGGCTTTTTCAGATTCCCTGAAGCAGAAATCAATTTTGTCCCGGTACTTCTGCCATTACCAATTTTTGCGTATTCCTCACCACCATCATTAATAATAGGCACTACTGCGGCTATTGTCTCTACGTTATTGACTACTGTAGGACAAGCCCAAACACCTGAGATTGCAGGAAAAGGAGGTTTGATTCGAGGATTACCACGTTTGCCTTCCAATGATTCTATCAATGCCGTTTCTTCACCACAAATATATGCTCCGCCACCCGGCTGAACATATAATTCAAGATCATAACCTGAGCCTAAAATATTTTTTCCAAGAAAACCAGCACTCTTTGCTTCAGCAATTGCACGCTCCAGAATTCTGATCTGGGGCATCATTTCGCCACGCACATAGATATAGGATGTTTTTGCACCTAAAGCAAAACTGGCAACAATCATTCCTTCGATTAGAAGATGAGGAATGTGGGTCATCAGGTAACGGTCTTTAAATGTTCCCGGTTCAGATTCATCAGCATTACAAACCAGATAGCGCTCACGACCTTCAGGTTTGGCCAAAAAACTCCACTTCATACCTGTAGGGAAGCCGGCACCGCCACGTCCGCGTAGTCCGGAAGTTTTCACTTCTTCAACCACAGCATCAGGAGTCATGGTCTTTAAGGCCTTTTCTACCGAACGGTATCCTCCATTCTGACGATAAACATCGAAAGTATGAATTCCTGGTACATTAATATTCTCTAATAATAACTTGCGCGCCATGTTAAATCAAGATGAGAGATAGGAGATAGGAAATAGGAGACCTGGCTGTAAGAAAATACTCAGTCTCATATCTCATTTCTCACACCTCATTTCTCATATCTTATTCTTTAATGTTTCAATCAATTTATCTACACTCTCAACTGTCAAATGCTCATAAAAAGTGTATTCAGGGCCAATCTGTAAAACCGGAGCCATACCACAGGCCGCCAAACACTCTACCCCTCTCCAGCTGAACTTTCCATCTTCCGTTACTTCACCTTCTTTAACTCCCAGAGTTTTTTCAATATAAGTCATAATCTTTTCGGCACCGACCAGACAACATGGTCCGGTACGGCATACCTCCAGAACATATTTTCCCTGTGGACGAAGAAAAAACATTGTATAAAAAGTGGCAACTTCGTAAACCTCAATTGGTTTTATCTGAAGATATGCTGCTACTTTATCCATTAGCTCCGGACTAACCCAGCCGTATTCTGCCTGTACCAAATGAAGCATAGGCAACAATGCCGACTTTTGTTTTCCTTGAGGATAACGGGTTACAATCCCATCAAACTTTTTAATCAGTTCTGATGAAAATTCAATTTCCTTATGTTCAGTTACACTAAGCATCTAATTCTCCTGCGATTACGTTCAAGCTACTCATATTGATAATGGCATCGGATAATAACATTCCGGCACTCATTGGAGCATACATCTGGTAGTTAATAAAACTTGGTCTTCTGAAGTGCAGACGGTAAGGAGAACGTCCGCCGTCATTAACAAGATAGAAACCCAGTTCACCATTACCACCCTCAACTGCATGATATACCTCAGTTTTTGGAGTATCAATCTCACCCATCACAATTTTGAAATGGTAGATCAAAGCTTCCATACTATTATAAACCTCTTCTTTTGGAGGCAGGTAAAATTCAGGTACATCCGCATGAAAAACACCTTTTGGTTCCTTTTCAATCTTTTGCAGCGCCTGCTCAATAATTCTTAAGCTCTGCCACATTTCCTCATTACGTACAATGTAACGATCGTAAACATCACCACTTGTACCAACCGGGATTTCAAAATCAAAATCCTGATAAGAAGAATAAGGTTCATTTACCCTCACATCATAATCTACACCGGTTGCCCGTAAAATCGGACCGCTCCAGCTATAGTTCAGCGCAGTTTCCGGATCAACAGCACCAACACCTGAGGTACGCTCAATAAAAATTCTGTTCCGGTTAAATAAGATTTCAAATTCTTTCAGAATAGGTGGGAATTTGACAAGGAATTTTTTGATTTTAGCAAAAGCGATATCATTAAAATCACGTTCAAATCCACCGATACGGCCAATGTTAGTTGTCAGTCGGGCACCACAAATCTCTTCGTATATTTCGTAGATATGTTCTCTCTCTTCCATCAGGTAAAGGAAGCCTGAAAATGCGCCGGTATCCACCCCTAAAATTCCATTACATATTAAATGATCTGAAATACGGGCAAGCTCCATGACAATCACTCTCAGGTAATCAACCCGCTTTGGGGTTTCAATACCGAGTAATTTCTCAACCGTCATATGCCACCCCATGTTATTGATTGGGGAGGAACAATAATTTAAACGGTCAGTAAGCGGGGTGATCTGATAAAAGGGACGGTGCTCAGCAATTTTTTCAAATGCCCGGTGTATGTAACCAATAGTTGAAACGCCACTTATTATCCGCTCGCCATCCATTACCAGAACATTCTGAAAAACACCATGTGTCGCCGGATGGGTAGGACCAAGGTTTAATATAAACGTTTCCTTCTGAGGATCGTTATCTGTGAATATGGGGTGATTCGTCATCTTCCGAAGAAATAATCCTTTTTATCAACACGATTCGGGTCTTCCAGTGGATGTTCTCTACGCATCGGGAAAACCGTCATATCATCAACATTTAAAATTCTTACCAGGTTCGGATGTCCATCGAAAATAACTCCGAAAAAGTCGTAAGTTTCACGTTCCATCCAGTTAGCACCTTCCCAAAGCTTAGTAGCAGTTGGGATGTGTGGCGCATCTCCACCAATAAAGACCTTAATCCTGACCCTTACATTATTTGACAGGCTATGCAAATGATAAATTACACCAATTGAGAGCTTTTGTTCTGGATAATGTATACCGGTTATGTCAGTCAAATAATTAAATTTGAGCTCCTTATCTTCCTTAAGAAAACGAAGTACTTCGCTGATATTTTCAGCAGAAGTTTCAAAAGTTAAAAAATCATAAGGCTCTGAAGGAACAGAAATCCTGTCTCCAAACGCTGATGTTAAACTTTGTATAACTTGCTGATTATTGAGTTTGCCCATTACTGGATTCCGTATCTTTCTAATAATTCTTTATATTCTGGTGAGTCTCTCCTGCGAAGTGACTCATTTTTAACCAGTTCCTGTATTTTATTAAACCCGTCGATTATGGCTTCTGGTCTTGGTGGGCAACCCGGAACGTAAACGTCAACCGGAATGATCTCATCAATCCCCTGCATCACAGAATAAGTATCAAATATTCCCCCGCTGCTGGCGCATGCACCTACTGCAATAACCCAGCGTGGCTCTGCCATCTGAAGGTAAACCTGCTTCAATACAGGTCCCATTTTCTTGGCAATAGTACCCATAACCATTAAAAGATCTGCCTGACGTGGCGAAAAACTAGGCCTCTCTGATCCAAAACGGGCGAAATCGTAGTGCGAGCCCATGGTTGCCATAAATTCAATCCCACAGCAGGAAGTTGCAAAAGGTAATGGCCATAATGAATGAGATCTGGCCAATCCAACTACCTTATCCATGGAGGTAGCAAAAAAACCTGATCCCTCAAGACCCGGAGGCGCTTCTACTAAATTTACTTCAGTCATAATTCTTCAAAAGAAAAAGCCCAATTCAGACAAGTCTAAAATGAGCCCAAATTTAAGAAATTTAATGTTTTCAATTGTTTAAACCATTATTTAGAAACAGTCTAAACGCTATTCCCAATCCAGGGCTTTCTTCTTGACTATATAAATAAAGCCAAGCAAAAGCGTGCCCATAAATACAAACATTTCAAGCAAACCATTAACTCCAAAATCGCGGAAGTTAACAGCCCAAGGGTACATGAAAATAACCTCTATATCAAAAAGAACAAAAAGAATAGCAACTAAAAAATACTTAATGGAAAAAGGTTGGCGTGCATTTCCAATTGACTCTATCCCAGACTCAAAAGCAACCAATTTATCTTTCGTTTTACGCTTAGGACCAGCCAAATGCGTAATAGTCATTGTCAGGCCTACAAAGCCAAGGGCAACAAGCATTTGAAATATAATAGGGAGGTAGTTTAAGGCAGTACTTTGTGCTTCCATTGTTGTTTTTTGCTGGGCAAATATAAAAAAAAAGAAGTCCCTAAACAATGTTCAGGGACTTCTCTCTAAATATTAATGAATTTTTTACTTACTTCCATCAATTGCTTTCACAGCCTGTGTTGCTGTGACATTCGCCGGGTCTAAAGCAAGAACCTTATCAAAGTATTCTTTGGCTTTTACATTGTCCCCATCCTTTCTGGCTGCAACAGAACCAAGGTAATTGTATGCCTCAATAAGACCAGGAGCGCTCTTTGAAGCAAGTTCTGGCTTTTCAACAGTAACCAGATCTATGTATTTGGCATAAAATGGCACCGCCAGACCCTGACTATCGTTCTCATCATCCAGCAATCGATTGATACGGCCTCTGTACTGCCAGCCAATCTGTGTGGTTGGAGAACGCTGAACCAGATAGCTAAATGCGCTGTCTGCTTTCACTAAAAGATCTTTTTCAGGAGTCAAATTAGCATTTTTCAATGCTCCATAATGAAAGTAATATGATGAACCTAAATAGTAATAATCGAGAAGAGCTCTTTCCGGATTTAAAATAGATATCTCATATGCTTTCGCTGCATCTTCATATTTTTTTGCCTTGAATAATTCCAGTCCCACTTCACTCATTACCGCGGCATTAGTAGAATCCATCTCGACAGCCTTGGTTATATTAACCATACCTTCTGAAAGCATGGTAGTATCTTTCATCTGGGCTCTTCCAAGGTAAAGATAATCCTGTGAGATTAAACGACTCGGTTCAACCTTAGAAATGAAATCTTTAAGTGCCTGCTCGCTTGATGCAAAATTTCCATTCTCAAAAGCAGAATAAGCCAGGTATCTTAAAACTCTGGGATTTACTTTATCAAGCTTTGCCATTTCAATGGCTTCAGCCTCAAGTGCTTTAAAGTCTTTCGCCAGGAATAAAAAGTCTGCATGACGTAAACGGGAATCCAGGGAACGATCCGTCAGATCCATATATTTCTCATAATATTGCAATGCCTGCTGAATACGACCAGCATACTCCTTTTGAGATGTCCAGGCCCAGCCAAAATAGGTCTCAGCCAATTCACGATAAGCTGGTCCGTAAGTTGCATCCAGAGCAATCACACTATTAAATTCTTCAATTGCTTCAGGGTATGCTTTAGACAATTTATTGATCTTGCCTAATTCAACTTTAGACCTCAAGAAGGTTTTATCAAGTTCAAATGCACTTCTGTATGCACTAAATGCCTCACCGTTCTTTTGTTGCTCGCGATAAGCATCTCCCAATACAAGATATAACTGAGCATCCTTATCATTAAGCAATTTCGATTTCTCAAGATGAACCAAGCCCTCTGCGATCATTGGTACCGGAGCATGCACATAAGCACGACCAATATAGAGATCTGTTGTATGGTCCTTCCTTTTTGTAAGATCCACTGCTTTATCAAAAAATGTTTTAGGATTTCCCTTCTTTGCAAGTTCTACAGCACCCATACCGACATGATTTAAAGGGTACTCATCATCTGCGGCAATCCCTTTGCCGAATGCAGTTTTAGCCGAATCTATATAATCTGGTCGGACATATATAGGACTGGTTGTTAAATACAGATTACCTAAAAAGAAAAAGTTCTCGGCGTTTGTAGGCTGAGTACTGGTTAAGGTATTTAAAATAGCCTTTCCTTTCTGGTACTGTTCCGCATCAATTGCCTTACGGGCATCAGCTAAACTCTGAGCAAAAACTGCTGAACCAACTAATATCAACCCCAAGGTTATTTTTACTGCCTTGTTCATCATGTTACAATTTTAATTTAGTTTACAATATTTATCTCCCGTGAAGGAATGCTATCCGGCAAAAGTCCGGATTTAAGTACAACCCTTTGTCCACGTTCACCTGCAATGAATGATGCAAAACCTGTGCCTAAACCTGCACCACCTTCACAGTTAATTATGTACAATGACCTTGTCAATGGATATAATCCCAATGCAATGTCATTTTGAGTAGGTTTATAGAAGGCATCAGATCCTGCTTGACCTTCTAAATTTTTTACTCCCAATATTTTCAAACCCTCCACAATCTCCTCGAGATCGGTTGGAGGCTGTACCATCCAGTTGACACCTACAACTCCAATTGCGCCAGGGTTCTCATGAACGTACCTGATTACTTCAGCATTGGACTTAAGTGCATAAACACCATTTGCAGGAAGTTCTTTAACGCCTGCAAGTTCCTTAAAGTATCTTACTGTACTCGAGTTTGCATTGTCAAACACTAAACTTTGAATGGCTGAACCAGTACCTTTCAAAACTTTAATGATATCCTGAACAAGAACAGTAGAATCTTTTGAAGGATTCTTTGTAATAAGTGCTATACCGTCTATCGCAAAGCGATTAATACGAATCTTTATATTTCGTCCCTCAAAGTGCTTCGTCTCTTCAGGAGTCAAAAGCCGGGATAAAACTGCCACCTGAATACTATCACTTAAAAACAAATTTAATAATTCATTTTCAGATTTCATTACCAGATCCAGCTTAGCATCTGCATAGGTGCTTTCAAACAAATATTCCTGATCCTCAATGATTGGTGCAAACGATTCATCAACCAAAATTTGCTCATAACCACTTGTATATGATTGCTGAACGGAAGCGGTATTATTCTGACATGAAAAAAGAACGAACAGAAAACCTGCCGAAAAAATATACCTGATTCTTTTCATATTAATCATTAAGAGCGTAATAAACGCACAAACCTGATAAAAGAATAAATGATCAGGAGCAATGCAAAAGCTACTCTGTAACCGAAATCGAGATTAATTGGAAAATCTTTCCAGAATATAATCGCGACACCTAATGCAAAGTATAGCGCAAACATCCCAAGCCCTAAAATAAACAGAAATCGCTTTGCGGGCGATTTCTGTATCTTCTTTTCTTCTTTAGAGAAAGACATAGACAATTATTGTCCTGCCAACTGGAAGAAGATAGGCATAGTGTAAGCAACACGCACCGGACGACCATTTTGTATACCTGGCTTCCAGGCCGGTGCATTTTTCAATACCCTTATAGCTTCCTCATCACATCCGCCACCGATACCTCTTAATACTTTGATATCTGTTAACTGACCATTTTTCTCAACTACAAAGCTCATAATTACACGGCCAGTTATGTTGTTTTCACGAGCCATTGGAGGATATTTCAGATTTTTCTGAAGATATTTTCCCCATCCGGCCATACCGCCCTGAAATTCAGGAAGTACTTCAACACTTGCGAAATCCCTGATACTGTTATCCTCGATGACAGCAACTTCTTTAGGTGCTTCACCTACAGGCTCATCAATTACGATATCTGCATTCGGATCACCTTCAATTGTTTTCTGACCAGGATCAGCAACTTTCAGTTCTTCAACTGTTGGGGGCTCCTCATCCCTTACCTGCTCTGCAGGAACAACTACAGGAGGAGGAAATTTAATCTGATCAATTTTAGGTTTAGGTGGCTCCGGTGGAGGTGGAGGCAATTCTTCCTTGTTAATTGGAGGTGGAGGTGCCAAAACTACCTCAGTAATCTTGACCTTCTCTTCTTCTGGCAATATTCCGGAGATATACCTTATAATCAATGGTAATGAAACCAAAGTTATAAATAGCAAAGAGCCAATAATCACTGCTCGGCTTGTAGTCTTAGAATTACCTTTCCTTAACTCATAAGCTCCATAGCTTTTATTTCTCCCGGCAAATACAACATCCAGCCATTGCGGGTTGAATAAATCTATTTTAGACCCTAACATATTTAATTCTTTAAAGGGTTAATATTTGTTTAAAATAACTATTTGTAGATACCATCACGTTTTAACAAAGCAATATCAGGATCAGAGATCTCAACGATCGCATACCTATCGATATTTGAAACTTTCATCTCATCAAGGATGTCTACAAAATTTCTATAATTTGACTGATCGCTGGGTTTAATTAACACGATCAATCCTTTACTTGGATCACCAGTTGCTGCTATAACTTTTTTAGCATTCTCAACCAGAGCCTTTCTGATTCCATTTCTTCCATAGTTATCAACCTGGGGAGGAGTCAGAGGTTTATCAACAAGTCCCATATACCATTCCAGACGATTGTCTGCACCAAGAAGTATGGTCATTGTTCTGTTATCAGCGATAGTTAATTCCTGCTGATCTTGTTTTTCCTTATCAGGCATGGCTAAATCCATTGCCTGAGGTTTAGCCAGTGTAGTGGTAAGCATAAAGAAAGTGATTAAAAGGAAAGCCAAATCCACCATTGCGGTTAAATCCACACGTGTTGATTGCTTCTTACTTCTAACTTTACCGCCTTTATGCTTACCCCCGCCGGAGGTATCTAATTCTGCCATCGCGTTTTATATTAATTTTACGAATTACTTTTCGTCTGCCCTCAAAGAGGTGATCAGACTAAATTTGTTAATATTCTGATCCTGAAGGATTCCCAATATTTTCTTAATTGCAGGGTATTCTTCTTTTGAATCACCTTTAATACTGACACGCATATCAACATTGTTAAGCTCTTTGGTTGCATAACGGGCTGATAATAACCAGTCATGTAATTCAGATGGACGCACACCTACTGAATCAGTAGGAATTCCAGGCTGCAATCCGGCTTTATTCCGATCGTCGCCTTTCATCATGATGATCTGCTTCAGATTACCAATTGGAACCCCAAAACTTTCCATTACTGAAAAACGAGTCTTTTCCTCATCTGTAAACTGGATCTGATACTTTTCGCCCATCAATTCAAGAGTCCGCTTGCGGATAGGTTGACCTGGTACTCCAAAAAACACTTTACCTTTCTGACCGATAGTCAGTGTTGCTATATCCAAATCAGGCAGTTTGAACTTTACTGTTGATGCCGGGGTATCAACAGGAAGAGGCTCTGGCTGACGGGCTGTTGCTGTTAGGATAAAGAAGGTAAGCAACAAAAACGCCACATCACACATTGCTGTCATGTCGATAGCTGTACTCTTTCTGGCAACTTTAATTCTAGGCATTGCTTATTTTTTAATTATTAACTATTTACTATAGAGATGAAAATATTCCGGATTTTCCATAAAGCCCGGAATAAATTTTCAAAAACTATTATTTATGAGTACTTGCATATGTTTGAACGATAGAGAAACCTGCCTCATCGATAGCATATGTCAATTTATCAATTTTAGAAGTAAATAGGTTATACATAACAATTGCCAAAGCAGAAGTAGCAATACCAGTTGCAGTATTGATCAAGGCCTCAGAAATACCATTTGCAAGAGCTGCCTGATCCGGAGAACCTGCAGTTGATAATGCCGCGAAGGCCTTAATCATACCTGTTACCGTACCTAACAGTCCCATCAAAGTTCCTATTGATACAAGAGTTGCTATAACAGTCAGGTTTTGCTCCAGCATGGGCATCTCTAAAGCAGTTGCTTCTTCAATATCTTTTTGGATTGCAAGACATTTCTGCTCAGTATCCATCTTAGGTTCAACTTCCATTTCTTTGTATTTCTTCAATCCCGATTTGATAACATTCGCAACAGAACCTGCTTGTTTATCACATTCTGAAATAGCTGAATCAATATTTCCGGCACCGATGAATCCCTGAATCTTTTTAACAAACTGGTCAACATTTCCTTTACCAGTAGCTTTTCCGATAACAAAGAAACGCTCGAATGAAAATACGATCACCATAAGGAATAAACCCATCAGTACTGGTACAACATATCCTCCTTTGTAAACCATTCCGAAGTAGTTACCTGATAGTGGGTGACCGTTCTCAGGATCTCCACCTTCAAAATTAGCAGGATCTCCCATTACAAATTTCCATAACAGTACTCCGACAAGAATACACATCACAATAGATAGACTTGCAAAAATGCTTGAACCAGAGCTCTCTTTCTTAGCTGTTGTTGGTTTTGGTGCGTTCGCCATTTTTTTAAAATTTAGTTTTAGTTGTTGATTAGATAATATAAGTTAATTGATTTTTTGTTTGGTGTTATTATGTTAATGTTAATTTTCTATGATTTTTAAAAATATAATTTGTTTGTCTCCCAATTAGTTCGGGATAACAAAAATATAATTTTCGAGTTAATAAAAAATTTTTTGTGAATTTATTAATCCTATTTATTCAATCCTGTCAAAGCCATCCCTAGAATGTGGCAAGAAACGTGCCGTTCTAAAAGATGATTATCATCAAAACCTGATAATCATTTTACAATGAAAACTATTTTTTATTGCAATTGCAAATTTGCTGAAGGATTTTAAAGGCTAAACATTTAAAAATACTTTAGGATTAGCACTAATTATCTCATTATCAGTGTATTCTTCATATTGTTTAAAATTTGATACAAATGCCTGTGCCAGAATTAAAGCTTTCTGATCATAGGCTTCTTTATCATTCCAGGTAGTACGTGGGTTTAAAATTTCTGAAGGCACACCGGGGCAGGACAATGGCATAGCCAAATCAAAAACCGGATGTTGTTCATATTGAACTAAATTCAAATCGTTATTTAGGGCAGCACTGATCATTGCTCTGGTATATGAAAGCTTCATTCTTGTACCTATTCCATATGCTCCTCCTGTCCATCCGGTATTAACCAGCCATACATTTATATCTCCTTCAACTATTTTCTTTCCAAGAAGCGCTGCATACTTAGCCGGATGAAGGGGTAGAAAGGCCTTTCCAAAGCAAGCCGAAAATGTTAACTGGGGTTCGGCAACATCAGCTTCTGTACCGGCAACTTTGGCTGTATAACCTGAAATAAAATGGTACATAGCCTGTGATCTGCTCAATCGGGATATCGGAGGCAGCACTCCAAATGCATCAGCTGTCAGAAAAAAGATATTCCTGGGTCCGGGTGCTATCGAAGGGATAAGGGCATTATCAATATAATCAATGGGATAAGCTACCCTTGTGTTTTCTGTTTTATGTGTATTGCTGAAATCAACGATCCTTGTATTCTCAAAAAAATTAATATTCTCCAGTAATGCCCCAAACTTTACAGCTTTGAAAATCTGGGGTTCCTTCACCTGGCTTAAATCTACACATTTGGCATAGCAACCACCTTCAAAGTTAAATACTGTCTCCTCATCCCAGCCATGTTCATCATCACCAATAAGTGCCCGGTCAGGATCTGCAGAAAGGGTTGTTTTGCCAGTACCCGACAGGCCAAAAAACAAAGCGGTATCTCCTTTCTTACCTTTATTAGCAGAGCAATGCATGGAAAGAACCCGGTGCTGCTGAGGTAAGATGAAATTTAAAACAGAGAATATTCCTTTCTTTATCTCTCCTGTATAACCGGTTCCACCGATCAGAATGATCTTGCTTGAAAAATTTATGATAGAGAAATTATGCTGTCTGGTTCCGTCCCTTGTAGGTTCAGCCAGAAATCCGGGTGCAGTAATAATTGTCCATTCAGGCTGAGAATCAGGATTTACCAGCTCTGGCCGAAGGAATAAATTATTTGCAAAAAGATTTTGATAGGCAGTTTCCGAAACTATCCTGATATCCACTCTGTACTGTTCGGCTGCACAAGCATAACAATCACGAACATAAATATCTTTATCAGACAGATAGTTCCGCACCCTGGCATACAGGGCATCGAAATTATCGGGACTCATCGGAATATTAATATCTCCCCACCACACTGTATCCGAAGTAATATTGTCGTAAATAATGAAACGGTCTTTAGGAGACCTGCCGGTAAACTCACCTGTATCTGCAGCAAAAGCTCCGCTTTCAGCAAGTTTACCCTCTCCGTTCAGAATGGCCTGTTCAATTAAAGCAGCCGGAGATAATTGATGATAAATTGATTTTTCCTGCTTAAGCTTCAGGTATGCAAGATCTAACCTTTCGGCCGAAATTTTATTGGTATCCATTCCTTTTATAACAAGATTTTTACAAAGGTACGGAGTAAAATTTTCATCATTACAATAAAACTGTCTCAAAATCAGCTAATTGTAATTTTAACACTAAGGCATAAAGCCCTTAATTTCAATACGATAAAGGCTCCAATCAGCCTCCGGATTTTTTAGCTTTATACCCCTCGGCAAGAAGTAAAGCCAAAACCTTTTCACGAAAATCTCCCTGAATAATAATTTCACCATCTTTCGCTGACCCACCAACACCGCATTTCTGTTTAAGCCTTTTAGCAAGCTGCTCGAGATCTTCCTGTTTTCCTGCAAAACCAGTAACCAGTGTAACCGCTTTCCCCCCGCGTTGTTTCCTGTCGAGTTGTACCCTCAAATCCTGCAGTCGGGGTTCGGGAGTTTCCTGGATTTCAAGATCATCAGAAATATAACCAAAGTCAGGATCTGTAGAATATACAACCCCCTGAAGACCTTTATTCTTTTTAGACATAATTAATTAAGAATATTTAAAGAATGTGGGTTAACTCCTATACTCAGTATTGTCCCCATATTAAAGGGATCTCCATCCAGATGAACAGCCGCATCACTCTCTCTCTTAATAGTGATATTACTGCCCTGAATTATCTCCAAATAATTTGATTTATGAGTATTCTTTCTGAACATTCTAAGCACCAATGCAGGAAACTTATAAAGCGGGAATGGTTTTAGGATACAAATATCCAGCATGCCATCATTCAGGGAGGCGAAAGGAGAAATATGCGCGTTGTTCCCATACTGCGACGAGTTAGCAACGCTAATCATAAATGCCTGATGCTCATATTCTTTTCCATCTATGGTCAAACGATAATGCTGAGAACGATAATTAGAAACTTCTGAGAATGCTATTTTAATGTAGCTACTGAGACCGCGTTTAACATTTTCAGCAAAACGTGAACTGATCTGTGCATCAAATCCGATACCAGCCATATTAAAGAACTTCCTGCCATTAAAAGTGCCTGAATCGATTGTACTAACATGAAGATTATTTATTCTTTTGATAGCCTGAACCTCCGCTATTGGAATCCCCAAAGATCTGGCCAGTCCGTTCCCTGATCCAAATGGTATGATTCCCATTAACTTATCAGTTCCCTCAACTTCTGTTGCTACCTCATTTATGGTGCCATCACCTCCCACTGCAACCAGAATATCTACACCATTTCTGATCGCTTCAACTGCCAGAAGAGATCCATGACCATGATAATCTGTAAAGACACATTCATAGTCAAATTTGCTCTTATCCAGATATTTATCAATCTTTTTCGGAAAATTATATTTGGCTTTCCCACCTGAAATCGGATTGATAACGAATAAAATTTTTCTTTTCAACTAAATTTAGATTTTAACTCCAAAAATACTCTTAAATTTTTTAGAACATAATATTTATCCTACTTTTGCCTTGCAAAAAAGTGGATCGATTTGCGTTGATTGCAACCACGTAAAAAAAAGTGCTAAAACATTCTGCCGGTTTTTACATCGATCAAAACACTCCATCTGCTTTCTGCATTTTACGAAATCTCTTATTTTTAAATATTAATTAAAACTCTATGCCTTATTTATTTACCTCCGAATCAGTATCAGAAGGTCACCCGGATAAAGTGGCTGATCAGATATCAGATGCATTAATCGATAACTTCTTAGCCTGGGATCCTGATTCAAAGGTTGCCTGCGAAACCCTGGTTACAACAGGTCTTGTTGTATTAGCCGGAGAGGTTAAGTCACAAACTTACCTTGATGTGCAAAGAATTGCCCGTGAAGTGGTTCGTAAAATTGGCTACACCAAATCTGAATATATGTTCGAGGCTGATTCATGTGGTGTTATCTCTGCAATTCATGAGCAATCCGCTGATATCAATCAAGGAGTAGACAGAGTTAAAAAACAAGACCAGGGTGCAGGTGACCAGGGAATGATGTTTGGTTATGCTACAGGCGAAACCGATAACTATATGCCATTGGCATTAGATCTTGCGCACAAGATATTAACAGAACTTGCTGTACTGCGCAGAGAGAATTCTGCAATTAAATATCTTCGCCCGGATGCGAAATCACAGGTAACTATAGAATATAGTGATGACCACAGACCAATTCGTATCGATGCGATCGTGGTATCTACTCAGCATGATGACTTCGACACAGAAGTAAACATGCAGAAAAAGATTCAGGAGGATATCATCTCTATCTTAATTCCAAGAATAAAAGCACAACTTAAACCAGAGCTTCAGGTGCTTTTCACTGATGCGATCAAATACCACATCAATCCTACAGGAAAATTCGTGATAGGCGGACCTCATGGAGACACCGGATTAACAGGTCGTAAGATCATTGTAGATACCTATGGTGGTAAGGGTGCACATGGGGGTGGTGCATTCTCAGGAAAAGATCCTTCAAAAGTGGATCGTTCAGCAGCCTATGCAACCCGTCATATTGCTAAAAACCTGGTTGCCGCAGGAGTTTGTAGTGAAATTCTGGTACAGGTATCTTATGCAATTGGTGTTAAAGATCCAATGGGAATTTTTGTTGATACGTACGGAACTGCCAAAGTTGGACTTAATGATGGTGAGATTGCACAAAAAATATCTTCTATTTTTGACATGACTCCATACGGAATCGAAACCCGCTTAAAGCTTCGTAATCCAATATATTCTGAAACCGCAGCTTATGGTCATATGGGCCGCCAAAATGAGGTGGTAACTAAAACGTTCTTAGGAAATAACGGAGATAGTAAAACTGTAGAAGTTGAGCTGTTTACCTGGGAAAAACTAGATTATATTGATCAGGTTAAAAAAGCCTTCAATCTGGCTTAATACCTAATTATAACACTTTAAAGCCTTCTCTCTTTACAGAAAGAAGGCTTTTTTGTTTAATATTGTACTGATGAAGCATCCGAACCTAAACCCCTGGAAAACCCTTTCGAGTGAAAAGATTTATGAGAATCCATGGATTAGTCTGACTGAACATCAGGTAATTAATCCGGGTGGCGGGAATGGAATTTACGGTGAAGTCCATTTTAAAAACCTGGCTATTGGGATTATCCCGCTGGATGAGGAAAATAATACCTGGCTTGTTGGACAGTATCGCTTTCCCCTGAAGCAATATAGTTGGGAAATCCCGGAAGGTGGCGGTTTACTTAATAATGATCCGGTTTTAAGTGCCCAAAGGGAATTATTGGAAGAAACAGGAATTAAAGCAGAAGAATGGATAGAGATTCAAAAAATTCATCTGTCTAATTCTGTGAGTGATGAACTGGGTATTATTTATCTCGCAAGACAACTTAGATTTGGCGAATCAAGTCCGGAAGAAAGCGAAGATTTGATTGTTCGTAAATTACCTTTTGAAACCGCATATCAAATGGTTTTAAATGGCGAAATAACAGATTCACTAAGTGTTGCAGCAATTTTAAAAGTGAAAATTTTGTACTTAACGAATAAACTGGCTTAATTGATGGTTTCCCATCCGCATAATAAAACTATATGAATAAATTTTTAGGCTATATCTTTTCACCGATCCACTATTTATTTTTTGGGTTTTTCCTCTGCCTGTTTCATCCGATTCAATGGGTATGTTTTAAGTTTGGCGGTCAGGAAACACACAAAAAATCAGTCGATCTTATGAACTTCTTCCTGCTGAGCACCTATTACCTCATGGGAAGTTCGATAAGTTTCAAAAATCCTTACCAATTACCCGATAAACGGCCGATAATTTTTATAGCCAATCATCAAAGTTTGTATGATATTCCTCCCCTCATCTGGTTCCTCAGGAAGCAACATGCTAAGTTTATATCGAAAATTGAATTAACAAAGGGAATCCCAAGCATTTCATTCAATCTGAAATATGGAGGTGGTGCTAATATTGACAGAAAAGACAGTAAACAGGCGGTTGTAGAAATTCTAAAACTGGCCGAAAGAATGAAAGCCAACAATTGGTCGACTGTTATTTTCCCCGAAGGAACCCGCTCAAAGGATGGTAAATTAAAGCCATTTGCTATAGGCGGTGTTGCTACAATTTTAAAAAAGGCTCCTAATGCACTTATAGTACCTATTGTAATCAGAAACTCCTGGAAACTGGTGCAATTCGGTGCATTTCCATTAAGCTTTGGCGAAAGAATGAGTTGGGAGGTTCTGGAACCCCTTGACCCTGATGGCAAATCGATGGAAGAAATTATGAACTATACAGAAGAGTCTATAAAAAAGGCTCTCTGAAAGTAAACGAAGTAAATCTATCCTATATTCTTGTCTTCAATTTGCCTAAAAAAATAATCTCTGTAGGTATCACCAATTGGAATAGTCTTATCTCCGATCTGAATTCTGCTTCGCTCTATACTTTCAATCTTACCCAGTGATATGATATAGGACTTATGAACCCTGATAAAGGACTTAGGGGGCAATGACTCCTCCATTTTCTTCATATTCTGCAGGGTTATTATCCTTTCTGTTGCTGTAAAAATAGATATATAATCTTTCAGGCCTTCAATGTAAAGTATATCATCAAGGTATATTTTCTGGATCTTATGTTCGGTTTTTACAAAAATAAAGTCATGATTGTTTTGTTGAACAGCAGGTGATTCGGGAACAGGTGAATGATTATTGCCTTTATTCTGAAGAACCTTTTGAGCTGCCTTATAGAAACGATCGAAGGCAATTGGTTTAAGAAGGTAATCCACTACATCCAGCTCATATCCATCTAAAGCATACTGCGAATAGGCCGTAGTGAGTATAACATCGCATTTGCCATTTATTATTTTTAAGAACTGAATTCCTGTCAATTCGGGCATCTGAACATCTAAAAAAACAAGGTCAATGGCACCGCTCTGAACCAAAGATAAGCCTTCAATAGCGCTGGTTGTGGTTTTTACCAAAGTCAAAAATGGAACTTTTTTGATATAATCCTCAAGAATATCCAAAGCCAGAGGCTCATCATCAACTACCAGACAACGTATCATTCTATAAATTTAGATATAATTCGCAATTATAAATATCATTCTTATCCTGAATATGCAGTTCATAATTGTCTTTGTATAATAAGTCCAGCCTCCTGCGAACATTTTGCAAACCTATTCCCCCGGTTTCATCCTTGTTCTGATTGCTCTTTTTGTTAATTGTTCTGAAGAATATCTTACCGGGTTCTATGTTCAAAAGTATACTTATTGGCACTTCCTTATCAGTAGCTACTCCATGTTTAAAAGCATTTTCAACAAAGGAAATAAGTACCAGTGGTGTGATCTTTTGAGCTTCTACCTCCCCAGTTATTTCAAATTTGATATAACTATTATCTTTAAATCTTAATTTCTGAAGTTCAATATAATTTTCAAGGTAGCGTATCTCATCTGCAAGAGCCACTTTATCTTCATTGCTTTCATAAAGCATATACCTCATGATCTCAGAGAGTTTTAAAATAGCCTCAGGGGTTTTCTCTGATTTCTGATATGCCAGTGAATAGATATTATTTAATGAATTAAACAAAAAGTGGGGATTGATCTGAGATTTTAAAAAAGCCAGCTCCGAAATCAGTTTTTCGTTCTCAAGGTTGCTTTTAATTTTTTCATTTGAAAACCAATCGGTAACGAATTTTAAAACAGCGCTGAGGAAGATAAAAAGACAACTTACAAATGCGGCACTCATAAAATAGTCCCAGAAAGCCATGATATGCTTTCCGGAATCCCGCTTAATTATTATATCATAGAAATAATAGGCTAAACCACATTTCACAAAAGACGAAATGAGTACCAGAAAAAGTATGACAATTGCACACCACAAATACTTCTTACGGTTCAGGAATGTGGGAAGAATGAACAGGTAATTAATGTAAAAAATCGTGATATTAATTAATCCGAAGTAGACAAATACAACTACTGTCTTGTGCACAATCTTACCATTACTGCCCATAAACATAAAGAGCAACAGTAATGCGATCCAAACAATAATATGAGTAAGAACCCGCATAGATTTATTCATAATCGAAAATAGCTTTTCCGCCGGTTTAAAGTATTCAGTTTCGACCAACAGGCCAAATCAATCTGCCAACAAGCAAATACAAGCTATCAATTATAGGATGCATAAAAAGTACCGTTGGTCTGTAAAAATTGCCCCTTGGTCTAATAGATTTCAGCAAGAGTTTTTTTAAGTATTTATTTGTTCTATCAAAAAAGGAAAATATGAAAAAATTAACCAATTGCGTATCTCCATTCATAATGTTACTTGTTCCATTATTCCTGCTTATCGGATTACTGGTTTCAAATCTTAATAATGAAATCCCTGTTGAAAAACAGCGTGCAGGATTAAAACTTCAGGTACCTTCACTCAAGAACCTTGTCAGCACTGTCCTCAAATAATAAATGAAGCCAGGGTTGATTATTGAAACCAGGAATCTATCCTATCGATTTGGTAATCAGCTGGTTCTTGATCAGGTCTCCCTTAATGTCAGGGAGGGAAGTATCTATGGATTTCTTGGGCCTAACGGAGCAGGGAAGACTACAACTATTAAGGTGCTGCTTAATCTACTCCAGACCGAAAAAGGAAAGGTATTTCTTTTTGGCAAAGACCTGAATAAAAATCGAATAGAAATACTTTCAGGAATCGGTTCATTAATTGAGCAGCCGGCAATATATTCTCATTTATCCGGAAAGGAAAATTTACTGAACAGAGCCTTGCTCCTGCATGTAAATACCACAAGGGTTAATGAAATGCTCGATCTGGTAAATCTGACGGAACATGCAAATAAAAAGGCAGGCAAGTATTCCCTGGGCATGAAACAGCGACTTGGAATCGCCCTTGCACTTCTGCATGATCCAAAATTGCTGATTCTGGATGAACCAACCAACGGACTTGACCCAAATGGAATAATTGAAATCAGGCAACTTATCCGCAAACTGGTAGAAGAACGTGGGAAAACCATTTTCATTTCAAGTCATCTCCTTTCGGAGGTCGAAAAAATGGTTACCCATATTGGAATTATAAATCGTGGAAAATTACTTTTTCAGGGAACAATAGAAGAACTTCATAATGTCAGTAAGAAACATCTTGAGATCCAAACCAATGACCTGGTCAGATCGAGGGAACTTTTATGCAAAAATGGTTATCAGGCAGAAATTTTATCAGATACGATCCTCATACCTTACCTATCAGAAAAACATAGTGCAGAGATTAATAGCTTGCTTGTAAAATATGATCACAAAGTTTACAGCTTAACAGTGAGTAAACAAAATCTGGAAAATTTATTCCTATCCATTACTCAAATATAAAATGCTGGGATTTTTACTTTCAATTCAATCTGAATTCTACAAGACCAGAAAAACCCTTGCTTTTCTTTCAGCTATATTACTGCCGCTAATTTTATGTATCCTGATTACAGCCGGTTTTTATACCCATGCTGATAAAATAATGTTTCTCTCTGCCAAAATGCAGTGGTTCAGATTCACAGGAGCATTTTTAGGCGTGATGGGCAGCCTCATTCTTCCAATCCTGATCATTTTCCAAACCTTTTCTATAAATAATATAGAGCATCGTGCTGAAATGTGGAAAAGCCTGTTCTCTCTTCCCATACACAAATGGAGCATTTATTCAGCCAAATATGTTTACGTGGTATTTTTGAATGCACTTTGCTTAGCATTGTTTGCCAGCTTTATTATTGTTTCAGGGTATTTATTGAATGTTTTAAATCCTGAATTAAAGTTCAATCAGTTTGATATTTCAGGTATCCTGTTCAAGTTACACCTTAAACTTTTCCTTGCTTCAATGGGAATCTTATCCATTCAGTTTTTATTTAGCCTGCTTTGGGCTGATTTCTTAAAGCCGATGGGCATCGGATTCGTGCTCACTATTTTCGGAATAATCACTGCGAATCTGGGCTGGAAATACGCATTCACAATTCCTTATACACATCCGATGCTGGCATTGCAAAGTATGATGAAGCAGGTTCTGAATAATAAGAATGAACAAATGGAGTTCGACCTGATGAGCCAGGAGATTTATGTGAGCCTAATTGTGGCAGTTCTAACATTCGCCATTGGCTATTTTGTAATCAACAAACGTAGTATCAGATAATTAACGAACCGACTTCGGAATCACCACCAGACTTTCATGTCCATCAGCGTCTACCGATTGAACTCCGAAATAATAATTGTCTTTTGAGTAGTTCAGGCTGGCAGTGTTACCTGTAATGAAAAATTTCTTCTCCCAAACCGGACTTGTAGTCTCTCTCATCACCACATAATATCCGGCAGGTTTCTCTCCAACAGGATTCTCCCACTTAAGTACCGTTTTATTAGTCAGGCCGCTGGTTACAACACCCACATTTAAAGGCTCACGAGGTGCTAGAGCAAGATTTGCAAGGGAGGCAAGATTCATTCTTGTTACTTTCTGAGTATAATTATAATCCACAAAATCAGGGAGGTCTCCATAATCCACACCGTTTTCTTTCCTTACATTCTGATGCTGGCGGTCAAAATCTTCATTCATTTCAGTAATTCTGATACCCGCAAAACCCTGTTGTGAAAATGGAGTATGATCACCACCTCTAAGATATCTGTCACGGCGATAAATCAGCTTCACATTCAACTGATCCACATATCTTTCACCAATTTCTTTCAAATAGCGAGCAAATTGCCGTGCCTGTCCATCATTCTCAGATCCGGTACTGGCTCTGCGGGCAGCCTCCTCAGGACTTTCTACGCCTGATACCCCCTCACTAAAGATTCTAACACTATTATTATCCTTAATACCCGTTTCCATCCCATAAGTATTGCCCACAATATCATTGGTGATCATCCCCGCCAGGTTCCACTTTTCAGCTTTTGCTCTTTTCGCAAGATTCGCTGCTCCATAAAGGCCTTGTTCTTCTGCAACCATGGCTACAAATATTAGGGTGCAGTTAAATTTATATTGACTCATCACACGGGCCAGTTCAATAGCAGCAGCTGTTCCTGAAGCATCATCATTTGCACCCGGAGCAAATATCTTAGAATCGTTTACATCAGATGCCCTTGAATCATAATGACCTGAAACAATAAATACCCGGTCATCAGCTGGATCTGTACCTGGAAGTATTCCCAAAACATTCTTCATGATAGTTGGGCTTGCAATTCTCCGGCCGTCGGCAGGCTGCGTAAACGTATCGAATTCGACCTTTAATCGCCCTCCTGAGGCTTTCGAATAACGTTCTAACTCTGATTTAATCCAGTTGCGGGCGGCGCCAATTCCGGTTGTGGTACTTAATGTATCACTCAGACTATGTCTTGTTTCAAAGGTCACGAGTTTTCTGACGATCATCTCTATATTCTGTGCAGATACTTCATCCACCATTTTTTTAATCTGCTGATCCTGCCTGATTGTTACAGTTTGCGAGTGGCCAGAAAATGCAGAGAAAATAAATAAACTTAGTAAGAGGTATTTCATAGTATTAATCTAACAATAATTGAAAATAGGCAATTTTACCTGTTTTAATCCAGAATAAATTCCTGATGCCTTTCAGGGATCTCTACATTTTTATATCCCTTGGCCAGGATCTTTTTCACGAAGTTTTGTTGAACATCATATTCGCCATGTACCAAAAATACCTTTTTAACCTTTGAAGGATCCTGACAGGCAATAAACTGTAACAAATCATTATAATCACCATGAGCACTCATAGAACGAACTGACCTTATTTCAGCCCTAACCGGAAACTCTTCGCCGAAAATAGTCACTGTACTATTTCCTGCCGCTAACCTTCCCCCTAGTGAGTTTGGTTCGCAATAACCTACCATAAGAATGGTATTCTTTTCATCAGTGATATTGTTTTTTATATGATGCTTAACCCTCCCTGCTTCAGCCATTCCTGAAGCAGAAATTATTACACAAGGCTCCGGATCAGTAT
This sequence comes from Daejeonella sp., assembly GCF_030684675.1. GTDB lineage: Bacteria > Bacteroidota > Bacteroidia > Sphingobacteriales > Sphingobacteriaceae > Daejeonella. The sequence goes on along the minus strand of NZ_JAUXXZ010000046.1, from coordinate 1,469 downwards.
TTAAGGCTATAGAAGCACTTGTATCCTGAATAAAACTTAGATTTTTAAAATCAAAAGGGTCATCATCGTGAAGCATGACATCCTGAACGTGCTTATTGAAATTCTCAGGATGGCTTTTAACCACATTTGTAGCTTTGATGGATAGCGGGCTGTCGACATAATATTTTACATCAGGCAGAATTCCTCTTTCTTCAAGATGATTCAAAGAATAAAGTAATTCCTGGGTACGGCCAACACTGAATGCAGGGATAATTACCTTACCACCCCTCAAAATACAGGTCTGATAAATGATTTCTTTGAGTAAATTTTCCGCCGGTTCAGCATCCTCATGCAAACTATCACCATAAGTTGATTCAAGAAGGATATAATCTGATTGCGGGAAGGTCTCGGGCGACTTGAGGATCAGATCACCGTAACGACCAACGTCACCACTAAAGGTTAAACGTGTTGTCTTAGCATTTTCCTTTATTGAAAGGTGAACAGCTGCGCTGCCGATGATATGGCCCACGTCTGTTAAAAGAACGCTGATATCTTCGTTTATCCGATGCTCTGCATTGTATTTTATAATCTTAAACTGACGCAATGCATGCATGGCATCTTCTTCTGTGTACAAAGGTTTAAGCAAAGGCAATCCTTTGCGTTTCCTGTGCTTATTGCTATAATCTGAATCCTGCTGCTGAATTCTTGCAGAATCCATTAGTAAAATTCTAGCCAGATCCATGGTTGCTGCAGTACAGAGCACCTCACCTTTAAATCCCTGGGCTATTAATCTGGGAATGAGTCCGCAATGATCAATATGGGCATGGCTCAGGATAAGATAATTTATTTCTGCAGGGTTGAATCCAAAATGCTCATTCAGTTGATCAGTTTCTTCGCCCATGCCCTGAAACATCCCACAGTCAAGTAAAATTTTTATTCCATTATCAAGAGAAATTAAATGCTTACTCCCGGTTACATTCCTTGCAGCACCATGAAAACTTATACGCATATATCAGATATTAAATAGAAGGGTATCTGTCAAAATTAATTTAATAAAGTCAATATCCTGCTATATCCTTGTAAAAGAAAGAACCGGTTTCAATAATTCCGAAAACAAAAAAAGGCTCCGAAGAGCCTCATTTCAACCAAAACAAACATAAAATTATTGTTGTGTTACTGTATAAACTACCGGTACCACATTTAAACCTGTTGCTTTACCTGCCTATGCACCACCTGCACCAATCAAGTAAGAAATATTGAATTTGTTTGTAGAATTTGTTTCTGTATCGAAGTTCACATCCAATGATGCCGGCTGAGTTACACTGAATGATAAGACATCAGAAATGGTGATGTTCAAATTTGCAGTCTGTGCAAATGATTTGGTACTTAATAAGGATACTGCTGCAATTGCGAATGTTATAATTACTTTTTTCATCTGTTTGTTTATGTCTGTTTTAATTTGTTGATGTTGATAAGCTATAGACAAATTA